>NZ_MJWW01000022.1:0-1064 GCF_001762445.1 Campylobacter sp. BCW_6877 | reverse complement strand
AGTTTGTCTAAATATCCTCTTTTATAAATCCATTCTAATCTTTCAGGTGTAAAATAATAAGGGGCATTAGGATAGCCTTGAGGAGGAGTGAGGGCTGCTAGTTTGGCGCTTAATACTAGGGTATCTTTGAATAAAGTAGCTTGTTGTTCACTCCAATCATTTGGAGTATCTACATCAAAGTTAGTTTTCATCCCATTTCTATATCCATCCATAGCATCATCAAATTTATTTCTACTTTCAGGAGTAGAATCTATATCTCTTGGATCTTTTAATTTGCCTTTTTCAATATCATCATATAAAGCCCAAATGATCCTGCCTTCTTCATCATAGGCAAAATCATATTTATTTAAATCAATCGTCCAATCTGCTCCTATAATCTCATCTAAAAAAGGAAGCATACCAAATTCATCTAATAAACTCTCATAATGATGATCGTGTAAATCGTAAATCATTTTTGCTCTAAGCTTATTCCAATGTTGCCCTGTAAGAAAAGAATTAGAACACAATACTGCTAAACCTAAACTTTTAAAAGCATTTTTATCTCCAAGTTGAGCTTGTAAAAACAATGCTTGTTGTTGTCTTGCTTTAAATCCTACGGCAGCTGTGGGACTAGCTTTAATATTTCCCAAAAGTAAAGCAGACAATTCCCATTCATTAAAGAAAGAATAAGATTTTAATGTTCCACGATGAGAACTTACTTCATCGTAAATATAGGCATAATCTTCATTAACCAATCTTCCTTTTTCATCTACATTAGCATAAGCATCATAGGGTATATCTATAACCACAGATCTTAATCCACTTCTTATTGCTAAATATTTATATCTTTCTCTTTTGGTTTTTAAAGAATGATAATAAGCTTTTTCTGCTTTAGTCCAAGGAGCTATAGCTCCTTTGATAGGATCTTTTAAATATATACTTTGCCAATCTTTAAATTCAAGTAAAGTAGAACTTTGTCCTGTATAAAAGTTAGGATCTAGGTATTGGGGTTTATAGTCTTTGTAGGGGGAGTTTCTTAATATGCGATCGGCTTCAAAAAGGGCTTTGGAATATTCTTCGGTATA
>NZ_MJWW01000021.1:0-7814 GCF_001762445.1 Campylobacter sp. BCW_6877 | reverse complement strand
ATACCTGTAACATTTTTAATCTCTTCAGATTGAGTGATAACATCACTAGTTTTAACTGAAACATTTTGCATAGAAGAAGTGATCTCTTCTAAAGCTGCTGCAGTTTCTTCTAAAGATTGAGCTTGAGAATTTGAAGAAGTGGTTAAGCTTTGAACAGCAGTTTGTAATTTTCCACTTTCATTAGCTAAAGCATTAGCAAAGTCTGAACTTTGTTTTAGCATTTTAACTATTTCATCACCTAAAGCATTAGTAGTTAATTCAACACTTCCTGAAGCATTAGAGATTTTATTTCTAAAATCTAAGCTTTTGTATTCTTCAAATATTTTATGAATAACATTCATATCAGAACCTACTCTAGCTTGTAAAACATCAAGAAGTTTATTTAGAACATTTTTAAGTTCAATAAGTTGTGGGTTTCTTGGATTAGCAGTAATTCTTGCTGTTAAATTACCACCTTCTACAACTGATACGGTTTGAACTGACTCTTTAACAGCTTGATTGTCTTGTTCTAAACCTTTTTTAGTAGCAAGGATGTTTTCGTTGATCATTTTGCCCATTTTTCCAAGTTCATCATCGGCTTTGATTGAAATTAAATCAACTTCGTGTTTTTCGTGATTTAAAAAACGAAAGAAATTTTCTAAAGATTTTAAAATGACAGGAATTCTAGATCCAACTATTTTTTTAACGCAGACATAAACTATAATCAATATGACAAGTAGTATAAAAAAAGAAATAACGATAAAAATAATTTCTAGTTTCTTTAAAGGTGCTAAAACTGAATTTTTAGGAGCAGTTACAACCATACTCCAATAACTTGAATTATTTGCAGTGCTAAAAGATGAAACGGATGCATAGCTTAAATCTCCAGTTGAAGCAACATAATCATCTATTATAACAGTTTTGTGTTCTTTAACAGCGTTATTGACTAACTCCACAGAGGGATCTTTATTTATATCATTGAGTGTTTTTAAAATGGCATTATGATTTTTATGAATGGCAATAACACCTTTATCAGTCATTAAAAATCTTAAATCCCCTTCAAAAAAATCTAATTTTGGATCAAGTATGGTTTCAGAAACTTCAGAAAAATCTAAAGTATATCCAGCAACTCCAATCAATTTACCTTTATTATTAAAAATAGGCATTCCAAAATTAATACCTAGAAAATCTTTTCCATCGTAGTTAAGTTTAGTTGGTGGCCCAACAAATAAACTGTCTTTATCTCCATATTTAGCGTTTTTTTCTACTTGCTCTATAATCTTTAAATTACCAAAATTATTTGGCGTTTGAATCGTTTCTATTCCTCCAGATTTTCCAGTGGTTTGATCAAAATAAATCATAGCAAAAGTTTTACCATCAGAACTTGTGTATCTTTTATCAATTCCTTGAGCATCCCCTAGCACTGAAGTATCTTTTAAATACAAAAAAGTATAAGCTGAATATAAACTACTATCAAATAAATTTTTCATTAAGCTTTCAATCAAATCAGCATCAACTTGATTATTATGTTCAAACATATCATTTAAGGAAGTTGCGGTTCCTTTTGTAAGTGCAACAGTTTCATTTAGAATACCTTCCATATAATTGGTGTATCTTTTTGAAGCTAAAAATATTGAATCCTTGGCCTCTTTCTCCATATTTTCAGAAATATATATGGAAACTGTTGAAACTAATACGATAATGCCTAAAATTACCCCTATAGCTACAGATAGAATAAGCTTAGTGCTTATATTTAAAGAACGAAAATTCATATTTTTTCCTTAACTTTTAAAAATTTATAAAAAACTTAGTATAGTATTCTATATTTTTTTAAAATATTCTTAAAAATTTTAATATCTTTTGTATTTTTACCATATGTTAACTTTTTATAAATATAAGTATTTAAAATATTGAAATTTTATTGAAGTTAAGAATTATTAATGCAATTTACCTTTGAACAGATTTTTATCGCAATGCTACTGACTCTTTTTGCAGGTTTTTCTACAGCTATAGGTTCTATAATAGCCTTTTTTTCTAGAAAAGATGATTTAAGGGTGCTTTCTTTAGGACTTGGTTTTTCAGCTGGGGTAATGATATATATTTCTTTCATGGAAATTTTACCCACTGCACTTAAAGATTTTAAAAATCACTATGATTCGCATTGGGCTGAGCTTTTGGGATTGGCTTGTTTTTTTGGTGGAATTTTAATATCTTTATTGATTGATAAATTAATCCCCGAAGATGTCAATCCTCACGAGCCTAAAAAGGATTTAAGCGAGTTAAAAATTTGTCCCTTACCTCAAAAAGGACAAAATCCTCCGAAATTTCATCCTGGAGAAAAATTACATCAGATCAATACTAAAGCTTTAAAACGCACAGGGATTTTTACAGCTTTAGCTATTGCTATACATAATTTCCCAGAAGGTTTTGCTACTTTTATTTCGAGTCTTGATAATCTTACTTTAGGAATTGCTATAGCTATAGCTGTGGCTATACACAATATCCCTGAAGGTTTGGCCGTGAGTTTGCCAATTTACCATGCTACAGGAGATAAGAAAAAAGCTTTTATTTATTCAGCTCTTTCGGGTTTTGCAGAACCTTTGGGTGCTTTTGTTGGAGCTTTGATTTTATTGCCTTTTATAGGCGATCTTACTTTAGCTATAAGTTTTGCTGTGATTGCAGGAATTATGGTTTTTATATCTCTTGATGAACTTTTGCCCGCTGCAAAAACTTATGATAAGGCCCATGATAGTTTATATGGACTTATATTAGGAATGGCAATAATGGCTTTAAGTTTAAATTTGCTTGGACAATAGAAAGCCTTACGGCTTTCTTGCAATTTAATTCACACCTTTTGGCGCATTAAAGGCAGTAAGTTTTGGTAGTTCACCTTTAAATTTTTCTATGTTTACGAGCCCTGTGTGAGAGATATTGCCATTGGCAAGTTTTGAAGTTGGCATATCCATGGTTAAAACATTTGCATTTCCACATTTGCAAAGTCCGTTTTCATTAGGATCATACCAAGCACCTTCACAAAGCCTTACAACCCCTTGCATGATTTCATCGCTTACAACAGCCCCTGCTAAAACTTCACCGCGTTTGTTAAACACGCGTACTACATCGCCATTTTTTATACCAAGTTTTTTTGCATCTTTGGAATTGATTAAAATCGGCTCTCTATCTTTTATTGCATAAGTATCTCTTAAGCTTGTGTGGCAAAGTTGAGAGTGCAAGCGATCTCTTGGGTGATTTGTAAGTAAGTGGAAAGGTGCTTCTTTGGTTGCATTTCCAAGCCATTCAATAGGCTCAAACCAAGTAGGATGGGCTTTGCAATCATCATAATTATAATTTTTAATCGCTTCTGAGTAAATTTCAATGAGTCCTGAATCTGTACCCAGAGCATTTAAGATAGGATCTTCTATAAATTCTGAAAAACGAGTCCATTCTAAACTTTCAGCTGTTGGTTCAAAAGTGATTGGTTCATTTTTAGCCCAAAATTCTTCAAAACTTGGCATAGGAGCAGCAAAAGCTTCGCCAAAACTTTGAGTTTGTTTTAGGGCACTGTTGTAGTATTCTTTGATGAAATCTTTAGCTTTTTTGCCATTTTCTGTGTAGGCATTAAAGACATCTTTTCCATAAATTTTACAAATATCAGAGAAAATTACATAATCATCTTTGCTTTCACCCACAGGCTCAACTGCTTGTTTCATAGGAACTATATGCATATTTGAATAATCTCCTGTCATGGTAATATCATCTCTTTCATAAGATGAAGTTGCAGGCATAACAATATCTGCCATTTTAGCTGTTGGAGTCCAGTAAATTTCATTTACCACAACGGTGCGTGGTTTTCTCCATGCTTTTACGTTAGTGTTGGTATCTTGATGGTGCACTAAAGGATTTCCGCCTACCCAGTAAATAAAATCAATATCAGGATAGGTAAGCTTAGAGCCGTTGTGATCTATAGTTTTTCCAGGGTGAAGTAAAGCATCGGCGATTCTTGCTACAGGGAAAGAATAACTCGCTGCATTTTGAAGCCATTCTGCGCCTTCGTTTGAAGTTTCGCTTTTTGCTAAACCTTTAAATTTACCATTTTTCCAAATCCCTAAACTACCTGCTGTCATACCGCCGATAACTCCGCCTTTGCAAGTTGGAACACCGCCATTGCTATAATGATAGCTTAGTCCAAAACCACCTCCTTTTGTGCCGATTTGTCCTAACATTGCACAAAGAGTAACTAGCATCCAGTGAGGCTGTTCGCCATGATGTGCTCTTTGCATACCCCAACCACTCATAATCATAGTAGGATTATCGTAAAAAGTTTCAGCTAAATTTTTGATAGTTTTTTCATCGATACCACAAATTTTACTTGCCCATTTGGTATCTTTTTTAACTCCATTTTCTTTGCCTTCTAAATAATCTTTAAATTTATCAAAGCCTGTAGTGTAAGTGTCTAAAAACTCGTAATTGACTTTTTTCTTAGCAATTAAATGGCTTGCCATACCCATCATTAAAGCCACATCGGTATTTGGGCGTGGAGCTATCCATTTGGCATTTAAAAATTTCGCTGTAGTGGTTTTTACAGGATCTATACAAATTATTTTGATTTTACTGTTTTTAAGTTTTTCAAAATACGCCAACCCTCTTTGTTCGTTTGAAGTCCAAGCTATGCGTAAAGTAGAAAGCGGATCAGCACCCCAAACCACAACATATTTAGAATCGCTTAAGATATTTTCCCATGAGGTTTGTTGCTCATAAACTTCAATCGATCCTACAACATAAGGCATAATCACTTGAGAAGCTCCTGTAGAATAGTCCCCAGTAGCTCCTACAAATCCACCTGTTACATTTAAAAATCTATGAAGCAAGATACGTGAGTTTTGCATATTTCCACTTGATTTCCAGCCATAACTTCCACCAAAAATTGCACTTGCACCTTTGCTATCTCTTGTTTTTTTAAGTTCTTTGGCGATGAGTTTGATCGCTTCATCATAACTTACGCGGACAAATTCATCTTTTCCACGAAGTTCAGGTTTAGGATTGTCAGGATTTTCAAGGTAGGATTTACGCACATAAGGGTATTTCACACGAGATTTATAAACCATATCAGCAGTGTAGTGCTGTAAAGGATTATCCATTTTTGTAACTTTTTCCCAAGGTTCACTTTTTACTATTTTGCCATCTTTTATAGTGAGTTTTAAAATCCCCCAGTGTGCTGCAGTGATCACTTCTCCATTTTTTACAAGTCCGAGGCTAACTTTTGAAGCTTCTACGGTTTTTCCTGCACTTAAGCTTGGAATGAGAGGTAAAGCACTTAAGCTCGCTCCAATTTTTAAAAATTTTCTTCTATCTAGCATGCTTTTCTCCTTATTTTGTTTTAAAATCTTTTGCGTTTTTTTGTAAGTATTCTATAACTAGCCATCTGTCTTTTTTATCAATACCTGTTCTATCAGCCATAGAACGGAAAATTGCAGGCCAAGCATTAGCTGTAAATTCTTTTTCTTTGTGGATAGCATGACAAATTCCGCAGTTATTTACAAAAAGCTCTTTGGCTCGACTTAACATTTCTTTATTGTCTTTGACAAATTCTTTTTGATTTGCCCAAATTTCAAGGCTTACCTTATCCCATTTTCCATCTTTTCCAGTTATTCTTTGAGAGAAATTTAATTTTGTATTTTTAGAAAAAGCTGCAACAATAATTCTTTGAGAGTCATTGAAATAAATCACAGAAGGTGCTTTAGGATTTACATAACCATCAATTTTTAGCAAAACTTTGTTATTTTCGCTTTTTAACACTTCAAAAGGATTTGTAGGTAAAAGTCTTCCTATGACTTTAGCATCATCTTTATTAAGATAAAGTGATACAACTTCATCGGTATAGGCGGTATTTTCTGCCCATAAACATGTCGCTAGGACAACAAAAGAAATGAAAATCTTTTTCATTGCTATTCCTTAATATAAATTTGATGTAAATGTATTTTAACACTATTTAATTTAATTATTAATTAATATTAACAAAATATTAATTAATAATTAATAACTTTTTTAGAAAAAAATAAGCATTTTATAGTTATAATTTAGAAAATAAATATACAAGAAAGGAAGACAATGTTAAAATCTATTGGAACTAAATTAACCCTTTCAGTAATTGGAAGTGTTATGGTTAGCTTAGTCTTTATGATTGCCATCATATCATGGAAAGTTTCTCAAAATATGGAAAAAGAAGCAGAAATTGCTCTAGACATAGCTTCAAAAAGATATGTAAATTATATGCAATCCACGCTTAATGAACCTTTTTTACTCTCTAAAGCATTAGGTACTAGCATACAACAAGTTATTAATGATAATGGGAATATTGACATTAATGTATTGGAAAATTTAACCAAAAAAACATTAGATTCAAGTATGCATACCACTTATGCTTTTTTGTACATTAAAGATCTTTCAGTCTTATCAGGAAATAAAGAAAAAGACATTCAAAATGGAAATTTATCTATTGTTTATAATGATTCAACTCCAGGGATTGACGGAGGTATTAAAACATTTATACAAAATAAAAATATGTATAACAGTATACCTGTAATCTCAAAAATTGAAAACAATGTGCACAATGGAGAGCAAAAGGTTATTTTTGGTTCAGTTAAGCGTCTTGATTATGGTAATGGAGAATTTTTAGGAATAAACTTAGGAATGCCTATTTTTAATCAAAAAGGAGATTTTGCAGGAGTTATTGGTTTCTCTTTAGAGCTTTCACAGATGTCTAAAGCTTTACTTAATCCTTCATTAAATTTTCACGAAGGAGATCAAAGATTACTACTTACAGATGATGGAACATTTGTTATTCATGAAAATCCTAAAGCTGTTTTGCAAAAAATCAATGAATACAACCATTCTCCTTCTGTAGCTCCTATATTAAGTGCTATTAAAGAACATAGAGATCTTTTAATCAATAATTTTTATACATCTACAGGTTTAACCAGTTATGCTTCGGTTTCTTCTTTTAGTACATTAGAAGATTCAAGTCGCTGGAGTATACTTGTAACAACCCCTAAAAATTCAGTTTTAAAACCTTTATATCATCTTCAGTTAATTATAGTTGCTGTAGTTGTTATATTTTTAATTATAATTTCAGCTATTGTATATATGTGTATAAAATATATGGTAAGTGCAAAAATTAATTCAATTTTTAAATCTTTGCAAAATTTCTTTGACTTCATCAATCATAAAACAAAAAATGTTTCTACTATAGAAGTAAAAAGCAATGATGAATTTGGACAAATCTCAAGTGCTATCAACGAAAACATCCTTGCTACTAAAAAAGGTTTAGAACAAGACAATCAAGCTGTTAAAGAGTCAGTTCAAACCGTATCAGTTGTAGAAGGTGGTAATTTAACAGCAAGAATTACTGCTAATCCAAGAAACCCACAACTTATTGAACTTAAAAATGTTCTAAATAAACTTCTTGATGTTTTACAAGCTAGAGTAGGTTCTGATATGAATGTTATTCATAAAATATTTGAAGAATACAAAAGCTTAGATTTTAGAAATAAAATCTCTAATGCTTCAGGAAGTGTTGAATTAACTACTAATGCTTTAGGTGATGAAATAGTTAAAATGCTAAAACAAAGTTCAGACTTTGCTAATGCTTTAGCTAATGAAAGTGGAAAATTACAAACTGCTGTTCAAAGCTTAACCACTTCTTCAAATTCTCAAGCTCAATCTTTAGAAGAAACTGCAGCAGCTTTAGAAGAGATCACTTCTTCTATGCAAAATGTTTCAGTTAAAACTAGTGATGTTATCACTCAATCTGAAGAGATTAAAAATGTTACAGGTAT
>NZ_MJWW01000020.1:0-2614 GCF_001762445.1 Campylobacter sp. BCW_6877 | reverse complement strand
TTGAAAATAAAGAAAATAGAGAAAAACTCATAAAAACCCTAATAATACACTTAAATTCTTATTTAGAGGCTGAAAGTAATCTACAAAAAATCAAGATTTTAGTCAAAATATATCAAAATTTACAAAAATGTAGCCGAACTCCTGTTCTTATTGACATAGAAGAACTTGAATTTAACAAAGAAGACATTTTCGAAGAATTATTTTATGCTTTAGGCGGTTTAGGAGGTATGTATTCCGTAGAAATAATACAATCAAGAATTGCAAATTTCATCAAAATACTTGGCGGAGAACCTAAACTTTTATTAGAACAATTTTAAACACATAGACTTCTTCTTGAAGTCTATGCAAATACTCAATTTTAGAAAAATTAATTATTCAATAACGCAGCTTTTATTGTATCATTTGTTGCTTTGGCATATATAGCAGTAGTATTTAGTTTTGCATGTCTTAGAATTCCACAAGGTTTGTTCCTTTGGCTGTTAATCTCATGGCTAAAGTGTGTCTAAGCAAATGAAGTCCTTTTTTGCTGATCAAAGCTTTAGCGTAAATATTATTTACAATCAAAAAAGCATTGCTTCTATTTAAATGTTTTCCTGTGCTAGTTTGCATTATGTAATCACTATCTTGGATATTTTCTTTAAAATATTCAAGCTCATCATCTACTTCTTCTTTTTTAATAAATGCAAATTGTTCTTTACCGCCCTTGCCTATTATGGATATTTTTAATATTTCATCATCAACCTCTTCAAAATCACAAAGTTTTACATTTAAAGCTTCAGAAATTCTAAGTCCTCCATAAAGCATAAGTTTTTTCTAAAACTATTGTAAACTTCTTTTTTGCTTTTTCTTTCTCTAAAACATTATTTAGCCTTATAATTTCATTTTCATTAAGATAATTTAATTTTCTTCTGATTTTTCTGTTCTAAATCTAATTTTCTTCATATCAAAGGAAAAAACAAACAAATCATCATTATTATCGCTTATAAAAGAAAAAAAGCTAGTTAATACTCTCAAATAAGTTATTTTTGTTTTTTTGATAGTTTATTGCCATTTTTTCTAAATAATTAATAAAATTGACTAAAAAAGTCGTTTTTATATCGTTTATTTGCATTTCATCTTGATATTCTAATAAATATTCTACAAATTCTAGTAAAATACGCCTATAAAGTAAAAAAGTATTATTTGAATAGGATAATGCTTGAATATGTTTCAAATAAGCTTCTATCCAACGCTCTAAATCTTCGCTTATTGTAGTATTTTTAAGTTTCATTTTATTTATATCCTTTTTTTATAACATAATAATATATTATGTTATATTTATTTGCTTGTGTTAATACCAAAATATATATTTTAATAGGCTTATTTTGAAATAAGATTATGTTATATATTTTAAATTATACCATAAAAATATTTATATTTTTGCATTATTTGTCTATTTATACAATTTTTTATTAAAATTATGGTATAATTTATTTATTTTAACAAATAAAGGATAAAAATGGAAAAAAATACAATAAATAATGAAAATATTCAAAAAAATGAAATATTAATTCCAAAAAGAGTTTTATTTGATGAAAAAACATTAAAAATGATAGAAATGATGATTCCTACTTACAAAGATGAAATTTCTAATGCAAATAAAGAAAATGAGAAAATTAATCAAATGATTAAGCTTGCTATAGAAAAAATGTTTAAAAATGATTTTTTGAATAAAATAAATAATTTTTAATTAGGTTTTTTTATGAATAATGTTTTGTTGCACAGAATAACTGAGAAAGGAAACATTCGCTATTATAGCATAGAAATTATTGCCACTTTATTTGAGGAATATATGGTTGAGAGAGTTTACGGAAATGTGCGTTTTAAAAGTTGCACAGGAAGAAAAAATAATGTATTTCCAAGTTTTAATGAGGCACAAATTTTTTTGAGAAGTTAAAGAAACAAAAAATGAAAAAAGGGTATGCGTAAGTTTTTGCTCAAAAAATAAGAAAAAAACATTGATAAAATAGGCTTTTGAGATAAGCTTTTAGCTAAACTCTCAAAAACAGGTAAAAAATCCTTATCAAATCCGCTAATTTCAATTTTTATAGCCATTTATATCCTTTCTTATATAATTTTTATTTTTATTATACCATAAAGGGTTTTGTTGTAAAATTGGAAAAAACTTTTTTTATATATAAAATTACATAAATAAGACAATCAAAATACAATATAAAAGATTAAAGAATAGTAAAAACGGTTTTTTAAAAAAACTAATATAAATATATGGCTAATTATATAATTAATCCTCCTCTAAGCCATCATTAATTCCTGCTTCTGCAAGTTCAAGCTGTTCTTTTTGATACACTTTATCATCTTTAAAGGCTTCAAAACTTTTTTCCCATAAAACCTTTCTTTGCTCTATATATTCTTGATCTTTACACATATTAATCCTTTTTATTTATCAGGTTTAAAACCACTATCTAAAATTATTTTTGTCATTGCACCTTTAAGTTTATCAAAACGATTTAAAGCTTGCATATTACTAACTCTAAGCAATCTTATTTTATCATCTTTTTTATAAAACACTTTAAAAACTTCATCACTTTGTTTGTGTTTTACCATATCATCTAAA
>NZ_MJWW01000019.1:0-1845 GCF_001762445.1 Campylobacter sp. BCW_6877 | reverse complement strand
TTTAGATGATATGGTAAAACACAAACAAAGTGATGAAGTTTTTAAAGTGTTTTATAAAAAAGATGATAAAATAAGATTGCTTAGAGTTAGTAATATGCAAGCTTTAAATCGTTTTGATAAACTTAAAGGTGCAATGACAAAAATAATTTTAGATAGTGGTTTTAAACCTGATAAATAAAAAGGATTAATATGTGTAAAGATCAAGAATATATAGAGCAAAGAAAGGTTTTATGGGAAAAAAGTTTTGAAGCCTTTAAAGATGATAAAGTGTATCAAAAAGAACAGCTTGAACTTGCAGAAGCAGGAATTAATGATGGCTTAGAGGAGGATTAATTATATAATTAGCCATATATTTATATTAGTTTTTTTAAAAAACCGTTTTTACTATTCTTTAATCTTTTATATTGTATTTTGATTGTCTTATTTATGTAATTTTATATATAAAAAAAGTTTTTTCCAATTTTACAACAAAACCCTTTATGGTATAATAAAAATAAAAATTATATAAGAAAGGATATAAATGGCTATAAAAATTGAAATTAGCGGATTTGATAAGGATTTTTTACCTGTTTTTGAGAGTTTAGCTAAAAGCCTAAAAGCTACTTATTGTTTGTTAGAATGTGATACTCCAGAAGAGAAAAAACAAAGTTCTATGAAAAAGGCTTTAGAAGAAATGAAAAATGGAGAGCATGAAACTTTTAAAAACTTTGATGAGTATAAAAAGGCTATGCGTGAAATATGAAATTAGAGTTTTAAAAGAATACAAGAAAAACTATAAGAAGCTAACGCTAAAAGAAAAAGACTTAGTAGATGAAATAGTCTATCGCTTATCTAACAATGAAACTCTTGAAAGAAAATACAAAGATCATAAACTAAAAGGTGAATTTAAAGAGCTTAGAGAGTGTCATGTAAAACCTGATTTGCTCTTAATTTATCAAAAACAAGATGATAAACTTATTTTAACATGTATTAATATAGGTTCTCATAGCGAGTTGTTTTAATAATTGAAGTTAAATTAATCAAGTTTATAAAAATCCATAACTACATATTAAGTCATTTATATCATAATAGAAAGAAAAAAGAAAAACACTATGAAAAAATTATCCCAAGAAGAAATACAAAAAGCTATGAGAGAATGTGTAGTAAGTTCTTATACTTATGATCCAGTTAATCCTAATGGTTATTTCTCAAGATTTATTCGATGTTTTAAATGAAGATTTTACCAAAGAATATGAATTCATAGATAGTCCTACTTTAGATGATATGGTAAAACACAAACAAAGTGATGAAGTTTTTAAAGTGTTTTATAAAAAAGATGATAAAATAAGATTGCTTAGAGTTAGTAATATGCAAGCTTTAAATCGTTTTGATAAACTTAAAGGTGCAATGACAAAAATAATTTTAGATAGTGGTTTTAAACCTGATAAATAAAAAGGATTAATATGTGTAAAGATCAAGAATATATAGAGCAAAGAAAGGTTTTATGGGAAAAAAGTTTTGAAGCCTTTAAAGATGATAAAGTGTATCAAAAAGAACAGCTTGAACTTGCAGAAGCAGGAATTAATGATGGCTTAGAGGAGGATTAATTATATAATTAGCCATATATTTATATTAGTTTTTTTAAAAAACCGTTTTTACTATTCTTTAATCTTTTATATTGTATTTTGATTGTCTTATTTATGTAATTTTATATATAAAAAAAGTTTTTTCCAATTTTACAACAAAACCCTTTATGGTATAATAAAAATAAAAATTATATAAGAAAGGATATAAATGGCTATAAAAATTGAAATTAGCGGATTTGATAAGGATTTTTTACCTGTTTTTGAGAGTTTAGCTAAAAGC
>NZ_MJWW01000018.1:0-18863 GCF_001762445.1 Campylobacter sp. BCW_6877 | reverse complement strand
GATTGATTTAAATAAATATGATTTTGCCTATGATGAAGAAGGCAGGATCATTTGGGCTTTATATGATGATATTGAAAAAGGCAAATTAAAAGATCCAAGAGATATAGATTCTACTCCTGAAAGTAGAAATAAATTTGATGATGCTATGGATGGATATAGAAATGGGATGAAAACTAACTTTGATGTAGATACTCCAAATGATTGGAGTGAACAACAAGCTACTTTATTCAAAGATACCCTAGTATTAAGCGCCAAACTAGCAGCCCTCACTCCTCCTCAAGGCTATCCTAATGCCCCTTATTATTTTACACCTGAAAGATTAGAATGGATTTATAAAAGAGGATATTTAGACAAACTTCTTGACCCAAGAATTCCTGCTATTTATAGATATAATTTTCCGCAAGAACTTCGAGCTAAGATAAGAGCTTATGCTAAAGAGCATAATATAAAAGAGTGAACCACAAAAGAAAGGAAAAACAATGCAAAAAATACTTCAAATCAATTTAGAAAAAAGAAAAGCTTTAGAGAATTTCAAAAATCTAGCTTTATTAGGATTAGGTGGAACAATGCTTTTAAATTTAAAAGAACAAGCTTTGGATTTTACTCAAGAATTAACTTATATAAATACTTATGATAAGTATTTAAATTTAAAGCTTGATTCTTTTTATATCCCTTCTACACTTTTATCTTTGCTTCAATTAACTCAAAAAAGCAAAGAAGCTTTTTATATCAATGTTTTAATCAATAGCGATACACATTATAAAAATCCTTTATTACAATATGCTATTACCCAAAAACAAGAACAAGAAAATATCGTTTATGCTTTAAAAAATAATGAAAATATTAATGCTTCTTTTACTAATCTTAATGCTTTAAAATTAGCCTTAGAAGAAAAGAATTTTTATCTTAATTTTATAGACTTAAACAGCAAAGAAAGTCTTTTAAGTTTTTACAATCAAATATTAAGCAATCATCATCTTAAAGATTATTTTTATATAAAAAATAATCAATTTTTTATTAAAAAAGATATAAAAAATAAAATTGTATTTCATAATATAAATTCTTCTTCTATTATAAGTAATTATCTTAGATTGTTAAATGATTTTAATACTTTAAGCAAGATAGAACTCATAAATATATTAGAAAGTTTAAGTTTATACAATCTTTCAACTTTAATGCAAACTATACAATCAAAAAATGAATATAACTCAAAAGACTTTGATAAAGATAGTATCTTTTTATCTAATATGATTATGAATGTGAGATTGAAGTAAAAAGATAGTAGATTTGGTAAATTTAAATCTTGTTAAGTTTATTATTTAGTTCAAATAAAAAATATAAAAAAATATAGAAATTCAATAGAAGAAGAGAAATTTAGTTAAAAGTTTGTTTGGTAAGCCACAAGGGGAAACTCACCCCCAAAGGGGCAAGGCTAATAAGCCTTGACAGTAATTATACAAAGTAGTATAATTATAAGTATGAGTCGTGTCATATAGTTCACCCCCTTTCTAGGGTGTGATTATGCCACAGGGTTGCAGCCTTGTGGCAAAACCCTTAATGCAATTATACCAAACAAATTCTTTAGCTTCTTAATACATTTTATTTATGATTGAATCTTATCTTTTAGCATAAGCAAGAAAAATATAAACTAAAAAATAAAATAAATCAATAGAAAGGAAGATAGGCTTAGTTAAAAGTTTGTTTGGTAAGTCAAAGGGATTGTTCTAAACCCTGCAAAAGCAGGGGATACTCAAGAAGCCTTGACATAGCAAAGCATTAAGAGTATAATTATTAGAACAATTTTGAGCATTAAAACTCACCTCCCTTCTGGGCGGTAAATTTAACGCTAAAGGGTTGCAGCCCTTTGGCGTTGCACCCTTTTATAATTATACCAAACAAACTCTTTAACTTCTTTAATATAGTCCATGAAAAGATTTTACTTGTTATTCCTTAGCACTTTGTTTTTTGCACCTTCATTTTTATTTGGTGCAAATATTAAAAATATAAAATAATATAGAAATTCAATAGAAGAAGAGAAGTTTAGTTAAAAGTTTGTTTGGCAAGCCAAAGGGATTGTTCTAAACCCTGCAAAAGCAGGGGATACTCAAGAAGCCTTGACATAGCAAAGCATTAAGAGTATAATTATTAGAACAATGTTTAGCAATTTAATCACCGCCTTTCTAGGTTATGATTAATGCCAAAGGTAGCCGCCTTTGGCATCTACCTTTTATAATTATACCAAACAAATTCTTTAGCTTCTTTAATATAATCCATGAAAAGATTTTACTTGTTATTCTTTAGCACTTTGTTTTTTGCACCTTCATTTTTATTTGGTGCAACTGAAATAGCTAATAGCAATTTAATTTATACTTGGGGTTATGGCGATGTAATGAATGAAATCATGCAAGCTGTTAAAGGAATAACCACTGAAACAAGTTATATCGTTAATGCAGCCTTAGCTATTTCATTATTGCTTTTTAGTATTAAAAAAGCAATGGATGGACAAACAAATCCTGTGTTTGAATTTGGAAAAATGTTTATACTTTTTGCTGTAGTGTGGCACATGTTTTTAAGGGCGCCAAATGACAATAATCACCGCTTCATGATTCACGATGAAGTAACAAGTAAAGATTATGTCATTTCTCAAATTCCTATAGGCATAGGAAAAAGCTTTGCATTAATGACACAATTTGAGAAGGTTATCCTAGAAGCTATGGAAAAACATTTTTCAACTCCACAATCTACAAATTTTTCTAACGCAGGTTTAGGTTTTTCACTTCAAGTGATGAGTACTTTACCAAGCGTAAAGCTTTCGGCTATTGATGCAACTTTGCAAAAAAATATTGATTTTTACTTTAGAAACTGTGTTTCAGTAGGTATCTTACTTGATCAACAAGGTAGAAATCTTTTTCAAAATTCTGATAATTTAATGCAAGATCTTTTCACAAATATAGGCAATGGCTCTCAGCTTACTCCTTTGTTTAAAAATAATAATAATGTTGAAGAACAAAGTGTTGTGCCTTGTTCTGATGCAGGTCCTCAAATCGTTGAAATGATTCAAAACGATACAGATGAAGCTATGAAGATTCATGCTGCTTTGCTTGGTATGGTAGATGATATGACAAATTATGAGCAAAAGTTCTTAGGCGCTGCACAAATCTATAACGAACAAGCTGTAAGTGCTAGATCTTATTTACAGCAATCCATGATAATGCTTGCTTCTCAAGATGCAATCATTAATACCGCTAAATCAGCAGGATTAAATCCTGCTTCTGTGGCTGCAAATACTGCTTATGCGGATCAGCAATTTTACGCAAGTATGCAAGCACAAGGACACATGGCACAAACTTATTTGCCTTTAGCTAAAGCTTATTTAACAGCTATTATCATAGGTTTGTCTTGGCTTGTTGCTTTGCTTTCTATTGTGTTTGGCTCTTACGCACATATTAAGATGTTTTTTACTCTGTGTATTTGGATAGTGCTTTGGACTCCTATACTTTGTATCATTAATTATCTAAATGATTATAATCTTATGAAAGTTGCACAAGTAATAACAGGTGGAAAAGCAGCTTTAAGCTTAGGAGATAACATGCTTATATTCAAAGAAGTAGCAAATAGATCAAATTTCATGAATTATCTTGTAATGAGTACTCCTGTTTTAGCTTATGCAATTGCTAAAGCAAGTGAGCAAGGATTTATAACTTTTGCTTCTGGATTATCTCAAGCTCTAACAGGTGCTTCAAGAGCTGCTGGAAGCTTTGCAAATCAGCAAGCCTTATCTACACAAACTAGCATTGCTGCTCCTAGAGGAGATGAAGTTTGGGCGATGAATGCAGGTTATAATACTCTTCAATATTCGTTTGGTGCAGGTGGTAGAAGTTTTATGGGAACAAGAGATATGCAACATGGTGGCGAATTAGTTAAAGATAATATGACTGGAAGTTCCGCTGTAATCAATGCTAATGGTTCTATAGGTAATGCTTCTATTAAAGGTTTAAATGCGGGTATGACTGCAAGCAATTTAGAAACAAGAGCGCACGCTCTAAGTGATGCGATTCAAAATTCTAACCTATCTCAAAGAGCTTTAGAAGTTGCTAGTGGAAAAGGAGATAGCTTAGCCTTATCAGAAAACGATAGAAATACTATCACCAAAGCAACACAACATGCTTTAGCTAATGCTTATTCTAAAGCAACAGGTGTGGATGTATCGCAAGCTTATAAAGATATGATGAGTGGAAGTATTGGCGGTAATCTTAGTGGTGGTTTTAATCTTGGCTTTGGTGGCAAAGGCGGTGATAAAGGGGGAAATCAAGCAAATGCTCAAGCAAGTGGTCAAATAGGAGGTAGTTTAACTACAAATTCAGTAGAATCTGAAGATTGGTATCAAAAACTAAGCAAAGATCAAAAAGAAACCTTTAATAAAACCTTTAACGAAAGTATTTCTAATGAAATTGGTAAAAATAGAGATGCAAGTGCTTCATTTAACAATCTTCTTAAAACAGGAAATGTTACAAATTCTGCTAGTATTAAAAGTTCTATGGATAGCTATAATGAAGCTAAAACGCTTAATAATTCAGTGGGTTATGATGGCGGATCATCTATCGTTCAAGGCTATATCAATGAAAATTATGGTGGCGTAGTTAATAAAGAAAATGTGGCTTCTGCTGTGAATGCTGTTGAAAATATGGCTGAAGGGGAGATATGCAAGGCTTGTCACATTATGCAGGAGTGGATTCTAATGTCAATTCAAGTGGATTGCACGAGCAAACAAAACATAATTATTATGATCCAAAAGGCACTATGACTGATCACAATAAAGCCATAGATGATTTAAATTCAAGACAAAAAGGCTTTATGGCAACAAGAAATGCTCCTACTAAAGTTGAATCAGAAGGATTAGCATTTGATGTAGAAAAAGCAGCAGGCGCAGCTGAGAAAAAAGCAGGAACTGCTATCAAAGAAAGAAATGAAAAAATCAATGATGCTTATAAATAATAATGCACTGAGTCTAGTTTTAACTAGGCTTAGTGGCGATTAGTAGTATAGTATATATTTTCTGGCAGAAAGCTATATGCTGGATCATTAATATAATCACTTTCAAAAGTTGATGAGCGTGATCTTAATGAGTCATCAGTATCTTTAACATTCTCTTTTAAAAACTTCTTGATTTTCAATAATGTATTTTTAGAAAACAATTTGCTTAACCTATCTCTGATTAAATACAAAAGACAACAAGTTATTAAAACACTAACAATAGATGCAAGTACTGCTAAATAAATAATTAAGTGCGCTTTATCCATCTTTATTCCTTTCAATATTTTTTAAATAACTTACTATGACTACCTAGTTTTAAAATATTTAGCTCTAACTCATTATTATGTTTTTGATAAATTAATAACAAGTTAGACTTTATATGACATTCTCTAAAATCTTTTAATACACCTTTTAATTGATGATCTTTATATTTAGGTTCTAAATTCTCATCATTAGAAAGTTTTACAATAACTTCATCAGTTATTTTACGCTCTTCATCGCTTATTTTTTTGTAAGCTTTTATAAAATCTTTATGGTAATAAATTTTATATTTTACCATTTTGATAAGCTTTCACAAAGTCTTGATGCGAATTAAAGCTTAATGCAGTATTGACTTTTTTTTCTTTATCAAGTTCTTTGCTTGCATTTAATATCTTACTTTCAAAACTACTCAACTTAGGCTTAGAAATTTTACATTTGGCATTTATGCTTTTTGCTAAACCCTTGAATGCAGGTAAAAAATCTTCATTAACATTTTCAATAATAAGGGTCATAAGCAACTCCTTTCTCAATTTATATAACATAATTATACCATTTTTAATAATTTTTGCAAGTATTTATACTATAAAATGCCTATTTTTTAGGAGTTTGAAACGGATTTTTTTTATTTAACTATGTCAATTTTTAGGTGCTTATTTTATAAGATTTTATAGCACTATTTGCAAGATCAGCTAAGAATTTGCTTCTATTATCGCTTATTGTATCTATTGCCTCTACTAAGCTTTTAGGCAAGGTAATATTAATTCTAATTTTTGCTTCATTATCAATAGGTTCTTTAATATAATCACCTTTTTCAAGCATAACTTCTAATGCTCCTTTAAATGCTTCTTTGAGATCTTTTAAGGCTTCTATTTCATTTTCACCATCTCCCATAATATAAGGGAAATCTTTATATCTTGCAAAATATCCTCGGCCATCTTTTTCATCAAGTTTTTTTATAATAATTTCATAAGGTAGATTAAGATAGTAATCTAAGTCTTTCATCATTCATTCTCCTGTTATAGCTTTTAAAACCATTTTGACATATATAGCCTTTATAGGGCGTTTAAATGAAATAGTAATAAGATCACATTCTTCTTTTCTGAATTGATAATGTAATCCGCCTTTATTAAAACATTCATAACCTTCGCTTTCTAATAAAATCTTAAGCGTTTCAAAGGGCACATTGTTAGGATTATTTTTTAAATCTTTAATAATTTTATCTTTTTTACTCACTATAATATCCTTATGAGTATGTATTATACACACTTTTTATTAAGTATCACTTATAAACCGAACGCAATTCTTTTAATCTTGTTGTCTTTGTATGTTTAAAGGGGCTTTTCTGTCCTGCGGTTTTGCTAAAAATACTTCCATTTTAAACTTAAAAAACCTAAAGTTTAGATATAATCTCACAAAACGCTTACTATGTCGTTTCATAGTTAAGCCTTTAGGGTTATTTCCGCCAAGAGTTAAAACTCAAGGCGGATTTTTATGAAGGAAAGATTTAAAATGAGAAATTTAACTTTAGAAGAAAATATATTTTTAGCAAAAAGAAACCTTGTAGATATTATTTGGAAATCCGCGAATTTAGAAGGTGTAAATGTTACTTTTCCTGAAACTCAAATGATTATAGATGGCTTTAGTGTTCCTGATAAAACAATACAAGATTTAACAATAATTTTAAATCTCAAAAGAGCTTGGAATTATTTGTTTGATACCATTAATGAAAAAGTTAGTTTGAGTTTGATACAGGACTTTAATAGGATTGTAGGCAGAGATTTGGTTCATAAATTAGGATTTTTAAGAACAGCTGATGTTAAAATAAGTGGAACAAATTTTAAACCAAAATTACCTATTGATTATGAGGTTAGTAAAAATATAGAAACAATTTTAAAAAATGAAAATAAAAAAGAAGTAGCATTGGATTTGATGCTATATCTTATGAGAAGTCAATTATTTTTTGATGGAAATAAAAGAACTTCAATGCTAATTGCTAATAAAATTTTAATTGAAAATGGATTCGGTATTTTGGCAATTGCTAAGAATGATATGAATGAGTTTTTTACCCATCTTGTTAAATTCTATGAAACAAACAATAATTATGAAATAAAACAATTTTGTAAAGAAAATTGTATTGAAACAATGGTTTTTCATAATGATGAAGAAAAAACAAATTATAGGAAAGAATTGAGATAACACTCAAATTTTCATATAAAACATTAAAACTTATTCATTCAAAAATACTATAATTAAAGCGTATTAAGCATGGCTACTCTTTCGGTTATAAGAAGGAGACATGATGAGTAGTCATTGATTTTTTAGTTCTTGTCTTAGAATTAATTAACGAGATAATCAAGCTTGTTGATTATCTCACTTAAAAAACCGTTGAAAATTCTATAAAAACCACACTTAGTCTAAGCTTAATACAATTGTAACAAAAAACACTTAACCGAAAGAGGTGTGGCTTTCGGCTATTTGTTCTTGCAAAGTCTTTATCGTTAATATGTTCTATTGTAAAACTTCTATAAAAATTTCTTTACTTTTTAGTTTCTCATAAAAATTTTTTCTTTTATTGGGGTCGTTTGTAGTTACAATGGTAAATCCTGCTTGTTGAATTTTCATGAGAATTTCTTTTGAAATATTCATACTATGGAATAATTTTTTAAAATGTTCAGGTGTCATTACTACTGCTCTAATATAATGAAAAAATGGATTACCATTTTCTTTATTTTTATTATATTGTATAGTATTATTAAACACTATGTCACTGCTGTAACTAATGTTTTGGAAATTATCTTCTTTGATACGCTTTCTCATCTCATTATAAAATGAAGTTAATTTGTTATTCTCATCTTTAATAAGATTAAGTATAGGATCTGGAATTTTATCTAAATATTGATTTTTTTCATCGAAATTATCCACATTAAAAGAAGTAATATAGTAAGATTTATCCATTGCTAATATTATAGAAGTTGAAGGATAATTTTTATCATAACCATCAAAATATAAATTCACATTTACATCGTGATATTGATAACGAAGTTTAATACAGTTTCCGACTTTTTTATATTTAGCATTATTGTACTTCTCTAATAAAATACCTAAAATAATAGTATCACTCATTTACACTCCTTGAAAACGAAAATCTAAATATTATGTTATTATACAATCAACATTTTAGAGCAATACTAAATATAAACTAAATTGACAATTTTTTAATTGTATGATATAATTTAAAATCATTATAAGGGCGGATCGAGATCGCCCATCTTAAATATTATTTTAAGTAGCTATTTAAATCTTTTTCAAAACTCTCTATTAAATCACTTAAAAAAGCATTGATTTTATTTGGCATAACGCCTATAAAGGTATTATGTGATTTTGTGGTGATTCTAGGAGCTAAAGCCTTTTGATTTGTTATTTTTGTTTTATATAAATTTTCCCAGTGAAAACTTCTATTTCTGATTGTGAGTAAAAGGTTAAGAACAATATTTGCTTTTTCTATATTGCTAAAACTATTTTTATATTTTTTATTATTTACATAGTGAAAGTAATATTCTTTGTTGTGTGCATAATATTTTTTAAAATTTATATTAGAAGAATTAATTATTTTTGCCTCTAAGTGTTCTAGCTTAATTATAAATATTACATCTCCTGAAGAAATTCTTGAAATGAGTTGATTGTTATCTAATATTTCTTTGTTTTGCAGTTTAATTATTTTTGTTTGATGTTTTCTTCGTTATAATTTCTTAACCATTCTAAATCTTTTTCTTTCATATGTTTATCTAGTAAATTTCTTAATACTAGTTCAAGTATTGCTATTTTTGTTGTTATACTTGCAATCATTTTTAAATTATCAAAATGTTCGTAAATATTATTATAAGATTCTAATCTTTCTTTAGAAAACAAATATTCAAGATCGGTCTGTTCTGTTGGCATGAATTTCTCTAATATTGGATTAATATTCTTAAATCATATCAAATTTTTACAAAAAATATTATTATTCACACTTGTAGGTACTTTTTTCAAGCTTTCTTTCCATTTCTTTTTTTGGAAATAAAATTACATGATAAAATAGACTTATCTAAAAAGCCTATTTTATCAATGTTTTCACTTTCAAATAGTGTTTTTTACCCATTCAGATTCAACTATTGAAAGAACTCTTGCGGTTTTGTAAATATTATCATGCGGATTTAGTATAGTTCTCACGGCGTAATACTGTTCGTTTTTTACCTCTTCTTTTTCAACTACAACTATCGTATCAACTGATTCTTCTTGAAGTTTCAAAGGAATGTATAAAACTACCCTTTGCTTATAAGCTGCAGGAATAATCATCTTTTGAAGATTATAATTATCTTTGATGATTTTCAATTCACCATTAATAATGTGTCCTATGAACCTATCATTTAGTTTTTTCACAATTTCAGGTAATCGCTCTTTTCTCTCAAAAAGATGCAAATGATTTACTCTAAAATCTAATTTACTATCAAAAATGATTTCATTTTTGAATGTATCATAATCGCTTAAAGATTTAGGTATTTCTAAATCATCTAAAACTCTATCTCCATTAGAACAAAATTTTCTAAAAATATATCCTCCATTTTCCTGCTTTTCAAAGCATGCAAATATTGGAAAAACACCTGTACTATACAAACCTGTATTGAAACATGCCTTTGTTTTGTCTTTATTATAAGTAATAATATCAGGATAGCTTTTATTTTCGTAAATGAACTCAAAATATTTAAATAGATAAGAAAATAAAATATTATTTCCGTTTCCCCAAAATTCTTTTTGAGCTATATTGGAAAGCTCTTGGAGTGTATTTAGAAAATTTGGAAAATAGGCAAATTGAAACAACAAAGGTTTCTCTTCAACTTTGTTTTGAATTTGATCACGATTTGAAGTCTTGTTTCTTGTGGTAGCTTTTTTAACATAAACTAAAGAAGGTTCGTTTTCATCTTTTTCAAGATCAAAGCCTGCTTCTATTAATGCCTTACTACAATTGATTTTTAAATCATATTTTCTTTTCAAATATTGACTGATATGCCCTGTAGTAACATGGTCAAATTTAGTTTTACTATCTTCATAGGCTTCTAAAATTAATTTTTCTATGTTTTTTTCACGCTAAAAACCTAATTGTCCTTTCTTATAATCTTCTAAACCTTTCAATAGTCCAAAAAGTATGTCAGAATCAACCGCTCCTTCAATAGGAGTGCCTATTACTTTTCCTGTTGGAGTTAAAATATAAGCTATTGCGAGTTAATTACAAATCAACTAAATAAAATACATATATTACAAGTTGTTTTCAAGCAATATGTAATTTTGTTTCAATATGTGATACAACTTTACTTCAAGTATAGTTTATGTTTATGTAATTTTTATTTCAACTTCACTACACTTTTACTACAACATAACTACAACTTGAGTTCAACTTTATTACAATTATTTTCAACATAACTACAATTTGAGTTCAACTTTATTACACTTTCACTACACTTTAACTACAAAAATGTGAAAATTTGCATGTTTTTTGAAGTAAAAGTGTAGTTAATATGTAGTTAATGTTATTTTTACTATAACTTGAGTGCAACTTTATTACAACTTAACTACAAAAAAGAGTTTGTTTAAAATACTATTTTATAGGGTTTTTAATATTAATTTAATTTTTATTGTTGAAAAAATATACTAAAAAGTGTAATAAAAAAAATAAAATATCAATATTCAGGGCTTATTATGCTAAAACCCTTATTTTTAGGCTCTTTTGCTTTTTTTGAAAAAAATGTAAAAAGTTGAGCCAATGAGCATAATGCAATAATATAGCCTAAATATAGGCGTTTAAATCTTATTGTTGTAGGCAAATTATGCTAATGTTTTACCGACATTTTGCGATTTGTAAAAAGCTTTTAAAATATCTATTTTGTAGGTTTTTAAGCATTGTTGATAATCGAGTTATTGTGTAAGATTTTTGGCAAAAATAGACTTTAGAGCTAAAAACTGCAAAATTTTCTTCATGGCGTGTATTTTTGATTGTGCTTGATTTATAGCGATAATATGAGAGCTAGGGCTTATTTTAGAAGTTCTTGCGAATTTTCAAAAATGCTTTGCAGTTTTGAAATGGGCTGTGGTTTTTGTTTTGTGTTGCGATTTTTGTAGGTTTTTTTGTGTTTTTTTGATTGCAAGTGGGTATCTTGAATGGATATAGGGTTTAAAATGACAGAATTAGCCTTTAAAAGGCAAAATGATTTTTTTAATGGTTTTTATCGTTTTAGGGTTATTTTTTTGATTTTTGGGTGTTTTTTGAAAGAATATCGATTAGTGTTTCAAAATCTTGGATTTCTGATTTGGTGATTTTGAATTTGTCTTTGAGAGTTAAAAACTGATAGGCTGAAACTATATCAAGCTTTGAGTATTTGGCTTATAAATCGATAATGCTCTCATGGTTTTTAACTCTTTTTAGTTTGGCAATAAAAGTGTTTTTTGTTTTTTTGATATAAGACATAACAGCAGGTGTCATTTTGCTTTTGTTTTCTTCAGTTTTGCCGTAGATTGAGAGTATGAATGCTAGACAGCTAGTTATATTGACAAATAATTTGTCGTTTTTCTCTTTGTGGATTATTTTGTTTAGGTATATTTTGGTAAACCAAGTTTCTATGACTTTGTGCATTTTGTTTTTTCGCTTGGGCGTGTATTAGTTTTAGACATAAGTTTTCTCCTGTGTTTTTAGTGCTTTATGAAATTAAACCGTATTTTTATTTAACTTGGGTATGAAATGAGTATTTTTATATATCAGGGAAAGTTTATACTAGAAATATGTTTAAAAAGTGGCAAAGATAGGGAGAGAATGAGAGAAAGAATGAGGTGATAAATAAGGTGATAAATGAGAGAAAGAATGAGTATAAAGGCTATAAGGATTTGTGTTAAGGATAGCGTTAAGATGAGATTTGAATGCGTAGAATGCAAGATAGGGAAGAATGGGAGATGGGGTATAAAGGGGGTGATAAATGAGGGGATAAATGATGAAAATTATTCAATGAAATGTAGCGGATAAAGAAGGGGAATAAATGAGGTGATAAAGGGTGAGAAGAATACTTTTCTATTTCAGGGGCTAAAAATACTTTAGGTTAGGTACAAAAATGGCAATATTATTAACGAAATTAATGAATGTTAGGTATAAAAATTTTTTGGGTGTATTTTTTAAAAAAAGACAAATCGCAATAAGCTATGTTATAAAGTCCCTAAAAATAGGCATTCTTTACTTTAGGGTAGGTATAAAAATGTCATTGCTTAAGGCTAGACTTTTTAATGCTTAATTAAAACTATTTTTGTCTTTTTGTGGGTTTGGATTTGGAGTATTTTTTAATTGAAAAATTTACAAAAATTTTAGAGTAAAGATAGGTAAAAAAATAAAAATAAAAATAAAAATAAAAAATGATAGATAAAAAAAACAAAAAAATAAATCAAAATAAATATAGTTTTGCTGTAATTTTCTCTTTGAATTTTTGCTCGTGAAAAGTACAAGATAATTTTTTTATTTTTTTAATCATATAAAAAACAATATTTTTATATGAAAATTCACAGAAAAAAAGATAAAATTTTAATACTAATTTTAATTAATTTTATTTTAAGTCTAAAATATATAGAGATAAAAGTAGTATAAAAAATACACTATTAAAAAAATACTTATTTTTTTACTTGTTTTTAATTGATTTTTATATCTAAAATATTTTTTCTCATAAAAACATGATTACTCGTTTATATAGATAGACTTTTCAAGCTTTCTTTCCACTTCTTTTTTCTTTTTTTTCAATTGCTTCATCAAATCCTTTAAGCACTGAAAATGGAGCAAACTGTGCCGCTCTTTTTTCTAATGGCATAAGAGGATATTTTGTAGATTTTTTGTATTTAATATTAATAATATCATCTTGGTTATTAGGCATTGTGTCCTCCTATTTGCGAATTAATTTTTAAGCCATTTTCAAGACTCGAGGCTTTAAAAATAGATTTTTTTCCATATTTGTGAACAATCGTGAGTCTAGCTTTTTGTAATTTCTCTTCTTTTATAAAATTTTTATTTTCCTTCTGTTCTAAGTCAGTAAAAAGACTGGGTTCTTTAATTTTTTTATCGTGTCATTTTTTACAACATTATTAAGAGTAAGACTTATTTTTCTAATTAAAAAATCAGCATTAACTATTAAATCAAACAATTCTAAACCTTTATTGCAAATAGTTTCCAAGGAAGAGCTGTGGTAATCCAAATTGATTGTTGAATGTGCATTTTTTGGAATAGATCTTCCATAGGAATCTTTGCTCATTGGACCATTGTAGCTTTGTACCTTTTCTAAGCTTTCTTTATCATATTGTACATCTAAAATGATTTGATTGCATGTTAAATTTTGCTCAATTAGCTCAAGAACCATATGATCGACGATTTCTTTAAGCATATCTCTAGCTTTTTTAAAACTATAAGGTTTAGGCAAAACCTTAGCCATTACCTTAGAGATATGTTTGCTTTTATATTCTTTAATAGCTTGTGCATTGTACAGCTTTCAAACCCCCAAGCATGATCGATTAATAACTCAGCATTTACTCCAAAAATTTGATAAAGTTTATCCTCGTTATTAAGAGAGTATCTTGCTAAATCTCCCATATTGTTAATGCCTATGCTTTTTAGTTTTGTTGCATATCCTTTGCCTATACGCCAAAAATCATTTATGGGCGTGTGTTGCCATAATTTTCTTCTATAAAGCATTTCATCCAAATACCCTATGCAAAGTCCATCTTTATTAATATTTTGTTTTTTGGCTAATATATCCATTGCAATTTTTGCTAAGTAAAGATTTGTTCCTATTCCCGCAGTTGCTGTTATTTGAGTTGTTTTTAAAATTTCAAATAATATGTTTTCAATGAGTTTGTCAGCAGATAGCTTATAATGTTTGATATAAGGAGTTAAATCAATAAATACTTCATCAATGGAGTAAATATGAATGTCTTTTGGATCAAAATACTTTAAATAAATACTGTAGATTTTAGAACTATAGTCTATATATGTTGACATCCTAGGTTTTGCGACAATGTAATCAAGCTCTAAATTGGGATTATTTATTAGTTCAAGATGATTGTATGATTTTGCACTGAAATATTTAGCAATTTTTAAGCGCTCGTAATTGATTGTTTTTACTTTTTGTATTAACTCAAATAGTCTTAATCTGCCTGATATATTATAAGATCTTAATGCGGGAGATACCGCAAGACATATTGTTTTTTCGGTTCTACTTTCATCCGCAACTACAAGATTGGTATTTAGAGGATCTAATTTTCTTAAAATGCATTCAACAGAAGCATAAAATGACTTAAGATCTATAGCTGCATATTTTTGCGTATTATCCATATTTTCACATTTGTATATAATAATTATTTTTTAATTGTATAAAAAGAATTTTAATAGACTAAGATTGTTAATTTTTGGTTCTTGTTTTGGAATTAATCAATAAAACAATCAAGCTTGTAGATTTTTTCATCTAAAAATTTTATCAAAAACCATGCCTTGTTTAAAATTACATAGTATTACTCAATATTATGCTTTTATATATTTAAATCGAGCGAGCAAAGTATACGAAAAGATTTATATCAAGTTTAATTTTAAATGATAAAATTTAAGCTGAAATAATGATAAAGTTTTTTGAAAATGCTGATTGTAATAAAAAGTTACATTAATATAGGCAAATGAAATTTTCTGCTATTTTTTTTAATAATAATTGCTATTGATAAAATAAAAATCTGCCTTATTTTATACATGGAAAAATCTCAAAATCTTTATCACTCATTTCATTTTTCGCTATTTAAGAAAAAATGAAACTGTTATAATAAGGATCTTGCTTTTTATATAAATCATAAACCAAAATACCAATAAATTAAAAAAAGAAAGAGAAAATTAGTTGAAAAACAAATCTTTTAAAAAGACAGGAGAAACAATGAAAAAACTTAGAAAAATATAGAAAAGAAATATTTAAAGATAAAACTTCTGCTTACAGCATTACATAGCATTATGCCAAAAGATATAAAGGAATAAAATGAACGAAGTGCAATTTGACAGCTGGAACGAACAAAAAAAGAGCTTAAACAAAGTAAAATTAATCAGAAAAGTTAGTGTAAAAAAAGATTTATTGGCTTAGCATTGGTTTAAATATTGGTGCTGAAGTTTAAGGTAAAAATGAGTTTTTTACGCGTCCTGTTTTGGTAATAAATAGTTTTTATAATGGCACATTTTTAGGCATACCTTTAAGTTCTAAGACTAAAAACAAAAAAGGCTTTTTATTTCACAAATTTAAGGACAATAAAGGCACTTTACAAGTTGCACTTTTAGGACAAATGAGAGTTTTTGATACTAAAAGGATAAAAACTTACATAGGAAAAATCAATGACAAAGATTTTGAAATGATTAAAAATAAAATAGTAAAAAATATAATAAGCCCTGCACTAAGACAGGGAAACTCAAAAAAATGAGCCAAATCCTTTCATTTCTGAAAAGTAATGAAAAAATTATAACTAAAAAATATTAATCTAAAATAAAGGATTAGCATGACAGAAGAGAAAGAAAATATTATTAAAGAAGTTTGTAAAGAGTTAAACACTACTCAAACTGAATTAGGAAGACAATTAGATGTCTCTGCTTCTACAATAAATACTTGGGCTAGTGGTAAAATTCTAACTTAGTGGATTATATTCTACTGAAGAAATGGGCGTTGGAATGACTGAAACTAGCAATATTATTATCGATATTGAAGCTTGCCAAAACAATACTCATGAAAACAAAAAGAAAGTTGATTTCTCACAAAACTTTTCACAATCAAACGCTACAACTTTTAGCGAAGATGAAAGACAAATTTTGTTATCTTTGGGACTCAAAGTGAAAAATGAAGATGGTTATTATTGAATTGTAAGAAATACCTATGGTTTAAATGAAAAAATCAAGCAATTAGGTTATAGATTTCACTCTGAGAAAAAAAACATGGTGGAAGCAAATTGGAAATGTAGCCTAAGAGCACACATGAAAAATATGTTATAATTTAGGAGTTAAGCATGCAAGGATATGCCATGAAAAAAGAAATTACACTCAATGAGAGCTTTAAAACATTATTGAAAAGTATTTTTTCAGATACTGATCAAGCTAAAAAGCTCATTCAAGCTTTTGAAGAATTTGCTAATGATAGAGCAACAACGCAAAGGCTTAATTTTGGGAATTTAAAGCAAGAAGCCATTGAGCAAATAAGAAATGAGTTGGTTAGCAAGGATTTATTCCAATCTGAGACTAAAGGACTTGAAGCTGAAATCAAACGAATGGAAAGTTCATTAAAACAGCAAGGAATCTATTGGCTAGGAGCTTGTGTTGTTAGCATTGCCACTATAATTTCAAGTGTTTGGGCAATAATGGACTTTATGGTAAAACATTTAAAATAATATTCTCACACTAGAAACAATCTAGTGTAACTTAACCCTAAGGTGGGATATTTTATCCCTTGACTTTTAGCATTTTTTTGTTATAAGATAAGGAGAAAAAAGAAGGATTTTTTCAAAAAAATAGTAATATTTACAAAAATACCCACAAAAGCAATCTTAATATTCATGGAATCTATTGGCATAGGATTGTTTATAAATAGTCTTTATGGTTTACAAACAGGCGATAGTAGAGCTTTTATTATTCTCATCGAAAGTTTGCTAATTTTAACGGTAGTTGCATTATCATCAATCTTTCTTAAAGATTGAACTTTTTTGAAAAAAAGGAGAAAAAATGGATGGTTATAATATAGCTATTTTAATTGGTGCTATCACTTTCGTTTTTGGTACATTGGTTTTAGTAGCTCATTATCTCAATGATAAACACACTAACGAAAGTGAAAACTAAAAACCTTATTGTCTTAGAAATGATTTAAAGATAGACAAAATTAAATCAAAAATTGTAGGCTGTAAAATAAACATTAAAGCAGCAAGAATAATTACATATGTTCTAACTTCTCTTTTAAAACTATCTAGTTTGTTTTCAAGCTTATCAAGTTTAGCACATACTGAATCTTCAGGCTTATCAAGTTTAGCACCTATTGAATATTCAAGCTTATCAAATCTAGTATTCAAAAGATCTATAGTTGGTAATTTAGAAATGGCTTCTTTAAATTCTCTAAAAGATTTGTCTTTTATTTCTTGAGAATTTATTTGACTTTCTTTAGCAAATTCGTTAAGAGCTTTAATGAAATTTTCTTCAGTTTGATCTTTAAAATAGATAGAAAATAAAGCTTTTACACCTTCTGAAATATAATAATTTTTCATATTTATACAACCTTTTTTTAATTATAACATAGCAAATTTAAAAATGCAGTTTTTATAAAAATAAATAGAAATCTGTTTTGATTATATTTTACTCAATATTTTTTATTACATCTATGGTTAGTGAATATAATTAATAATTTTTATAAGGGCGTTTTCTGCTTCTTTGTTTTTATTCTTCTTTTTAAAAGCTACATCACAACACTTTATACTCTAAGCTTTTTAAAAGTACTCAAATAAGATTATCATAATAAATAATAAAAAATCAATTTCTTATTATTTTCATTTTATTTTTTTTCTTTTTTGTTATAATTTATATGTTAAAATAACATATTACAAAGTAAACAATATGGATTTATCTCATTCATATTATTTTAGCTTTTGCAATAGCCGTAGCCATATTTGTTACATTTTATGACTTTGATAAAAAAGATCATCAACATAATATAAAAAAATAATATCCTTAATATTTATAAAAATTAAAAAAAGATTTTAAGTCATTCTAAAAATAAAAATTTATACTATTTTTTAAAGGATTTGCTATGCAAAAAAATATACAAGATTATATTATTGATGTTCATTCTTGTGATCCCCATTCATCAAATGCTTATAAACAAGATTTATTTGCTAAAGATTGTGAGTTTATAGAAAAATGTGGTTTAGATGATATGGTAAAACACAAACAAAGTGATGAAGTTTTTAAAGTGTTTTATAAAAAAGATGATAAAATAAGATTGCTTAGAGTTAGTAATATGCAAGCTTTAAATCGTTTTGATAAACTTAAAGGTGCAATGACAAAAATAATTTTAGATAGTGGTTTTAAACCTGATAAATAAAAAGGATTAATATGTGTAAAGATCAAGAATATATAGAGCAAAGAAAGGTTTTATGGGAAAAAAGTTTTGAAGCCTTTAAAGATGATAAAGTGTATCAAAAAGAACAGCTTGAACTTGCAGAAGCAGGAATTAATGATGGCTTAGAGGAGGATTAATTATATAATTAGCCATATATTTATATTAGTTTTTTTAAAAAACCGTTTTTACTATTCTTTAATCTTTTATATTGTATTTTGATTGTCTTATTTATGTAATTTTATATATAAAAAAAGTTTTTTCCAATTTTACAACAAAACCCTTTATGGTATAATAAAAATAAAAATTATATAAGAAAGGATATAAATGGCTATAAAAATTGAAATTAGCGGATTTGATAAGGATTTTTTACCTGTTTTTGAGAGTTTAGCTAAAAGC
>NZ_MJWW01000017.1:0-2403 GCF_001762445.1 Campylobacter sp. BCW_6877 | reverse complement strand
TTAGATCAAGATAATACTATAAAACAAGATACACCTAGTTATTATTTTTCTCCTAAAGATGAAAGCAGTGGCAAAGGAAGACTTAGCATCTTTTATAAAAATGATGAACTTTGTTTGCTTAATTATTCTATTATAGAAAATTCTTTAAATATCAAATTAGAATGTTTAAGCAAACAAAGCTTAGAGTATAAAGACTTAATTTCAAACACTTTAAAAGAACAAAAAACCACACAAGTAGATAAAAAACAAGCTATAGCTAAACTTCATGCTCTTTTAGAAAATCAAAACCTAGAATGTATCCATGGAGGTAAAGTCATACTTAAATCAAACAAAGGAAAAACTTTTAAAGATGATGGTGTGCCTATAATGCTAGAAAGTGATTTATTAAACTCTAGTATAGTAGCTTGTCCTAATACTATAGCAGGTGTAAGTGTTCCTTGTACTAAAGTTGTTAATGTAAAAGGATCCTTATCTCAAAAGAAAGTCAATAATGAATATGTAATCTTACAAGAACTCATCTCAGCTTGTAAAACAGATAAAGGCTTTGCTTTAAAAGTAAGCTTTACTCCAAGTAAGTTTAAATTTGATCACAGCTTTGATCCTAAAGAGGGCTTAGGAGAACAAAGTAAAAATCAAATAGAGTTAAAAGAACCTATAATAAGACTTCATTATAAAAGTGATAGATTTCAAAAAGATAATTTACCTATCTATAATCTTTTAATCAATAATGAAAAAAAAGAACAAAATAAGGCTTTAAATGAATTTAATATAGATTTAAAAGATTTAAAAGATATAGAGGATATAAATATTCTTAATCAATTCAAACAAGACTTTAGTAAAGATTATGAATTTAAAGAATTAAATCTTAGCTTTGATACTAATTTAATCAAACTTTATTTTATTATCCCAAAAAACATTGCTAAAGTTTATAAAAGTGCTTATAAGGAATTTGAAAATAAAGATTTAGGAGTAGGGTATTTTACACAGCTACATGAGTATGATAAAATCATCAAAAATTCCCTAGAAGACAATAAAGAATTAAACGAATATCATTTTAGTTTTTTAGCTCCTGCAAAAATGCAAAATTTAAAACTTCAAATCGCACAAGGACTAGATGAAATCTTAGAAGATGAAGATAGAAAACAAGAGTTTTATGTTTGTAAGTTTGTGGTGGTAAATGGGGTTAGTGAAAACAATACTCAAGAAAAAATCACTCATCTAAGCAATGATGGTCAAAATCTTTTAAAAAATATAGAGAAGCTAAGACTCAAACCTTATAATGATTAAAATGGAAAAGAAATTACTTCATATGTTAAAGGTGCAACTATTGGATATGGACATCTTATAGGGCAAAATGAATGGGATTTGTATAAAAATGGTATTACTTTACAAGAAGCGGATAAATTGTTTAAAAGCGATTTGTTGCCCTTTGAAAATGCTGTAAAAAATTCAATAAACTCTTCCTTAGCACAGAACGAATTTGATGCCTTGGTTATATTATGTTTTAATATAGGGATTGATAATTTTAAAAATTCTTCTGTTGTTAAAATCATCAATGGAGAGAAAACAGGCTACAAAACATTAAAGGAAGCTTGGATGGCGTGGAACAAAAGTCAAAATAAAGTAATGCAAGGACTAATTAATAGGAGAAATGCTGAATATAAGCTTTACATTCAAGGAGGTTATGAAAAATGGTAATTTTTAAAAATATATTATTGTTTTTATTTTTTAGTACTTATTTATTAGCGCAAGAGGATTTTACTCCACTAGAGCAATGTACCTATGAAAATGAAAAGTTTTGGATAAAAATTTTAAATCTATGTCCAGAGGGTAATATAACTTGTGATAAAGTTGTATATGTGGGTGTCAATAAAAATAATGGAAAATATATTGTCCTAAACGGTAAGTCTATTAGTGATGTAAATATGAATTTTAAAGGATATGTTTTTAAAAATGGTATTTATGAATACAATATTTTTAATAATTTTTTATATATTTCTAAAAACAAGCAGATTATACAAGAATATCGTCTGAAATTATGTGAAAAATAGACGCAACAAAGGCAACAAGCAACAACAAATACCTAGAATATGTAAAAAGTTAAAAAGATGCAATAAGAATTACAAGAAGTTTTTAAAGTTATAAAAATCCTAATTAATGAAATCTTAGCTCCTAAATTTTACAACAAATACAAAGATTTAGAAGTTGAGATTGATGATAAGGGCAATGTGCTTAGGTGGATAGGAGAGATTAATAGAGAGACAAAAAATATTAGCAAATAAAAAATGATATAATAATGCTTTATATAAGGAATCTTTTATGTTTATAAGTTCTAAAACAGAGTTAATTCAAACTATTAAAAATTTAACAATCAACAATAAAGAAGTTAAACAGATTGATTTT
>NZ_MJWW01000016.1:0-2691 GCF_001762445.1 Campylobacter sp. BCW_6877 | reverse complement strand
TTAGATCAAGATAATACTATAAAACAAGATACACCTAGTTATTATTTTTCTCCTAAAGATGAAAGCAGTGGCAAAGGAAGACTTAGCATCTTTTATAAAAATGATGAACTTTGTTTGCTTAATTATTCTATTATAGAAAATTCTTTAAATATCAAATTAGAATGTTTAAGCAAACAAAGCTTAGAGTATAAAGACTTAATTTCAAACACTTTAAAAGAACAAAAAACCACACAAGTAGATAAAAAACAAGCTATAGCTAAACTTCATGCTCTTTTAGAAAATCAAAACCTAGAATGTATCCATGGAGGTAAAGTCATACTTAAATCAAACAAAGGAAAAACTTTTAAAGATGATGGTGTGCCTATAATGCTAGAAAGTGATTTATTAAACTCTAGTATAGTAGCTTGTCCTAATACTATAGCAGGTGTAAGTGTTCCTTGTACTAAAGTTGTTAATGTAAAAGGATCCTTATCTCAAAAGAAAGTCAATAATGAATATGTAATCTTACAAGAACTCATCTCAGCTTGTAAAACAGATAAAGGCTTTGCTTTAAAAGTAAGCTTTACTCCAAGTAAGTTTAAATTTGATCACAGCTTTGATCCTAAAGAGGGCTTAGGAGAACAAAGTAAAAATCAAATAGAGTTAAAAGAACCTATAATAAGACTTCATTATAAAAGTGATAGATTTCAAAAAGATAATTTACCTATCTATAATCTTTTAATCAATAATGAAAAAAAAGAACAAAATAAGGCTTTAAATGAATTTAATATAGATTTAAAAGATTTAAAAGATATAGAGGATATAAATATTCTTAATCAATTCAAACAAGACTTTAGTAAAGATTATGAATTTAAAGAATTAAATCTTAGCTTTGATACTAATTTAATCAAACTTTATTTTATTATCCCAAAAAACATTGCTAAAGTTTATAAAAGTGCTTATAAGGAATTTGAAAATAAAGATTTAGGAGTAGGGTATTTTACACAGCTACATGAGTATGATAAAATCATCAAAAATTCCCTAGAAGACAATAAAGAATTAAACGAATATCATTTTAGTTTTTTAGCTCCTGCAAAAATGCAAAATTTAAAACTTCAAATCGCACAAGGACTAGATGAAATCTTAGAAGATGAAGATAGAAAACAAGAGTTTTATGTTTGTAAGTTTGTGGTGGTAAATGGGGTTAGTGAAAACAAAATAAAAGCAAAAAATAAAGATGTAAATATAAATAATGGCACAAAATACACAAACACTACAAAAAGCAATAATATAAGTTCTAGTGAAAACAATGCTCAAGAAATCATCCCTGATAATGTTATAAGAATACAAACACAAGATGGCAGTGGGGAGTTTATTGAGATAGTATTTCCTAGTCAATTAGAACTCAATGATAAACCTTTGGAAGATGTGAGTTATACATTTGTTCCGGCTTTAAGAGGTTTATATTCAATGTTTAAAATTACAAGTAGACTTAATAGTGGTTTAACGCGACAAGAGGTAGTGAAAATTATTGAAAAACTACAAAAAGGTAGCAGTGGGAATATTCGCCTTTTGAAAAATAAAAAAGAATTAGATGAACTGTGGCAAAAATTAATAAAAAATGCCACAAAGTTAGAAGAAAAATATATTCCTATAAAAAATCATAAAATAGGACAAATTACGCAAGAAAAATTTATAAGATATAAATTGAATGATGGAATTGATATTATATACAGAACAGGTTCTGGAAGTGGGGGAGAAACAATAAATATTTATGGCAAAAATCCAAAGCTCAATAAAACTATTCATATTAAACCATAGGAATAAAAGTGAAAAGAATAAAAGTAATATATGCAATGGGTAATCCTATTTTTTCTTATAAAGAAAAAGATGATATAGGATATAAAAGTTATGAAAATTTAAGTAAAGTATTAAATAATAAACCATATTTTTCTGAAATGGATTTACTTTTAGAATATTTAAGATACACAACAAAAACAGATATTCTCTTAGCATTTGAATATTTATTATTAAAACTTATTGATGATGAATTTTTTGCAAGACATGAAATAGATGTAAATATCATTCAATTTTATAATATTGATAGTCTTAACAACACTCCTTCTTTAAATACACCCAAACCTACCTATATAAGTGAATATATTAATATCTTGGGGCAACTTTTTCTAGCAGGTTATATAGATTTTGGATCTTATTGTGATGAAGATAGAAATAAAATAGATTATCCCTCAAACTTATCTTATTATAAAGAAGATAAATATCAAGCTTGGATATATTTTAGAGATAATTTTTTTTATAAAGAAAGATTTGAAAGAAATTTGAATGATGATATTATTGTAGATGGATGTAGCACAATGTTTTCTCCCACTTCTTGGGATACACCACAATATTGGTCACAATACAATATCTGGATAGCAACAACCCCAAAAGGCACAAAATACTTCCAAGAAATCTTAGCTCCTAAATTTTACAACAAATACAAAGATTTAGAAGTTGAGATTGATGATAAGGGCAATGTGCTTAGGTGGATAGGAGAGATTAATAGAGAGACAAAAAATATTAGCAAATAAAAAATGATATAATAATGCTTTATATAAGGAATCTTTTATGTTTATAAGTTCTAAAACAGAGTTAATTCAAACTATTAAAAATTTAACAATCAACAATAAAGAAGTTAAACAGATTGATTTT
>NZ_MJWW01000015.1:0-12435 GCF_001762445.1 Campylobacter sp. BCW_6877 | reverse complement strand
TTTAGATAAACCTTTTGAAAAATTAGAACCTTTAAGTTTAAATAAACAAAATGAGTTTTTACTTAAGGCTTATTATAAAGTTTATCAAAGTATTAAACATTGTAGAGATTTTAGTAAAATACTCAGCAATGATTTTGAAAATATACAAAGTATATATTTGAGTTTAAATGAAAAAGAAGAATATTTAAATTTAGCTATTGAAAAAATAGATGAGTTTAAAAACAAACTTGAAGATATAAAACAAATGCAAGATTTGTATGAAATTTTAGGTCCTTTACTGACACAATTTGAACTTAATCTTGCTAGAATTTATGTTTTAAATCCTAAAACCAAAGAAGATGTTTTTAATAAAAGTGTTCTTTGGATAAAAGAACACTTAGAATTTATGGAATTAGTTTATGGACATATCAAAGCACAAGAAAGTGCTTTGATAAAAAATATACTTCCTTTAGAAGAAAAACTTAAAGAAAGAAAATTAGATAAATGGATGGAAAGGGTAAGAAGGTGAAAAATATCTTAGTTACAGGCGCTGATGGTTTTATAGGTTCCCATCTTTGCGAAAGTTTGGTCAAAAAAGGTTTTAAAGTCAGAGCTTTAAGTCAGTATAATTCTTTTAATTTTTGGGGACATTTAGAAAAAAGTCCTTTTTTAAAAGACATGGAAGTTATAAGTGGAGATTTAAGAGACAGTTTTTTTTGCGAAAAAATCACCAAAAACATAGATGCGATCTTTCATCTTGGTGCCTTAATCGCCATCCCCTACTCCTACGTAGCCCCACAAAGTTATGTGGATACCAATGTCAATGGCACTTTAAATATGCTCGAAGCAGCTAAAAAAAACGAAATTTCGCATTTTATCCACACCTCAACAAGCGAAGTTTATGGCACGGCCTTTTATGTGCCTATCGATGAAAAACACCCTTTGCAACCTCAAAGCCCTTATTCTGCAAGCAAAATCGCTGCAGATATGATGGCGCTGAGTTATTATAATTCTTTTAATTTAAATGTCAATATCGCACGCCCTTTTAACACCTATGGGCCAAGACAAAGCGCAAGAGCCATCATACCTACCATCATCACGCAAATTTTAAGCGGAGCAAAGGAAATCAAACTAGGAGATTTAAGCCCTAAAAGGGATTTAAATTTTGTGCTAGATACTTGCGAGGGTTTTATCTCTCTTTTAAATTTAAAACATTTTGGAGAAGTTTATAATATAGGCTCAGGAGTGGAATACTCCATGCAAGAAGTACTTGATCTCATACAAAAAATTTTAGATTCTAAGGTAAAAATCATCCAAGATGAACAAAGATTGCGTCCTAAAAATAGCGAAGTTTTTAGACTTTGTTGCGATGCAAACAAATTTAAAAAAGCTACAAATTGGCAAAGCAAAATAAGCTTAGAAGAAGGTTTAAGACAAAGCATAGAGTATTTTAAAGAAAATTTAGAAAATTATAAAAGTGAGCTTTATAATGTTTGAAAAAGAAATTTCTTTTATAAAAAGTCTTTTTAATAAAGAAAATATCGCCCTACATGAGCCTTGCTTTATAGGCAATGAGAAAAAATATCTCTTAGAGTGTATTGACAGTGGCTTTGTTTCAAGCGTGGGAGAATTTGTAACGCGTTTTGAAGAAGCTTTAAAAGAAAAAACCAAAGCACGCTTTGTCATCGCTACAAATACAGGTACAGCAGCCATTCATATCGCTTTACTAGCTAATGGTATCGATGAAAACTGCGAAGTCATCACTCAAAGCATAAGCTTTGTCGCCACGGCCAATGCTATCGCTTATACAGGTGCAAAGCCAGTTTTTTTAGATATAGATGAAAACACTCTAAGTTTAAGTCCTAAGGCTTTAGAGCATTTTTTAGAAAATCAAACTTATCAAAAAAATGGTTTTAGCTATAACAAAACCACACACAAACCCATCAAAGCTTGTGTTATCATGCACACCTTTGGTTTAAGCGCTCATATAAAAGCCATTAAAGAGCTTTGTGAAAAATACCATATCCTTTTAATCGAAGATGCTGCAGAAGCCTTAGGAAGCACTTATGAAAACAAAGCCTTAGGCACTTTTGGAAAGTGTGGAATTTTAAGCTTTAATGGCAATAAAATCATTACAGGCGGATGCGGTGGAGCGATATTAAGCGAAGATGAAAATTTAGCCAAGCTTGCAAGACACCTTAGCACTACAGCTAAAATCCCCCATCTTTACGAATACGATCATGATAGGATAGCTTATAATTACCGCCTTTGCAATATAAACGCAGCGATCCTACTTGCAGGACTTGAAAATTTGGAACTTTTTTTAGAAAATAAAAGAGAACTTGCTAAAATTTACAAGGATTTTTTTAAAAATCACGATAAATGTAAATTTATCGATGAAAAAAGCAATGAAAAAAGCAATTTTTGGCTCAATACCTTGCTTTTTAAGGATGAGAATTTAAGAAATATCTTTTTAGAAGAATGCTTGAAAAATAATATTTTCGTCCGTCCTGTATGGAAAAGCTTACCAAGTTTAAAAGCTTTTCAAAACTGTCAAAGCGATGAGCTTATAAACACTAAAAAATTAGAAAAACGCTTGGTTAATTTACCTAGTAGCGTTAGAATAGCAAATAAAAAGGAATGATGCATTGCAAAATTTAATTCAAAGCATTAAAAAAATTTTAATAAGAAAAAATATGAGAGTAGCGGAGGGGGGGGGGGATTTAAAAATTTAACTTCTTCTTTTAGGAGAAGTGCGTGAAAAATGTCATCATTATAGGAGCGGGTGGCTTTGCTAGAGAGCTTTATTCTTATTTAAAAGATGCAAATTACGAAATTATAGGCTATATCGATATACAAGAAAATAATTTTTTTGACTTAAAATATCTAGGTAATGAAGATAATTTCGATAAAAAATTGATTCAAAAAGCATCTTTTGCCTTAGGTGTAGGACAAATCAATTTAAGAAAAAAAATCCTTTTAAAACTTTCAAAAAAATCGTGTAATTTTATCACTTTTATACATCCTCAATCTTTTGTTTCAAAAGAAGCTAAAATAGGACAAGGGGTTATAGTGTGTCCTTTTGTAACCATTAATGCTAATTCAAATATAGGAGATTTTGTGCTTTGTAATATTTATTCAAGCATAGCTCATGATTGCAAGGTAGGAGAAGGAAGTATTTTAAGCCCTTATGCTACACTCAATGGAAATTCAAGTATAGGAAAAAATTGTTTTTTAGCTACTAGAGTTAGCCTGTTGCCTTGCGTAAACTTAGAAGATAACTGCATAGTAAGCGCAGGTAGTATTATTAGTAAAAACTACACATCCAATCAACTTATTTTTCATAAAAATATAATTAAAACAAGGAAAAAACAATGAAAGAAATTAATATCATAGGCTTTGGTTTAATGGGTAGGCAAATAAGTGCTTTATTTTATTTATTGGGTTATGAAATAGGTGTTTATAATAAAAGCAAGCCCAATATATACGAATTTGAAAAACAAATAAAACTTCTACAAAGAAAAATAGATTTTTCTAATTTTAACGCCGGAAAAATAAACATTTACCAACATATAGAAGATCTTAAAAATAGCTTGACTATAGAAAGCTTAAATGAAGATTTAAATTTAAAAAAAGAAATCATACAAATTCTTAGAGACAATAATAATATAGTTTTTTCAAATTCAAGTTCTTTGGGTATAGATGATTTAAACTGCGATTTTATACATTTTTTCAATCCTATTTATATCAAATTAATAGAACTTTGTGGTTCTAATTTAGAACGATTTACCCCATTGAAAGATCTTAAAAAATTAGGATTTCATATCATTCGCAGTAAAGGCAATCGAGGAGCTTTAGCAAATTTACTTTTGTTCAATGAAATTTCATCGTTTTTTAAAATTATAGAAAAATACAATTACAATTTCAAAGAATGTCAAACAGTTTATGATTTGCTTTATGAAAAAAGAAATTTGTTAAATATTATCGACACTATAGGCATAGAACTTTGTGATAAAATTTGTAAGAATTTAAAAGAAGAAGATGAAAATTTTTACCATCCAAAAATCTTTAAAAAGGCCTTAGAAAAAGGAATTTTAGGTAGAAAAAATAAAACAAAAATAAGTGATATTTTATAAAATAAGTAAATATTAATTTAATATTTTATATAATCTAATCTTTTTATTAAATTGAAGGGGTGGAAATGATTTATTGTGATCACTGCGTGATGCCAAATACTAGACCTGGTATTAATTTTACAAAAGATAAAGAAGGTAAAAATATCTGTTCAGCTTGTATCAATCATAAAAATAAAGAAAATATTGATTATAAAGCAAGATTTAAAGAACTCGAAATCTTATGTGATAAATACCGTAGAATGAATGGAAAATTTGAATATGATTGTGCTATTGCTGTGAGTGGAGGTAAAGATTCGCATTTTCAAGTGCATATCATGAAAGAAAAACTTGGAATGAATCCTATTCTTTTTAGTGTTGAAGATAATTTCACTATGACTAAAGCAGGTAAGAAAAATCTTAAAAATTTAAGTGAAACTTTTGGTTGTCATATTATTAGCTTAAAACCTGACATCAAAACTCAAAAAAAAGTTATGCTAAAAACCTTTGAAAAATATGGAAAACCTACTTGGTTTATCGATAGGTTGATTTACAGCTATCCTTTTGCTATGGCTTTAAAATTTAATACACCTTTATTGGTTTATGGAGAAAATGTGAGTTATGAGTATGGGGGCGTGGACTTTAAAGAAACCTATAGCGCTAAAGAAATATTTTTAAATGGTGTAGCTAGTGATTTGGATATAAATGAATTTATAGATGATGAAATCAAAGAAGAAAATTTGCAACTCTTTTTCAATCTAAGCAAAGATAAGCTTGATAAACTTGACCCTATTTATCTAAGTTATTTTGTGAAATGGAATTCTTATAGCAATTATATTTTTGCTAAAAGTCGTGGTTTTAACGATCTAGAAGGCGAATGGGATAGAACAATGTGTGCAGAAAATTTTGATCAAGTTGATAGTATAGGTTATATCCTACATGCTTGGATGAAATACCCTAAATTTGGTCACGCTTGTGCGAGTGATTACGCAGCTCGTTTCGTGCGATATGGACTTTTAAGTAGAAAAGAAGCTATTGAACTTGTACAAAAAAGAGATCATAAGCTTGACAATAAATGTGTTGAAGATTTTTGCAACTTTATAGGCATTAGTAAAACTACATTTTGGAAAATAATAGAAAAACACTATAATATGGATTTATTTTATAAAAATGATTTTGGAGAATTTAAATTAAAAAACAAATTACAATAAAAATATAAAGGAAAAAAATGCAAAACTCATTAGAAGCTTATACAATGAAATATAATGAAAATGGATACGGATTACTTTTTCCAGATGGTCATGTAGTACGTTTTTATGAAAGAATTTTAAAATACAAACTAAATAAAATAAATGGAAATTTACTTGATTTTGGTTGTGGCAATGGCGTACATTCGGCGTATTTCCAAAGCAAAGGGTTCAAAACCTTCGGAATAGATATAGTTCCAAGTTTAAAAGAAATTTGGGAGCAAAATATTAGGGGGGGGGGATATTGTAAAATTATAGAACCAAATTCTAGCATCAAAGGACTTTTTGATGAAAATATGGATATTATCTTTGCAAATCAAAGTCTTTACTACATACCCCTAAAAGAACTTAAACAAAATATTTTAGAATTTTACGAACTTTTAAACACAGGTGGAATACTTTTTGCTACAATGATGAGCAAGAAAAATTATTATTTTTCCCACAGTCAAAAAGAAGAAAAAAATGGCTTGAGTAAAGTTGAAATTAATGGAAGATTAAATGAAACAAGCTTTATACATTTCATGGATAAAGCCGAAGATCTAGAAAATCTTTTTCAACCTTTTGAAACTTTATTTCTAGGAGATTATGATCCTATTAATTTTTATAATTTTGAAGGATCAGCACACCATTATATTTATATAGGTATTAAAAAATAAATTTTTGCCTTTATTTTAAGGCAAAATAAAGGCAAAACTATGAAAAAAACTTTAATCATCGCAGAAGCAGGAGTCAATCACAATGGCGATTTAAATTTAGCTAAAAAGTTAATAGAAATCGCAGCTAACTCAGGGGCTGATTTTGTTAAATTTCAAAGTTTTAAAGCCAAAAACTGTATCAGCACAAAGGCTAAAAAAGCACCCTATCAGCTTAAAACCACAGCCAAGGATGAGAGCCAAGTTCAAATGGTGCAAAAACTTGAACTCGATCTTAAAGCTCATAAAGAACTTATCTTACACGCAAAAAAATGCAATATCACCTTTCTTTCTACTCCTTTTGATCTTGAAAGCGTAGATCTTTTAGATGAGTTAGGTTTAAAAATCTTTAAAATTCCAAGCGGAGAAATTACCAATCTACCCTATCTTAAAAAAATTGCAAAGCTTAATAAAAAAATCATACTTTCAACAGGTATGGCAAATTTAGGCGAGATAGAAGAAGCTTTAAATGTACTTTGCAAAAACGGTACTAAACGCCAAAATATCACTCTTTTACACTGCACTACAGAATACCCTGCCCCTTTTGACGAGGTCAATCTTAAAGCCATGCAAAGCTTAAAAGATGCTTTTAAACTTGATGTGGGTTATTCTGATCACACTCAAGGCATACACATCTCCCTAGCTGCGGTTGCCTTAGGAGCTTGTGTGATAGAAAAGCATTTTACTCTAGACAAAAATATGTCAGGGCCTGATCATAAAGCAAGCCTAGAACCTCATGAACTAAAAACGCTTTGCACTCAAATAAGACAAATACAAAAGGCTATGGGTGATGGCATAAAAAAAGCAAGTAAAAGCGAACAAAAAAATATCAACATAGTAAGAAAAAGTTTAGTGGCCAAAAAAGACATCAAAAAAGGAGAAATTTTTAGCGAAGGAAATCTTACTACCAAACGCCCCGCAAATGGTATAAGTGCTATGAGATATGAAGAGTTTTTGGGTAAGATTGCTACTAAAAACTACAAAGAAGATGAGCTTATCCGTGAGTAAAAGAAAAATTTGTATAGTCAGTGCAACAAGGGCTGAATGGTATCTTTTAAGAAATTTATGTCATGAAATTCAAAACGATAAAGATTTAAGCCTTCAAATCATCGCTACAGGAGCGCATTTAAGCCCTGAGTTTGGACTCACTTATAAAGAAATAGAAAAAGAATTTAAAATCACTAAGAAAATTCCTATCCTACTTGCAAATGATGATAAAATAAGCCTTTGTAAAAGTATGAGTTTAGCTTTTAGTGCTTTTAGTGATGCTTTTGAAGACTTAAAACCTGATATGGTGGTCATTTTAGGCGATCGTTATGAAATGCTTAGCGTAGCAAGTGTATGTCTATTGATGCACATACCTTTAGTGCATTTATGTGGCGGGGAGCTTACTTTAGGGGCTATTGATGATAGTATAAGACACAGCATTTCAAAAATGTCACATTTACATTTTGTAAGTCATGAAATTTATAAAAAAAGGCTTTTGCAACTTGGAGAAGAAGAAAAAAGGGTTTTTAATATAGGTTCTTTAGCTTCTACTATCATAAAAAATATGAATTTTTTAAACAAAAAAGATTTAGAAAAAGCCTTAGAAATGAAACTAGATAAAGAACTTTACTTAATCACCTATCATCCTTTAACCTTAAATATAAAAAATACTCAAAAAGAGATTAAAATCTTGCTTAAAAAACTTGATACCCTTAAAAACTCAAGTTTGATTTTTACCAAAGCAAATGCTGATGAAAATGGACTTTTAATCAATGAAATTTTGCAAAATTACTGCCAAAAAAACTCACACAAGGCTAAACTTTTTGACAATCTTGGCTCACAAAAATACCTAAGTCTTATGAAAATAGCCAAGGCCATGATAGGCAATTCTTCAAGTGGTATTAGCGAAAGTCCCTTTTTTAAAACTCCTTGTATTAATATAGGCGATAGACAAAAAGGACGTTTAAGAACTCAAAATATCATTGATTGTGAAATTAATGATCTTGATCAAGCTTTTGAAAAATTAGAAAGCAAAGAATTTAAACAAAATTTAAAAAATTGTAAAAACCCTTATGATAATGATAAAAATCCCAATAAAATCATAAAAACTTGCCTAAAAAATGTAAATTTAGATACAATTTTACATAAAAATTTCATCGATTTATAAGGCTTAGCGTGGATATAAACAAACTCAAACTCACCCCTAATTCAAGCATAGAAGAAGCTTTAAAAATAGTCGGAAAAGAACGCGTTAGACTAGGCATTATAGTGGATAAAAAGGATAAATTTTTAGGAGTCATTAGCGATTCAAACATCAGAAAAGCTTTAATTGATGGCAAAGCTTTAAAAGATAGTATTAAAGATATTTACACTAAAAATCCCATCACCATAAAAGAAAACACAAGCAAAGAAGAACTTTTAAAAATTTCTGCTAAAACCGATATTTATGACTTTCCTGTTTTAGATGAAAAAGGGCAAATTCTTTTCATAAAATCTATCTCATCACTTTTAAAAGCCAATCCAAACTCCATTATCATCATGGCTGGAGGCTTAGGCTCTCGCTTAAAAGAGCTGACTAAAGATACTCCAAAACCTATGTTAAAAGTAGGCAAAAAACCCATTTTAGAAAGCATAGTCCAAAGACTTAAAAATCAAAATTTTGAAAATTTTATCTTTTGTGTGAATTATAAAAAACAAATCATAGAAGATTATTTTCAAAAAGGGCAAAAATTTGGGGTTAAAATCTCTTATGTTAAAGAACGTAAAAAACTAGGCACAGCAGGGGCTTTAAGCCTTATAAAACAAGAATTTAAAGAAAGTTTTATCGTTATGAATGCAGACATTTTAACCGAGCTTGATTTTAATGATCTTTTAAAAGCGCATAAAAAATCAAAAGCTTTAATGAGCGTTTGCGTGCGTGAGTTTGAGCAACAAATTCCTTATGGAGTTATCACTCAAAAGCAAGGTTTTATAGAAAATATAGAAGAAAAACCTACTCAAAAATTTCTAGTAAGTGCAGGAATTTATGTACTTGAAAATGAAATTTTAAATTTAATTACTAAAAACGAATACCTAGACATGCCCGAACTCATCAAACTCGCTCTACAAAAAGGCAAGGTAAATACCTATATCATCAATGATTATTGGATCGACATTGGAAGGCCAGATGAGTTTTTAAAAGCCAATGAGGATTTTAAATGAAAGTCTTAATCATAGGCTTTGGAAGCATAGGAAAAAAGCATTTTTTAGCCTTAAAAAATTTAAAGTATGAAGTAAGTTTGCTTTCTTTAAGTGCTAAAAAAGAAGAGTTTGAAAAAACTCCAATTTATCACTCTTTGAAAGAATGTGATTTAAATGAATTTGATCTTTTTATCATCGCAAATATCACCACAGAGCATTTTAACACCTTAAAAACTTTAAATGAGCTTGTAAAAGATAAAATCATACTCGTAGAAAAACCTTTATTTGAAAAGGTGCAAAATTTCACAAGCTCAAAAAATCACATTTATGTGGCGTATTTACTACGTTTTCATCCTGTGATTGTGGCTTTAAAAAAACTTTTAAAAGGTGAAAAAATTTATTTTGCTAGTTTGGTTTGCAATTCTTATTTGCCCCATTGGAGGGCTTTAGACTACAAGCAAAATTACAGCGCTAAAAAAGAGCTAGGTGGTGGGGTTTTACTCGATCTTTCCCATGAAATCGATCTAGCCTTTTTTCTTTTTGGAAACTTAGAGCTTATATACTCCCAAAATGCTAAAATTTCAGAGCTTGACATAACAAGCGATGATTTTGCCTTTTTGGCTTTAAAAAATTCACAAGAAGCTAAAATTCATATAGAATTAGACTATTTTTCTAAATTTAACAAAAGAGAAATTACCATCCACACTTTAGAAAAAAGCTTTAAAGCCGATTTAATAAACAATAAAATCGAAATTTATCACAAAGATCAAAGTCAAAAAATCTTAAATTTTGAAAACGATACGATAAAAACCCTTCAAAATTTACATCAAGCAATCCTTGAAAAAGATAAAGAACTTTGCGATCTTAAGCAAGCTTTAAAAGTACTTGAAGTTTGTGATGAAGTAAGGAAAAAAAATGGCTGAAATTTTATGCACCATTTGTGCTAGAGGTGGAAGTAAAGGCGTTAAAAACAAAAATATTAGAAAGATTAACGAACTTGAAATGATAGCTTATAGCATCATACAAGCTCAAAATTCAAAACTTTTTAAACACATAGTCATAAGCACCGATAGCGATGAAATCGCAAGTGTAGCTCAAAAATACGGTGCTGAAGTTTTTTTTAAAAGAGAAGCCCATCTTGCCAATGATCAGGCCGCAAAACTTCCTGTCATGCGTGATGCTTTGCTAAGAAGTGAAGAGCATTTTAAAACGCGTTTTGAAACTCTCATAGACTTAGACGCTTCAGCCCCGCTTCGCTCAAGCCTTGATATAAAAAAAGCTTATGAGAGTTTTGTTAAAAATGATAATTCCAATCTCATTACCGCAGTTCCAGCTAGACGCAATCCTTATTTTAACCTCGTAGAAATACAAAATAACAAGGTGGTAAAATCCAAAGAAGGAAATTTTACCATCCGCCAAAGCGCCCCAAAATGCTACGATATGAACGCTAGTATTTATATCTTTAAAAGGGATTATCTTTTAGAAAATGATAGTATTTTTGGAGAAAAAACAGGGCTTTTTGTGATGGATGAAAGCACGGCTTTTGATATCGATAGCGAACTTGATTTTAAAATCGTAGAGTTTTTAATCTCTTTAAAAAATTTATCTCCAAAGGATTTTTAATGCTTGAAAATAAAATCATCTTTGTAGCAGGAGCTTGTGGACGCATAGGCAAGGCACTTTGCAAAAAAATACTTCTTAATAAAGGCACAGTCATACTTGCAGATATTAACAAAGAACGCTTAAAAGAACTGCGAGAAAATTTAGAAACAAATTTTAAAACAAAACTTTTAAGCTTAGAACTTGACATCACCAAACAAGAAAGTTTGCAAACTGCCCTTGAAAAAAGTCATGCAAGATACGGTAAAATCGATGCTTTTGTCAATTCAAGTTATCCTTTTGGTAAAGATTGGGGTAAAACGCCTTATTATGAACTCAAATACGAACAAATTTGTGAAAGTTTAAATTTACATTTAGCAGGTTTTATGCTGGCAGCTCAAGAATTTGTGAAATTTTTTAAAAAACAAGGCCATGGCAATATCATCAATCTTAGCTCCATCATGGGAGTTTATGCGCCAAAATTTGAAAACTATGAGGGCACTTCTATGCAAAGCTCTTTAGAATATAGCGTGATAAAAGCAGGGATTAACCACATGGGTGCTTGGCTAGCCAAAGAGCTTTTTAATCAAAACATACGTGTTAATACCCTAGCAAGTGGGGGGATTTTAGACAATCAAAACGAACTTTTTTTAAAAGCTTATAGAAAATGTTGTGCGAGTAAAGGCATGTTAGATGCAGATGATATATGTGGAACTTTGGTATTTTTACTTAGCGATGAGAGTAAATTTATCACAGGGCAAACTTTAGTAGTAGATGATGGATGGGGATTATGATGACCTTCACCCCTACCCAAAAAGAACTCTTTAATAAAAACATTGAAGCTTTAGGTAATATTCTTTTAAAAGAAAGTTTAAAAGAAATCAAGTCTAGTAAATTTGAACTTATCTTAGGTAAAGATAATCTTGATATCAATCTAAAAGATACAAGTGATAATACTTTTCTTTATGAAAATGTTATTGATGAATTAAACACTATGCTAAACACTTATAATGATAAATACCTACTTTATCCTGTATTGTATTTTTATGGTTTTGGAAATGGAATTTTATTTAAAGCTTTATTACAAAATAAAAATCATCAACATATTATTGTTTTTGAAAAAGATATAGAAATCATTTGGGTCATGTTTCATATCTTAGATTTTTCAAATGAATTGCAAAATTCAAGATTGATGATTTTAGAAACTAGTTCTTTAAATATAGAATTTTTTTCTAATTTTTGTTCTAACAAACCTTTCTTTCAATTTTCTAGAATTTATTTTTTAGAACTGATGAGTAATTATTATGAAAGATTTCATGAGGATGTTTTGGAGTTAAATAAAAAGCTAGTGCAGCATTTTAAAGATTCTATTATTTCTCATGGTAATGATCCCCTTGATGCTCTTCAAGGCATAGAGCAATTTGTTTATAATCTTCCTCAAATGATCACTCATCCTAGTTATAAAGAATTACTTTCTAAAAGAAAGAATTTAAGTGATACAACTATCATTGTTTCTACAGGACCCTCTCTTACTAAACAACTTCCTTTGTTAAAAAAATATGCTAATAAAGCTACAATTTTTTGCGCAGATTCTTCTTATCCTATTTTAGCTAAGCATAATATTAAGCCTGATTATGT
>NZ_MJWW01000014.1:0-1401 GCF_001762445.1 Campylobacter sp. BCW_6877 | reverse complement strand
ATTCTCACAAGCCCAAAGAAAAGGTTTTTCTATAGTTCCTTCTATCCTTGCTCCACCTTCGGTACAGTTGTAGGTGGTGATACCCATTTTTCTGGTATTCAGAATTATTTCACTTTCAAACCAATTTTTAAATAAAAGCCATATACTATGAGTTTCAACTTTTCCATTGTCTCCATAAGCTGTAGTTAAAATATGCTCATACATTTGACTTTCATAGTTAGCTGAGTTTTGATAATCATCAGGATGAGAATTGCCATTTTTTGCATAAGCTAAATCTTGTCCTATGAGAATGATATTTTTATGATTGAGATAAGTTGCTAAATAAGCTAGCATATGTGCAACGCTAAATCCTACAGCAGCATAAGAAAAATCTTTAAGATTTATATAATATGGAAAAGTAAGAACTTTTTGAGTTATAATAAAAGTTTTACCCTTTAAATATTCAATCGCTTTTGGATGAACAACACCAGCACAAATAAATATAATATCCTTATCAAATTCTCCAAAATCATGATTAAAAAATTCAGCAGTAATTTCAGTTCTTTCAAGCATACAAACATAATCAGGCTTAATATTATGCTTAGCTAAAATAGGATAAGAAGAATCTGCGCAAAAAATTGTAGCTTTATTAGCATATTTTTTTAACAAAGGAAGTTGTTTAGTAAGAGAGGGTCCTGTAGAAACAATGATAGTTGTATCACTTAAATTCTTTCTTTTAGAAAGTAATTCTTTATAACTAGGATGAGTGATCATTTGAGGAAGATTATAAACAAATTGCTCTATGCCTTGAAGAGCATCAAGGGGATCATTACCATGAGAAATAATAGAATCTTTAAAATGCTGCACTAGCTTTTTATTTAACTCCAAAACATCCTCATGAAATCTTTCATAATAATTACTCATCAGTTCTAAAAAATAAATTCTAGAAAATTGAAAGAAAGGTTTGTTAGAACAAAAATTAGAAAAAAATTCTATATTTAAAGAACTAGTTTCTAAAATCATCAATCTTGAATTTTGCAATTCATTTGAAAAATCTAAGATATGAAACATGACCCAAATGATTTCTATATCTTTTTCAAAAACAATAATATGTTGATGATTTTTATTTTGTAATAAAGCTTTAAATAAAATTCCATTTCCAAAACCATAAAAATACAATACAGGATAAAGTAGGTATTTATCATTATAAGTGTTTAGCATAGTGTTTAATTCATCAATAACATTTTCATAAAGAAAAGTATTATCACTTGTATCTTTTAGATTGATATCAAGATTATCTTTACCTAAGATAAGTTCAAATTTACTAGACTTGATTTCTTTTAAACTTTCTTTTAAAAGAATATTACCTAAAGCTTCAATGTTTTTATTAAAGAGTTCTTTTTGGGTAGGGGTGAAGGTCAT
>NZ_MJWW01000013.1:0-5000 GCF_001762445.1 Campylobacter sp. BCW_6877 | reverse complement strand
CGGCTGTCGTCAGCTCGTGTCGTGAGATGTTGGGTTAAGTCCCGCAACGAGCGCAACCCACGTATTTAGTTGCTAACGGTTCGGCCGAGCACTCTAAATAGACTGCCTTCGTAAGGAGGAGGAAGGTGTGGACGACGTCAAGTCATCATGGCCCTTATGCCCAGGGCGACACACGTGCTACAATGGCATATACAATGAGACGCAATACCGCGAGGTGGAGCAAATCTATAAAATATGTCCCAGTTCGGATTGTTCTCTGCAACTCGAGAGCATGAAGCCGGAATCGCTAGTAATCGTAGATCAGCCATGCTACGGTGAATACGTTCCCGGGTCTTGTACTCACCGCCCGTCACACCATGGGAGTTGATTTCACTCGAAGCCGGAATACTAAACTAGTTACCGTCCACAGTGGAATCAGCGACTGGGGTGAAGTCGTAACAAGGTAACCGTAGGAGAACCTGCGGTTGGATCACCTCCTTTCTAGAGTACAAAGTAATAAGTCTCACAACTATTACTTCAATATATAAACTCAATTGATTCTTGTTTAGATTTCAAAGATTGATGATAAAGCTAATTGTTTATGGGGAATTAGCTCAGCTGGGAGAGCGCCTGCTTTGCACGCAGGAGGTCAGCGGTTCGATCCCGCTATTCTCCACCATTTATTAAGGGCCTATAGCTCAGCTGGTTAGAGTGCACCCCTGATAAGGGTGAGGTCACAAGTTCAAGTCTTGTTAGGCCCACCATAAAAAAGATTTGAATAAAAAAGCTTTAAAATCTAAAGCAAGTATATAAAGTAGATTAAATATAAAATATAAACTCTATACTTAGATTTATTTTTATCTTTAACTATAAAAGAATATACTTTAATAGATATAAATAGCATATGCATTATGTATTTATATTTATAATGATTATGTTAATATATATACTTCCTTTAGGTTTTAAACCTAAATGTTCTTTTTAATTATCATTGTTAAGAGTCACAAGCAAGTTTTAATAAAAACAATTTTACAGGACTTGTTAAAGGATAAAACCTATTTATCTTTTCTTTGGTTTAACTTATATCTTTTAATTATCTTTATTTCTATAATAAAGAGAATATTAGATTTAAGATTTGTAAATTAAAGACAAGTTTCAAACTCACAGCTTAGTTGAGACTAAATCATTTAGTTTTATATTAAGTGTTTGAATGCTTTCCGTCTTAAGATAAAGAAGTCTTATCATAAAAACTTTAACAAGGAAGTGATGCGTTTTAGAATCAATAAAAAAGGTAGAAGTTAGGTTATATCTAACTTTTATGCAAATTGTTTTTTTAGCGATTAAGAATTGAAGCTTTATCTACATTAATTTTTTAATGAATGTTTAGTTTATTTCGTTTTAAGCCTAATATCTTTTAGGTTGGCGGGGTAGGTCTTTAGCTTTGGTTCTTTAGGATGAGCTTTGCTCATCTGCTAAAAGAACATCAAAAGGTAAGCTACTAAGAGCGAATGGTGGATGCCTTGACTGGTAAAGGCGATGAAGGACGTACTAGACTGCGATAAGCTACGGGGAGCTGTCAAGAAGCTTTGATCCGTAGATTTCCGAATGGGGCAACCCAATGTATAGAGATATACATTACCTATATAGGAGCGAACGAGGGGAATTGAAACATCTTAGTACCCTCAGGAAAAGAAATCAATAGAGATTGCGTCAGTAGCGGCGAGCGAAAGCGCAAGAGGGCAAACCCAGTGCTTGCACTGGGGGTTGTAGGACTGCAATGTGCAAGAGCTGAGTTTAGCAGAACATTCTGGAAAGTATAGCCATAGAGGGTGATAGTCCCGTATGCGAAAAACAAAGCTTAGCTAGCAGTATCCTGAGTAGGGCGGGACACGAGGAATCCTGTCTGAATCCGGGTCGACCACGATCCAACCCTAAATACTAATACCAGATCGATAGTGCACAAGTACCGTGAGGGAAAGGTGAAAAGAACTGAGGTGATCAGAGTGAAATAGAACCTGAAACCATTTGCTTACAATCATTCAGAGCACTATGTAGCAATACAGTGTGATGGACTGCCTTTTGCATAATGAGCCTGCGAGTTGTGGTGTCTGGCAAGGTTAAGCAAACGCGAAGCCGTAGCGAAAGCGAGTCTGAATAGGGCGCTTAGTCAGATGCTGCAGACCCGAAACGAAGTGATCTATCCATGAGCAAGTTGAAGCTAGTGTAAGAACTAGTGGAGGACTGAACCCATAGGCGTTGAAAAGCCCCGGGATGACTTGTGGATAGGGGTGAAAGGCCAATCAAACTTCGTGATAGCTGGTTCTCTCCGAAATATATTTAGGTATAGCGTTGTGTCGTAATATAAGGGGGTAGAGCACTGAATGGGCTAGGGCATACACCAATGTACCAAACCCTATCAAACTCCGAATACCTTATATGTAATCACAGCAGTCAGGCGGCGAGTGATAAAATCCGTCGTCAAGAGGGAAACAACCCAGACTACCAGCTAAGGTCCCTAAATCTTACTTAAGTGGAAAACGATGTGAAGTTACTTAAACAACCAGGAGGTTGGCTTAGAAGCAGCCATCCTTTAAAGAAAGCGTAATAGCTCACTGGTCTAGTGATTTTGCGCGGAAAATATAACGGGGCTAAAGTAAGTACCGAAGCTGTAGACTTGCACACAACTTAGATTATTTAAGTTTAGAATATAAAAAACTAAGTTATATGTTTTAAGTTATATTTTTACTGATTTTTATAGAGTAAAGATAGAAATAAAACTTAGTAAAATCAGTAAAAATATTCTTGGTTTAAAGTTTAAGTAGTTTAAGTTGTGTGCAAGTGGTAGGAGAGCGTTCTACTTGCGTCGAAGGTATACCGGTAAGGAGTGCTGGAGCGAATAGAAGTGAGCATGCAGGCATGAGTAGCGATAATTAATGTGAGAATCATTAACGCCGTAAACCCAAGGTTTCCTACGCGATGCTCGTCATCGTAGGGTTAGTCGGGTCCTAAGTCGAGTCCGAAAGGGGTAGACGATGGCAAATTGGTTAATATTCCAATACCAACATTAGTGTGCGATGGAAGGACGCTTAGGGCTAAGGGGGCTAGCGGATGGAAGTGCTAGTCTAAGGTTGTAGGAGCTTATACAGGCAAATCCGTATAAGAACACTCCGAGAACTGAAAGGCTTTTTGAAGTCTTCGGATGGATAGAAGAACCCCTGATGCCGTCGAGCCAAGAAAAGTTTCTAAGTTTAGCTAATGTTGCCCGTACCGTAAACCGACACAGGTGGGTGGGATGAGTATTCTAAGGCGCGTGGAAGAACTCTCTTTAAGGAACTCTGCAAAATAGCACCGTATCTTCGGTATAAGGTGTGGTTAGCTTCGTACTAGGATTTACTCCGAAAGCGAAGAAACTTACAACAAAGAGTCCCTCCCGACTGTTTACCAAAAACACAGCACTCTGCTAACTCGTAAGAGGATGTATAGGGTGTGACGCCTGCCCGGTGCTCGAAGGTTAATTGATGGGGTTAGCATTAGCGAAGCTCTTGATCGAAGCCCGAGTAAACGGCGGCCGTAACTATAACGGTCCTAAGGTAGCGAAATTCCTTGTCGGTTAAATACCGACCTGCATGAATGGCGTAACGAGATGGGAGCTGTCTCAAAGAGGGATCCAGTGAAATTGTAGTGGAGGTGAAAATTCCTCCTACCCGCGGCAAGACGGAAAGACCCCGTGGACCTTTACTACAGCTTGACACTGCTACTTGGATAAGAATGTGCAGGATAGGTGGGAGGCTTTGAGTATATGACGCCAGTTGTATATGAGCCGTTGTTGAGATACCACTCTTTCTTATTTGGGTAGCTAACCAGCTTGAGTTATCCTCAAGTGGGACAATGTCTGGTGGGTAGTTTGACTGGGGCGGTCGCCTCCCAAATAATAACGGAGGCTTACAAAGGTTGGCTCAGAACGGTTGGAAATCGTTCGTAGAGTATAAAGGTATAAGCCAGCTTAACTGCAAGACATACAAGTCAAGCAGAGACGAAAGTCGGTCTTAGTGATCCGGTGGTTCTGTGTGGAAGGGCCATCGCTCAAAGGATAAAAGGTACCCCGGGGATAACAGGCTGATCTCCCCCAAGAGCTCACATCGACGGGGAGGTTTGGCACCTCGATGTCGGCTCATCGCATCCTGGGGCTGGAGCAGGTCCCAAGGGTATGGCTGTTCGCCATTTAAAGCGGTACGCGAGCTGGGTTCAGAACGTCGTGAGACAGTTCGGTCCCTATCTGCCGTGGGCGTAAGAAGATTGAAGAGATTTGACCCTAGTACGAGAGGACCGGGTTGAACAAACCACTGGTGTAGCTGTTGTTCTGCCAAGAGCATCGCAGCGTAGCTAAGTTTGGAAAGGATAAACGCTGAAAGCATCTAAGCGTGAAGCCAACTCTAAGATGAATCTTCTCTAAGCTCTCTAGAAGACTACTAGTTTGATAGGCTGGGTGTGTAATGGATGAAAGTCCTTTAGCTGACCAGTACTAATAGAGCGTTTGGCTTATCTTTAATAAAGCATCACTTCCTTGTTAAGGTTTTTAAGAAAGCTTTGAATGTTTTATATGAAATGTTTATATAAACATTATGTTTTTAAGCTAATAAAATCTTTCAAGTAAAGTTTGTATTAGAACTTGCTCTTAACATTGTTTTTTAAGTATTCTATATAAAAACTTATCAAAGATAAAAGATAAGTAAAGAAGAAAGAGAATAAAGAAAAAAAAGTAAAGAAATAAAAGATTAAGCTTTATTTTTTAAATTCAATCTTTCAAAGAATATTTAAATAACAATGTCCGTGATTATACAGATGTGGAAACGCCTTGCTCCATCCCGAACCAAGAAGCTAAGCACATCGTGGGTGATGATACTACGCCTTACTGGCAGGGGGAAAGTAGCTCATTGCGGACTTGTTAAATGTCTTCATTACTTACTTTATATATAAATCCTATGTTTATTTTTATTGTTGTTTTAGATGACACTTAGAAT
>NZ_MJWW01000012.1:0-50651 GCF_001762445.1 Campylobacter sp. BCW_6877 | reverse complement strand
GTAATATTCATTCTATTATTTGGATCATTAAAATTCATACATTTATCTCCACCTACAGCATATCCACTAGGCATAGAATTTATATCTGCTTCACTAAAACTTGTTTTATCACTTGGAAAACTTTGACCTAAAGCATTAGAAAAAAGATTATAATATTGTTTTATGGTTTCAGCCATATCTATATTAGAATAATATTTATCTACACCTAGATATTCTCTTATATCAGAAACATTATATTCAGCCACTCTTTCTATCTCATCTAAAGTAGATTTATGTATCTTAAAATCTTCAGGAAGTCCTGCAGCTTTATTAAAATCACTTCCCATATAACCATCTTTATCTACACTATAACCATAAGCTGTATTAGTAGAAGTATTACTTATATCTGCTTGTTTATATTTTAGAGTATAAATAGAGTTTTTAAATTCACTAGATATATCATAATTAGGAGAACTTGTTTTACTACTTATACTAAAATTAGTATTATTGCTAGTATTTGTTGTATTAGTAGAATTTAATACTTCACTTCTTGCTAGAGTTTGTGAATTTGCATTTTGAATTTCATTTAACTTACTAGCATTTTGTTTTAAAAAAGCATTAGCAAAACTTATTTTAGAATTTTCTTTACTTTCTTTATTAGCTTTTGCTTGTGAAAGTATAGAATTATAGTTTGAGTTATCATTGATGCTAAAGATACTCATATTAATTCCTTGATTTAGATTTTTCTGCCTTCAATCTAAATATATTAAAATAATATAAGCAAGATCTGTTCCGTTTTGGGGTGAAAAGAAAATATTTATCACACCAAAGGTAAGGTAAAATAAAAATTCTTAGGATCGCTTTGAAAACTTAACTCTCCCTTATGAGCGTTTATGATTTCTTTAGAAAGAGACAAGCCAAGCCCATTGCCTTTAAGTTTTGTTGTTTTAAAAGCTTCAAAAACCAATTTCTCATCTTTTATTTCACAACCATTATCATACACTCTGATGCATATTTTTTCATTATCACAACTTGCTAAAATTTTAATCATAGGCTTTTCACATTCGCTTTCTTCTATCGCATCAATAGCATTATAAATCAAATTTTGCAAAACCAAACCAAGAAGAGCTTTATCAGCACAAATCTGCTTATTCAAAAAAGATATTTCAAAGTCTATTTGAGAAGTAAAATTATAAGAGTTAATGGCACTTTCACACTCTTCTTTTAACTCTAAAAGATTAAAATTTAAAGCATTGATGTGCACACCCTTAGTAAAAAGTAAAGTTGAATTTACGATACGCTCTACTCTGGCAATAGCCTTTTGGATTTCAAGAACTATATGCTTATTTTTAAGCTCACTACGAGCAAAAAGGGTTGAAGCAAGTAAAGATATAGATCCAATAGGATTTCTTATCTCATGTGCCAAATGAGCCGCTACACTACCCATGCTTGCAAGCCTTTCATTGCGTTTTTCATCGCTAATATCTGTAGCTGAAACTATAGTTTTTTCATTATGTGCTATGATTTTTACCGCATAAAACCTACCTTCAAATTCAAGCTCATCGCGAATTTTTTCAAGACTAATGATACTAAGTAATTTTGGATTTTTCAAGGCTTCTTGATTTTGTAAAATAATATTTTTTTCTTTATCTAAAATCCAAAGCGCACTAGGCAATACCTCTATAATCTCATCAACCATTGCACGTAAGGAATTATAGTTTTCATTTAAAGTTTTGTATTCATTTTCTATTACATAAGTTTGTTCTATAAGACTTTCTAAGCCTTTTTGTAGGGTTTCTTTTTCATTTGAGTCTAAACTTTTTAAAATACTTTCATTCATTTATCATTCCTCTAATAAAATCTTAAAATCATTCAAATCAAATAAAAGCAAATTCTGTTCGCATATTTTATCAAATTCCTTGCTAAAACCATTTTTTGAGATTATAATATAATAATTTGGAGCCAAATTTAAAGACTTTGCTTTTGATTTTAAAAGATTTAAAATATTTTTACAAATTTTTTTATTTTTAAATTTAACTTCTCCGACAAAACACAAATTTTCATCTTGATAATAAAGATCAAGTTCTAAATTCTTATCCCAGTAACTTTGCACTCCATTGATATTGAATTTTTTCTCAAGCAATTCTCTAGAAAGTTGTTCAAAACAAAAACTTTGATAAAGTTCAAATTTTTCTTTAATGCATTCTAAAACTTCTTTATAACGATTTTGCAAAATAAGCTTTTCATTGGGCTTTAAAAAATAAAAAAAGAAACGAGTAAAATGGTTGCTAAATATAATCTTATCTTGGACAACATAAGATCTTAGTTCTTTTTTGATTTTTTGTCTTTTATCTTTTATTTTTTTAGCTTCCTTACTATACTCAAGTTTTATTATACCTGTTTCTAAAAGATATTTAAGTGTAGATAAAGCTTTAAAATGCTGAATTTTTCTATTGATAGAAAAACGCTTGCGATTGTTTTTAGCTAGTAAAGTAAGAGCGTAAGAACTTGTTTCATCCAAGGCGAAATAACTTTTAATTTTTAGATAATCATCAAGCAAAATTCGCTCTATATTTGCAAATACATCATCTTCAAAATTTAAAATGTTTAATTTTTCAAAACCTTCAAACACACTATAAAAATCAAAAAGCTTGCTTAAAGACAAATTCTTATGCAAATCTACAAAGTTCTTAAATTTTATATTTTTCCTTTTATAAAGCATTTTTATAGTATAATTTTAGCAAATTTTTATAAGGATTGTATTTGCAAATTTCAGATTTAAAAAAAGAATTGATTTTAAAAAAAGGTATTTTGCATTTTGACTTCACAGCAAGTGCCTTAGCTCTAAAATGTGTAGAAAAAGAAATTTCAAAAATTCTCCCAACCTATGCAAACACACATTCTGATAGCTCTTTGAATTCTTTTAAAACTCAACAAATTTACGAACAAGCAAGAAAAGATATAAAAAAAAGTTTATCATTAGATGAAAATTTTGCCCTTATAGCCTGCGGAACAGGATCAAGCAGTGCTATTAAAAAATTTCAAGAATTGATCGGCATTTACATTCCTCCTCTTGTAAAAGAAAGATATTTTACGCAAATTGATAAAAATACCTTACCTTTAGTTATCGTAGGGCCTTATGAGCATCATTCTAATGAACTTTCATTTCGAGAAGGCTTGTGTGAATGCATTAGAATTCCCTTAGATAAAAATGGAGAAATTGATTTTGATTTTCTAGAAAAAACTTTACAAAAAAACAAAAAAAGAAAAATAATCGCTAGCTTTTCTTTGGCTTCAAATGTTACTGGGATATTAAGTGATTACAAACGCATTTCTGAAATGGTTCGTAAATTTAAAGGGATAGTTGCTTTTGATGCATCTAGTTTCATTCCCTATAAAAACATATCTTGCCAATACTATGATGCGTTGTTTATAAGTTCTCATAAATTAATCGGTGGTATTGGTGGTTCTGGACTTTTAGCCATCAAAAAAGATCTTTGTGGAAACAAGCCTAGCTTTGCAGCAGGTGGAACTGTGGGCTATGTTTCTCGCACTTCACAATGCTACCTTTGCAATGAAGAAGCTTTAGAAGAAGGAGGAACACCTGGAATTTTACAACTCATTCGCGCTAGCTTAGCTTTTAAAATCAAAGATTCTATAGGGATTAAAAATATAGAAAAAAAAGAAGAAATTCTAAAAGATTATTTTTTTGAAAAACTAAAAACTATACCTAATTTAATTTTATATGCAAAGAATTTAAAAACCCGATTGCCTATTTTTGCTTTCAATATCAAAGGAATTTCTCCTTTTGATATCGCTTACGAACTTAGTAAAAAATACCACATAGAAACACGCGCTGGATGTGCTTGTGCTGGGCCTTATGGTCATGATTTGCTAGGCTTAAAAGATAATCAAAAACTTAAAACAAAACCAGGCTGGTTAAGAATAAGTTTGCATTATACGCATGAAAAAGAGGATATTGATTATTTTTTTAATGCTTTAAATAAAACTATAATAAAATTATCACATTAAAATATTATAGTTTTATTATTATATATAAAAATTCTATCTTCAAAAGCCAAATCAAGTGCTTTTGAAAGAACATCTTTTTCTATATTTCTACCTGTTTGCTGCATATCTTGCCAAGTAAATTCATGGTTTACAGGCGAAACAGCTTGAGTGATAATAGGACCTTCATCAAGATTATTATTTACAAAATGTGCCGTAGCTCCAATTATTTTAACCCCTCTTTCAAAGGCTTGTTTATAAGGATTTGCTCCTATAAATGCAGGCAAGAAAGAATGGTGAATATTTATAATCCTACCTTCAAAATGCTTAACAAAATCAGGAGATAAAATTCGCATATATTTTGCCAAAACCAAATAATCAAATTTATATTGTTCAAGACATTTTAAAATCTGATTTTCTTGCTCTTTACGATCTAAATTTTCAGCGCTGATAAAATGATAAGGAATTTCAAATTTCTCAACTAAATCCTTTAAAGAGTTGTGATTTGAAATCACAGCTTTGATATTTGCTTCAAGTTCGTTACTATAATGCTTTATTAGCAAATCTCCCAAACAATGACTTTCTTTAGTAGCAAAAACAACAATATCTTTTTTTCTCTTCTCGCAAAGCTCTATCAAGGCTTCTTGTCCAAGCATAGCCTCAAGCGTTCCTATAAAAGCTTCTTTATCAAACTCACCTTCTAAAAGAGCACGAAAAAAAAACATTCCTTCGCCTACAAATTCATCGTTTTTTACTATATTGATATGATATTTAAAAATAACATCAGAAATTCTATAGATTAAACCTTTTTGATCTTTGGTGCAAATTTTTAATACAGAAATCATTTAGCTAAACCTTTTATATATTCTTTTAATTCATTCTCTCTTGCTTCTTGAATCTTTAAACCAAGAATTTTACCACAAAATCCAGCATTTATGAAATCTTTTGCTAAAATTTTACTTTCAAACTTATTCTCATAAAGTCTTAATCTTTTAGCTTGCTCAATACGCTTTTTACTCCAAAGTCCAAGCCATTCCTTCAAAGGCATTTCAAAAGCAATTTTTGCTAGTTCAAAATCACTTATATCATCAAGATAAAAAGCTTGATTTGCGTATTTTAGGTATTCTTTTTTAAGTTTGGTTCTTTTAAAAAATATATCTTTTTCTAAATTAAAAAAATTCAAATACAAATACAAGAATAAAGCATCGCTTTTTACAAATTCTCTACTTTGTCTGAGTAAATTTTGAAATTCCAAACTCTTAAAAACACTCTCAAACCCAAAAATCTGTTTTTCTAAGTCAAGTTCTTGCAAATATCTATAGCCAACATCAAGCCTAGGGCTTTTAAAGAATTTATAAAGCTCCGCATTGATCCTATCTTTGCTAAGATCAGTTATATCCATACTTTGCATCAATTTCAAGCTTTCACTAGTTATCTTAAAGTTAAACCTTGAAGCAAATACTACCGCTCTTAACACTCTTAAACTATCCTCTTGAAAGCTTTGTTTGTCAATATGCCTTAAAAAGCCTGTTCCTAGATCTTTTAATCCTCCATAAAAATCTAAAAACTCATCGTTAAAAAGATTAATCATCATAGAATTTATGGTAAAATCGCGTCTTTTGGCGCCAAGTTTTTCATCATTACAAATTTGAACTTCAAAACCTTTATGTCCATAGCTTATTTTATTTTCGGTTCTAGCAAGAGCTAAATCATAATTTTTAAACTTATGCACAAAAAAACTTTTTCCAAGGCCTTGTGCGCCCAATTTTTGCATAATCTTTTCAAAATCTTTAGGTTTTATATCATAAAGCTCTATATCATAGTCACAAATTTTTAAGCCTAAAAACAAATCCCTAACGCTACCTCCAACCAAATACGCTCGTTTAGTATAAGGCTTTAAAAACTCAGCGATAAACTGTAAATCGGGATTATTTTTTAAGCTTATCTTCGATATTTGCAAGCAAAAACTCTAAAAAATTTATGGTCAAGTTTAACCTATTTTCAAGATCATCTTTTTTTATGCTATTTAAACCTTCAAAAAGAACTAAAATTCTCTCTCTAAGATGTTTTAAAAAAATATCCTCATTAAGCGTTTGAACCTCTGTCATAACACTGGGATTTAAAATTTCACTTTGTAAAAAAGGCTCTTCTTTTTTAAACTCTTTATTTTCCTGAGTAGAAATTTCAATATTATTTTGTATTTTTTGCTCTTCTTCAAATTTTGCCATAGAAATTTTATCTTCTAAGTCTTGCGGAGTATCAAGTTCTTCGCATACAAACTCCATAGGTGGTAATTCATCTTTTATTTCAGTTTTTCTGCTTAATTCTTGTTCTTTTAAAATTTCATTTTGTCTTCTTTGCTCTTCTATGATAGAGCTAACTTCACTAATGGTTTTTTTAGCTAAATCTTCCAAATTCATATTTTTATCAACCACCTTTTAAATTCATTAATTTCTTCATCGCTTTTCATATTAATAAAAAAATCCAACATTTGAGTGTTTAAATCTTTATGCTTGGATCTAAAACCACTAAGACGACGAACCGCATCGATAGCGTTTTGGTTATCTGGATCTTCTTTTAAGATATTTTTATAAATTTCTAAAGCTTCGTCTTTTAACCCTTGAGCCTCATAGATAGAAGCTTCAGTGACTGTATTTTTCATCACTGTTTCCTAAAATTTTTCTTTAATTCTAGCAAAAAGCTTTTTAATTTATCTTTAAGAAAATAATATGATTTTTAATGTCTATTTTGTTTTAAACAATTTTTCTATATATTCTTTTTTTTCTTTCTCTAAGCTAGAATTTAATTCTTTTTGTTCTTTTTTAACTTGCACTTTTAAATCTTGATTTTTAAAATACACATAATCAATTCCAAAAATAACACCAATTACAATAAGCAATGGGATTAAAAATACCATATACTTTACACTTTAAGAAAATTGATTAAATACACTACCATAGTAGCGAATATTCTCAGCATTTTCATTTTTTTCTATCGTTTCTATTGCGCCGCTATTGATTGCTTTTTGGATATCATCATTTAAATCTTGATAAGAAAAAACCATATTAATACTGATAATATTTGGCAATTTCTCAAGCATTTTATAAGAGTTTAATTCATCTTCTAAATTTTCACTTTCAATCACAACTATAATCTTTTCATTTTTACAAAGTTCTACAGAACAAAAAGGAATTTCAGATATAGCCTTTTTTAAATCATTTATATATTCTTCTTTTGCTAAAATCAAAACACTAGAAAGATTATTCATCAATACTCCTAAACATTATACTATCACCAAAGCCTGAAACAATAAAATCTTTATTGTTTAAAAAAATAATAAACTCACTCATCAAATTTTCATTATTAAAAGTTTTAACAGGCTTAAAATCACTTGTGCTAAAAACTTCACTAACTCCAGCTTCGTTATCACTATAAACAGCCAATTCTCCATTAGGACTTAAAGCGCAAGTATATATCAAAAAATCTTTTTGTAAAAAATTTTGCTCTTCATTTTTTACAACTCCTATACGCCTATCCGTTCCACAACTTAAAATAACATTATTTTTAAAATCTACTTGATAGATATTATCTTTATGCATTTTATCATAGTTTTTTAACATCTTCCAATTTTTCAAATCAAAAAGCTCCACTTCACCACTCTCAAAACCTGCAACCAGCATACTCTTATCTTCATTTAAAACTGCATCATTAAGACTAGAATGAGAAAAATTAAATTTTTTTATATTTTTTAAACTTTTATCAATCAATTCTATTTCAGAACCAATAGAAATCAAAAGATAAGTGTTTTCATTGATAAAAAATGCTTTTATTATGCTATTTTCTTCGAGCTTTTTGATTTGTAAATTTTCCTTATAAAAACTTAAATTTTTAGCACCAAAATCACCCTCGCTAAGTATTAAAAGTGTATGTTTAAAAATATCAATGTTGTAAATTTTAGCAAAATCATCACCATAATAATTTTTAATCTTTGGCAAAGATAAAAGTTCTTTTAAACTTTTATCTTTAATGTTATATTGTAAAATTTCACCTTTATCAGTGCCTATATATAAGTTTTGCTTATCAAGCTTTAAAGCTGTTATATTAGCATTTAATTTCAGCTCATAAGCATAAGACAAAACACAAAAAAGACTCAAAATAAAAAGAATTTTTTTCATTTATTTACTTTACACCCTCATTAATCACATCAATTAAATTTGAACGACTTTTTAATTGTTCATTTTTAAATTCAGGTTTAAAGCTATTTCCCACCAAAGGTTTTGCATCGCTTTGTGGAACATGACACTGAGTGCAATTAAAACGACTATCGCTAATCATATCTTCTGTGGTTTTATTGTGTCTAAAATCATAATAATGACTAGCAGGAAGTGGAGTTGCACCAGCATCTGCTGCTATAGCCTTATCATGGCAGCTTAAGCACATATTGTTATCTTTAGTTATAGGTAACAAATCTTCAATAGCATGCGGAATTAATGGTGGTGCATTTTCATAAGAACGCTCAAAACGAGTAGATTCCCCAGGTTGTAAAGTTGTGAAATTTGCTTCCACTAAATTTACTTTATTTTCATTTTCTAAACTTGCTTTTCTAAGTCCAATTTGTTCCGAACTTACCCCACTATTCATTGCACAAGCGGCAAAAAATACCACTGCAGCACTTCCTAATAAAACCAATTTCTTCTTCATCATTTATTCCTTAAATCAAAAATATTAAAATTCAAAGCATCATCATTACAAACTTCTATACACCTTGCACACCTTATACACTCTCCTGATTTCACGCTAGTACTTTCTTTTCCAACCATCCACAAAACCTGTTTTTCAGGACAAATACGGATACATTCATAACATTTAGTGCATTTATCACTATCATGCTTTATTTTAAGCAAAGCAAAACGAGAAATAAAAGCATAAAAAGCTCCTAGTGGACAAAAATGTGAACAAATTGCCCTAGGACTTAAAAAAGTATCGATACAAAAAAGTATAAAGGCTACAAAAATCCAAGAACTTGTAGTAAAAATAATCCCTCTATGTATTATTCCTATATAAGAAAAACTTTCAAACACAGGTAATGAAAATACAAAAGAAAGGACTAAAACCAAGACCAACACAAAATAGCGTAAATTTTTAGGCAAAATTAAAAATTTATTATTAAGGGTTAATTTATTTCGCACAAAAGCAGCAAAATCTGTGATTAAATTAACAGGACAAACCCAAGAGCAAAAAACCCTTCCTAAAAGCAAACCATAGATAAAAAATATAATCAAAGCTCCTATTAAAGCCATTAAATCTATACTCCAGCTTGCTAAAATGATTTGCAAAACCGCAAAAGGATCGCTTAAAGGTATGGTATTAAAAAGTCTAGAAGAACTTAAATTTCCCTGCAAGATAAAATCTGTAGCTTTAAAACTAAAAAGCGCTAAAATTCCAAGCTGAACGATGCGTCTAGCAATTAAATACTTCATCACAGTTCTCCATCATTTAAATAATTGGTTGCTTTTTTAGCATTAAAATGTTTTGAAGTATCTGTATTTTTTATACGACCTTCATCTTTTTCATCCCAGCCTTTTACATAATGAGATCCTGCTTTTCCCAATACATACTCCCTTGGTAAAACACGAATGGCCGGTTTTTCAGTAATACAAGCAAGTTCACAAAGCCCACAACCTACACACACTTCATGATCCACACTAGGTAGTAAAAAAGCATGTTTGGCGGTGCGTTCATTGCGTTTAAGCTCAAGTTTTAAAGCCTTATCTATCAAAGGACAAGCTCTATAACAAGCATCACATTGAATTCCCCAGTGTGCCACACAAGAAGCACTATCAACAATAGCAATACCCATTTTCAAGGATTCTATACCCTGCTCTAAATGCTTTTTATCTAAAGCATCAGTTGGACATTCTCTAATGCAAGGAATATCCTTACAAAGATAACAAGGAATTTCTCTTGCTCTAAAAAAAGGCGTGCCATTTTTTGGACTATCTAACAAGCTAGCGAGCTTTAAAGTATTATAAGGACAGGCTTTTACACAAAGCCCACAACGAATACATTTGCTTAAAAATCTAGCTTCATCTTCAGCCCCAGGAGGACGCAAGGCATAATTATCATCGGCTTTTAAAGTCAAATTAACCAAAAATCCACCTCCTGTACATAAACATGCAGCCTTAAAGGCGCTAACGAAAAATTCTCTTCTACCTTTCATTTAATCAAAACCCTAAATTAAGCCTTATAAATTTTTACAGCACATTTTTTAAAGTCAGTTTGTTTTGAAAGCGGACAAGTCGCATCCAAAGTAACTTTATTGATATATACATTCTCATCAAACCACGGCACATACACAAGTCCTACAGGCGGTTTGTTTCTTCCACGCATATCTACTCTTGCTTTTACTTTACCACGACGAGATTCCACCCAAACCAAATCACCTTGATTTAAGCCTAATTTCTCTCCATCTTTCTCACTCATATAGCAAAGCGCTTCAGGGACAGCACGGTAAAGCTCAGGCACACGCATAGTCATAGTTCCACTATGCCAATGCTCTAAAACCCTTCCTGTTGCAAGCCAGAATGGATACTCTTTGCTTGGTCTTTCAGGTGCTTTCATAAATGGCCTAAAGAAAATTTTAGCCTTATTTTTAATACTGTGCTCTTTTTCATCTTTAGGAGCTATTAAATCTCCATTTGTAAGCATTTTGTTAAAATCACCATAAAAAGCAAAATCTGAATTTGGAGCCGCTTTTTTAGCATAATAATCAAATTTAGTATTAAATCTCCACTGTGTTTCCTTGCCATTAACCACAGGCCATCTTAAACCCCTTACTTTATGATAGGTATCAAAATCCGCTAAATCATGGCCGTGTCCTAAGCCAAATTTACGATATTCTTCCCAAAGGTATTTTTGAACGAAAAAGCCATAGCCTGCAAATTCTTTTCCGTCACTGCCTTGAATTTTTCTCTCATCGCCTTTAACATCAGTATTATCAAAGCCTTTTGCGATAGCATCGTTTGGATTAAAGCTTTTTGCTTCTTTATTGGCAAATAGCACATCAAAAAGTGTATCATCTTCGCTATAACCCATAGCTTTTGCCTCTTCTAAAACGCTTGGCAAGGTAAGTTTATCATCTACTTTTTGTTCTTTCCAAACCTCTTTAAGCTTAAAGCGTTTTGCGAATTCTAAAATTTGCCAAGTATCACTCATGGCAGCACCTACAGGTAAAACTTGTTGTTTCCAATGTTGAGTTCTTCTTTCAGCATTACCATAAGCACCCCATTTTTCATAAATCATAGCACTTGGTAAAATAAGATCAGCTACTTTTGCTGAAATTCCAGGATAACAATCACTTACAACAATAAAATTATCCATTTCTCTTGCTGCTGCGATCCAGTGATTTGCATTTGCAGTGTTTTGCCATGGATTATTCACTTGCACCCATGCAAATTTAATTTTTCCATCTTCTAAATCTCTCATGATATTAAGATAAGGAGAACCTGGTTTTGGGTTGATGGTCTTTGCAGGAACTTTCCAAATTTTTTCAGAAATTTCTCTGTGTTTTGGATTTGCCACAACCATATCCGCAGGTAAACGATGCGAGAAAGTCCCTACTTCCCTAGCCGTTCCGCAAGCACTTGGCTGCCCTGTTAAAGAAAAGGCTCCACTACCTGGTTTAGCTTGCTTTCCTAGTAAAAAATGCACCATATAAGCTTGTTCATTTACCCAAGAACCTCTTGTATGTTGATTAAAGCCCATAGTCCAAAAACTTACGACTTTGCGATTTTTCTCTATGTAAAGATTAGCTAATTCTTGAAGTTTTTTCTTAAAATCTTCCAAAGACTCATTATCATCACCTTTGGCTACCTTTGCAGTGTATTCCAAAGTATAAGGGGCTAAACCTTTTTTAAATTCTTCAAAAGAAATTTCCCAGTTTTTATCAGCCACACCTTGATGTTTCATTTCAAATTTATCACCCGCTTTAACGCCAAGATAAGATAAAGAAGTAGCCTCTTCATCGTCTAAAGTGATTACATTTTCTTTTTCAACTGTATCTTTTTCACTTTCTTTAAATTTTGGATGATTTGGATTATTTCTCATACCATAACCAATATCAGCATAACCAGTTGCAAATACACAGTGTTCTTTGATAAATTTCGTATCCATAGCCTCTGGATGATTATAAACAATCTCTCTTGCTATGTAGTTCCAAATAGCCAAATCTGTATTTGGTTTAAAAATAATTTCAATATCAGCAATATTTGAAGTACGGTTAGAAAAAGTGCTTAGATTAACAACTTTGACCTTATCAAGATTACTTAGTTTTCTATCACTTACTCTTGACCAAAGGATTGGGTGCATTTCAGCCATATTAGCTCCCCAAGTGATGATAGTATCTGTAAGTTCTATATCATCATAACAGCCTGATGGCTCATCTACACCAAAAGTTTGCATAAAACCAACCACTGCAGAGGCCATACAATGTCTTGCATTTGGATCGATATTGTTTGTTCTAAAACCCGCTTTTGCAAGTTTTAAAGCAGCATAACCTTCTTGGATAGTGTATTGCCCACTACCAAAAATCCCTATACCTGTAACGCCGAGTTCATTGTAGGCTTTTTTAAATTGTTTTTCCATTTCATCAAAAGCTCTTTGCCAAGAAACCTGTTGAAATTTGCCTTTTTTATCAAATTCGCCTTTTTCATTCATGCGAAGCAAAGGCATAACAAGGCGATCTTCACCATACATGATTTTAGCATTAAAATAACCTTTGATGCAATTAAGTCCGCGATTTACGGGTGCTGCAGGATCGCCTTTTGTTGCTACGATTTTGCCATCTTTTCTGGCTATCATAATTCCACAGCCAGTTCCACAAAATCTACAAACAGCCTTATCCCATTTCCAATCTTCTTCTTGCGCGCCAAGCATAGAGCTTGGAACACTAAGTCCTGCAACACTAGCAGCACTTGCAATAGCGGTATTTTTAATAAAATCCCTTCTATTCATCCTTATTCCTCCAAAATAAAAAAATCATCTTATTATAAAAAATGGAGTATAAAAATCTCTTGAAATTTTAATAAAAATAATAATTTTAAAGCTCTATTTTATAGGAGTTTTATTGTCCTTTTTATATTATTCTTACACAAAATAAATATTAAAAATAATCAACTTAAAATAATAAAAAAATGAAGATGTAAAAATTAAGCCCTAAGAATGGGCTTAATCAAAATTAATGGCAACCACAACCACCGCAGCAGCTAGAACCACCAAAAAATGCATCAAGTTTTGCAATATCTGGCATTTCTGTGATTTCATTTACAAGTTCTTTATATGCCACTTTACCCTCTTTAATCACAAATACGGCACGAGCTAAAAGCCCTTCTAAAGCACCTTCATTTATCAAAACACCATATTTTTCACCAAATTCTTTTGCCACAAAATCACTTGCAACACTTAAATTTTCAATACCTTCTGTACTGCAAAATCTTCCCATAGCAAAAGGTAAGTCCATACTTACTACAATCACTTCAGCACCATTGTAACTGGCTACTTTTTTATTAAATTCTCTAGCTTCTGTAGCACAAACTGGTGTATCTAAGCTTGGAACACTTAAAATGATTTGAGTTTTACCCGCTGCACCGATTTCAATCACGCTTAAATCTTTAGCTTTAAGATTTACCTTAGGAGCATCTGCTCCAACTTCTATTGAATTTCCTTTAAGTTTTACAGGATTTCCTTTAAAATTTACTGTACTCATTTAATTTCCTTTTTTGATATTTTAAACATTATTGCAATTAATGTTTTAGGAGTGATTATATCCTATAAACATTAATTATTTTTAATTTCACTGAAAATTATTTTACTTCTTTCCAAGTATATTTTTTCCACACTTTTTGAGCTTCTTTACTCTTAATAAAATCGACAAATTCTAAAGCTTTTTTATTTTCTAAACCTTTTTTTGTAGGAGCTATTTCAGCTGCACGATAAATCACTGCATTTTTATCTTTGATAAATAAAGCTTTATCATCGCCTAAAGCCTTTGCCCAATGAGACCAAATAATTAAAGCATCGATATTTGGATTGTTATTCCACTCATCTACGGCGGCTTTGGAATTTTTAGCATAAATTTTTATATTTTTACGTAATTTTACCAAATTTTCTCTTTTTGCACTTTTTAAAGCCATATCTTCATAAAGTCCAACTTGTCCTGCACCATCAACCACCATAACATTTACGCCATCTTTTAAAATGTCTTCAAAATTTTTAATATTTTTTGGATTATTTGGACGCACGATAATACCTGATGGACGCATATTTAAAACGCTTAAATTTTCTAAACTTAAACTTGGAATTTTTTTAGCAAAATCATCCATCATTGAAGTATTGCCTGAAAAAATCAAATCTGCATTTTCTTTTGCTTTATCTATCCAAGCTGGAGTTGGACCTGCAGCTACAATCACCTTTTCTTTTGTTTTTTCTTCAAATTTTAAAGCAAGCTCTTTTAGTACAGGAGCAGGACCACCTGGACCATAAACTAAAATTTCAGCATTTAAAAAACTTGCTGCTGCTAAACTTAAAATTAATATTTTTTTCATAAAATAAACCTTTCTTTATAATATAATGAAAGAAAATTCTATCAATCTATAGTTAACTCTCCCTTGCAAAGCCCTGCTTCTATAAGAAAACGAGAAGGAGCGAAAGAAGTTTTTTTGTTTTTATCATATTTAGCATAACTTAAATAAAGTATATTTTTTGCCCTAGTTACCGCAACATAAAAAAGTCTTCTTTCTTCTTCTAAGCTTCCACCCATTCCCATAAGCTTTTGATTAGGAAAGCGACCTTGCGCAAGATCAATCACAAAAACAAGATCAAATTCCAAGCCCTTACTTGCATGCACGCTAAGCAAATTAACTCCTTTGCCACTACTCATTTCGCTTGCACCTAAAGTTAGAAAATTATAATACTTGTAAATATCGCTATAATTTTTTGTAAGCTCTTTTAAAACATTGAATTTTGTTTCTATTTTTTCTAAATTTTCACTCTTTCTTAATAAATCCACCTGCCCTGCTTTATTTGTCGCTCTTTTGGTTGCAAGTTCTTCGCAAATTTCTCTATAAAAAGAATTTTCACAAATTAAATTGACTAAAGTCAAAGAATGTTTTATTTCCATAGCTTTTTTTAAAAAAAGATAGATTTTTTCCAAATTTCTAGCGCACAAATCATTGATTTTTGAAAGTCTTAAAATAGGATGTGCATCAAATTCGCTCTCAAATTTAAAACGAGTTTCGCTGGCTAATTCTTCTAAATCCGCAAAAAGTCCAAGTTGATAATTTCTTTTTTGATGATTTTGCAAATTTACATTTTTATCAGGATCTAAAAAACCTTTTATTAAATTTCCATGCCCTAATTTTAAAAGTGCGTCAAAAATTTCTTTTGCTAAAACTCCACCCACACCTTTGGTATATTGAACCAAATGAATAAAAGCCATGATATCTTTAGGATTTACCACAAGAGCAAGCATGGAGCTAAAAGCTTTAACTTCTAAACTTTCAAAAAAACTTCCACTTCCCTTTCTCATACTTGCAATGCCCTGCTCCCTTAAAGCTACTTCAACCCCATCAGCACTTGAGTTGTTGCGAAAAATCACGGCAATTTCTTCCAAACTTACTCCACTTGTAAGTATCATTTTGGCTATATTTTGATACTGATCAAATAATTCTTCAAAAGTAAGCAAAGATGGGGCTTTAAACTCATCATTTCTTGTAACAATAAGTTCTTTTGGATATAATCTTTCATTATTTAAAATCACTTTATTAGCCAAAGCTAAAATACTTCTTGATGAACGGTAGTTTTTATTTAAAGAAAAAATTTTTGCATCTTTAAAACGATCTTTAAACCCACCTATGATATTAATATCCGCTCCATTAAAAGCATAAATACTTTGATCATAATCCCCTACGCAAAACAAACTTTTACTATGAAAAGCCTCTATTAAGGAACTTTGCAAAGTATTTGTGTCTTGATATTCATCTACTAAAATTTCATCAAATTCATATTTTTCTTCTTTTAAAAGATCTTTTAGATTGATAAGCAAGTCATTAAAATCTACATAATTAAAACGCTTTTTTTCATTATCATATTCTTTTAAAATATCTTCATAAATTTCAGCATAAATACTTTGATCTTCGTAGTTTTGGCAAAACCAAGTATAAAAATCTTGATTGTGCGCTTTGTTTTGAAACAAAGAATAAAGATCATATAAATAACTTGATTGATAAGGTTTTATATCACTTAAATGCCTAAAAGTTCTTTTTTCATAGACACTTTTAAGTAGAGTTTTTAACTCGCTTGCTTGCTTTAAGGCTATATTTTTATCCGCATTTCTAAGTAAGGTATAAGCCGTACTATGAAAAGTTCCTGCAAGTATTTTACTGGTAATATTTTTATCAAAAAATTTCCCTAAACGCCCTATCATTTCTTTACTGGCTTTATTTGTGAAAGTCAAAAGCATAATTTTTTGAGGTGCCACTCCCTTGCTTAAAAGATAAGAAATTCTTGCAACAATAGTAGAAGTTTTTCCCGTCCCTGCACTTGCAATAACAAGATTGTGTCCAAAATCAGCAGTAGCGGCAAGATATTGTTCATTATTTAATTTTGAAAGTGGCATTATTTTCCTTATAAAAGTTAAAATTATAAAAAAAAATTACTTAAAAATATAAAAATTTAAAATTACTTTATATTAGATTATAGTACAATGCTAAAATTATTTAACTTTCTGTTTTTAAGGGATAGCAAATGAATTTGAAAATTTTTTCTATTATTGTTAGCATATTAATTGCTGTTATTGTGATATTAGGTGGAACATATTATTATCTTTTTGAATATTCAAAACCAAAGAATTACACCTTAAATACCAACACTTACACCGAACAAAAATCGTATACCAATAACTACGATAATTCCTATTCACCTTCGATCCAAACCAACAATAGTTCATCAGATATAAATATTAATAACAATACCATCCAAAAGCAAGAAACAAACCTATTAGATGAAAATCAAAGCTTAAATAACGATACATTTAATACATCAATAAGCGAAAACAATCAAAGCTTAAATAATGACACCAATACAAGTAATAATATTAATACAAATGAAAATAAGCAAATTTTAGATACGGATAAAGAAAAATTAAAACAAGAAAATAAACAAGCCAAAATAGAAGCTCTTAAAAAAGAAATCAGCAAACAACAAAAGATCTTAGAAAGAGAAAGAGCTGTAAAAAAAGAACTTCAATCAAACAAATCAAACAAAAATAAATATCTAAATACCGCTAGAGAATATCTAAACATAGGAAAAAACAGTCGTTTAGAACCTGAGCTTAGCACAGAAAATATGAAAGTTTACATTTTAGATGGAAAATTTTTAAGCCAATACAGAATCAATCTGTTAAAAGATATGCTAAGCGTTATACAAGATAATGCAAAAGATTATTATCTAAGTATTTTTGTTAAAATGCTACCAAAAGGGGAAATGAAATTAACTATCTATAACAAAGAAATTATCTTTTCAGATATGAAAAAAGCTTATAAATATATTAGTTTAGATAGATTAAGCCCATATTTAAACAATCCAAAAGAATTAAATGAACATGTAGCACGTGAAGAAATTTTAGAAAGACTTAAACTTCAAATTAAAAAAGACGGCAAAGGAAGTGATTTTTCTAAACATATCAAAAGTTTGAAAACTGGACTTAATACAGCACAATATTTCTTCCCGTTTTGTGAAATTATAGAAATTAGCTCTATTAAATAAGCTAAAACAATAAAGGCAAATAATGTATGATAAAAATTTAGAAAAAGAGTATTATCAAATTTGCGAAGAACGCGGATATTTTGAAATCGATGGCAATAAAACCATACAAGAAAAAGATAAAAATTTCTGCATTATGATGCCTCCTCCTAATGTCACTGGAGTTTTACACATAGGACATGCTTTAACCTTCACTCTACAAGACATTATGACGCGTTATAAAAGAATGGACGGTTATAAGGTTCTTTATCAACCAGGACTTGATCACGCAGGTATTGCCACTCAAAATGTTGTAGAAAAACAACTCCTTGCTCAAGGCATTAAAAAAGAAGAACTAGGTAGAGAAAAATTTATAGAAAAAGTATGGGAGTGGAAAGAGCAAAGCGGTGGAAAAATTTTAGACCAAATGAGAACACTAGGCATCACTCCTGCATGGAGTCGCTTGCGTTTTACTATGGATGAAGGTTTGGTTAATGCCGTAAAAAAAGCCTTTGTAGAACTTTATGATAAAAGACTTATTGTACGCGGAAACTATATGATCAATTGGTGTACTCACGATGGCGCTTTAAGTGATATAGAAGTTGAATACAAAGAAAACAAAGGAAAACTTTATCATATTAAATACTTTTTAAAAGATAGCGATGAATTTTTAGTAGTAGCCACAACGCGTCCTGAAACTTTTTTTGGCGATACTGCAGTTATGGTACATCCTGATGATGAACGCTATACTAAATTTGTGGGTAAAGAAGTGATTTTGCCTATAAGCAAAAAAGCCATTAAAATCATAGCCGATGAACATGTAGAAAAAGAATTTGGAACAGGAGTTGTAAAAGTTACTCCCGCTCATGACATGAATGATTATGAAGTGGGACTTAGACATAATTTAGATTTTATAAGTGTTTTTGATGAAAAAGGAATTTTAAACGAGCATTGTTTAGAGTTTCAAGGTTTAGAACGCTTAGAAGCAAGAGAAAAAATCGTAGCCAAACTTGAAAGTCTTGGTTTTATAGAAAAAATAGAAGAGCATAACAATCAAATAGGATATTGCTATCGTTGCAACAATATAGTTGAACCTTATATCTCCAAACAATGGTTTGTAAAAAAAGAAATCGCCCAAGAAAGTATAGAAAAAGTTGCGCTTGGAGAAAGTAAATTTTACCCAAATCACTGGATAAATAGCTTTAATGCCTGGATGAAAGATTTAAGAGATTGGTGTATTTCAAGACAACTTTGGTGGGGGCATCAAATTCCTGTGTATTATTGCGAATGCTCTCATGAATGGGCAAGCCAACATACGCCTAAAACTTGTCCAAAATGTCAAAGTCAAAATTTCAAACAAGATGAAGATGTGCTTGATACTTGGTTTTCTTCAGGACTTTGGGCTATGAGCACTTTAGGCTGGGGGAATGAAAATTGGGGTAAAGATAAAATTTGGTCTGAAAAGGATTTAAAAGATTTTTATCCTAATTCTTTACTCATTACAGGTTTTGATATTTTATTTTTCTGGGTGGCTAGAATGATGTTTCAAAGCACTAATGCTTTACATCAACTTCCTTTTAAAGATATTTATTTACACGCTCTTGTAAAGGATGAGCAAGGTAGAAAGATGAGTAAAAGTCTTGGAAATGTCATCGATCCAAATGAAAGCATTAAAGAATATAGTGCTGATATTTTACGCTTTACTTTAGCACTTCTTGCTATACAAGGACGCGATATTAAACTTAGCAATGATAAACTTTTACAAGTTAGAAATTTTACAAATAAAATTTATAATGCTACAAATTATCTGCTTTTAAATGAAAGTAAATTTGAAGATTTGGAAAATATCACACTTCATTCAGAATTAGCAAAATATATTTATGCCAAATTTCAAACTTGTGTTAAGGATGTAAGAGAAAATTTAGACAATTATCGCTTTAATGATGCAGCTAATACTCTATATAAATTCTTTTGGGATGATTTTTGCGATTGGGGTATAGAGCTTAGCAAAGCCGAAAAATCAAGCGTTAAAGAACTTGGTAGTATTTTCAAAGAAGCTTTAAAACTTTTAAATCCTTTCATGCCTTTTATCAGCGAGTATTTATACCACAAACTAAGCGATACAGAACTTAAAACAAGCCCTTCTATTATGATAAGCAAATATCCAAAATTTAAAGAACAAGATAAAAATATAGAAAAAATCTTTTCTTTGCTCATAGAAAGCATAGTTGGTATCCGCCGTGCTAAAAGTTTAATCGATCTTGGAAATTCTAAAATAGAAAAAGCTTATATCAAATTTAACGATAAAAAAATCAAAGATGAAATCAAAGCTTATATGAATTTTATCATGATGCTCGCAAAGTGCGAGCAAATAGAATTTAGTGAAGAAAAATTACCAAAGGCAATATGTGATGTTAGCGAGAATTTAGAAATTTTTATTACGCTTGAAAATGTTGATTTAAGTGGTATTTTAACAAGACTTGAAAATCAAAAAAATAAGCTTGAAAAAGAAAGTTTCAAGCTTAACTCCATGCTTTCAAATGAAAAATTCATCGCTAACGCACCTAAAGAGGTGGTTGAGCAAAATAAAGAAGCTCTAGAAAATTTAAAAATTCAACTTGAAAAAATATCAGTTGAACTTCAAAATCTAAGAGGTTAAAAATTTGATAAAAATAAAAAATTTAAAAAAATATTATGGCAAGGAACTCGTGATAAACGATGTTTCTTTGGAGATTAAAAAGGGTGAAATTTACGCCATAGTAGGTCATAGTGGAGCTGGAAAATCCACTCTTTTAAGATGTATTAATGGACTTGAGAATTATCAAGAAGGAAGTTTAAAAGTCTTTGATCAAGAAATTAAAGATTTAAGTCAAAAAAAATTAAAAGAGTTAAGAATGCTTAGAAAAGATATAGGGATGATTTTTCAAAATTTTGCCCTAATGGAGCGCAAAAATGTATTTGAAAATGTTGCTATGCCTTTAAGAACACACTATACTCAGTGTAAATTTCATGCCAAGCTTTTTAATAAAGAATACATGAGCGAAAAAGAAATTGCCCAAAAAGTCAATTCCCTACTTGAAATCGTAGGGCTTGATCATAAAAATAAATCCTATCCAAGAGAACTGAGTGGAGGGCAAAAACAACGCGTTGCTATTGCTAGAGCCTTAGCTTTAAACCCAAAAATTTTACTTAGTGACGAAGCTACTTCGGCTCTTGATCCAAACACTACAAAAAATATTTTAGAGCTTATATCTAAAATCAATGCTGAATTTGGGATTACTGTTGTTTTAGTAACTCACGAAATGGATGTAGTAAAAGACATAGCTCAAAAAGCTTTATTACTTGAACATGGACAAATCATAGGAAGTGGAGCAATTGATGAGCTTTTTTTAAGGCCTAATGCTAAAATGAAAGAATTTTTAGGAGAAAGCGACTTCTTGCCTGAGCACGGACTTAATATCAAACTTTACTTTCCAAAAGAAGTTGCCCAAAATAGCGTCATCACTCATATGGCAAGAACTCTAAATATAGACTTTAACATAGTTTGGGGTAAAATAGAAAAACTTAATGGAAAAGCCTTGGGAAATTTAGTTATAAATATAAATGAAAACGATAAAGACAAGGTTCTTGACTACATAGAAAAAAGTGGAGTATTATGGGAGGTGGCATCATGAATGAAGAAAACATCTCTATCTTCAGTGCTTTTTTTAGTAGAATTTCTCAATTTTTTAATGAATTTTCTTGGCAGGATATTAAAGAAGTGAGTTTAAGTTCTATTACAAGTTTCAGTGAAAATTATGAAAACATTTTAAAACCTGCGCTTAATGAAACAATTTATATGAGTTTAATAGCTGTACTATTTGGATTTTTATTGGCTATTATTCCTGGAATTTTACTTGCTATTTGGGATAAAAATGGAATTAAAGAAAATAAAATCGCTTATAGTATTTTAGATTTTATTACAAATATACTGCGTGCCTTTCCATTTTTAATTCTTATAGTTGTTCTTTTACCGCTTTCTAAAATCATAGTAGGCACAAGCATAGGCACAAATGCTGCCATAGTTCCTTTAGCTATCGGAATAGCTCCTTATTTGGCAAAGATGCTTGAAAGCGCTTTTAAAGAAATAGACAAAGGAATCATAGAAGCAGCAAAAAGTTATGGTGCTAGCAATATTCAAATTATATTCAAGGTTATCTTTAGTGAAGCTCTTCCTGCTATAATTAGTGGAATTACCCTAACTTTGATCTTTACCATTGGTTTTTCTGCTCTTGCTGGAACTGTCGGTGGTGGAGGTTTGGGAGATGTCGCTATTCGCTATGGTTATGAAAGATTTAACAAAGAAGTTATGATTCAAACTGTAGTTATTTTACTTATATTAGTTCAGTTAGTTCAAATTCTAGGTAATTTATTTTATACTTGGGCTAAAAATAGTAAAACTACATATATCATTGCCACTCTATTGATTTTACTTGGAGTTAGCATAGTTATCAATATAAACAATGATGAAAATTTCTTTTGGCAAGTAATTGTTTTTATCTTATTTTTAGGAAGTTTGCTTTATAAAGGTTTCAAAAAATAAGGAGATCATATCTCCTTTTAAGATAAATATAAGTTTTTTTAAGTAAAATTTAAACAAAAAATTAAAGGAATTAAAATGATGTATCAGATGCGTTAATCTGACTATCAACAAGTTTTTATATGCTTCTTCCTGATAGTCAGAGTGAATTTATTAAGATTAAAGCAAGCACAAAATGACTAAAAAGGAAAAAAATGAAAATCAAATCTTTATTTATAGCAAGTATTTTAACATTAAGTCTTAATGCAAATGCATTAGAAACCATCACAGTTGCAGCAACCCCTGTCCCTCATGCTGAAATCCTAGAACAAACAAAACCTGATCTAGAAAAACAAGGCTATAAACTTGAAATCAAAGAATTTACAGATTATGTTTTACCTAATCTAGCTGTTGATAATGGAGAAGCCGATGCAAATTTTTTCCAACATACTCCTTATTTGGAAGAATTTAATAAAAACAAAGGCACCAAACTTATCAAAGTAGCTGCCATACACATAGAACCTATGGCTGTTTACTCCAAGAAATATAAAAGTCTAGATGATATTAAAGAAGGGGTTAAAATCGCCATTCCAAATGATCCAACCAATGAAAGTAGAGCTTTAGATATTATTGCAAAAAAAGGTTTGGTAAAATTTAAAGATAAGGCTTTAAAAACACCTCTTGATATTATAGACAATCCTAAAAAAATTAAATTTGTAGAATTAAAGCCCGCACAACTTCCAAGAGCTTTGGATGATGTTGATTTTGCTGTAATTAATTCCAACTACGCTCTCTCTGCAAATCTAAATCCTGCAAAAGATAGCGTATTTATCGAAGATAAAGAAAGCCCGTATGCAAACATTCTTGTTGTAAGAGTGGGACATGAAAACGATCCAAAAATCAAAGCCTTAATCCAAGCTCTACAAAGTGATAAAATCAAACAATTTATCATAGAAAAATACAACGGATCTGTTTTACCTGCTTTTTAATTTTGTCCCTTACCTAGGGACTTTTTTTTAAATACAAAGGAGTTTTTATGAATTTATTTAAAATTATTATACTCGCTTGCATTCTAAATTTATCTAGCCTATTTGCACAAAACATTACTATAGGAGCCACTCCAAATCCTTTTGGTAGCTTACTAGAACTAATGAAAGATGATTTTAAAAACAAAGGGTATGAGCTTAAAATAGTAGAATTTTCAGACTATATTTTGCCCAATCGTGCATTAGAGGAAAAAGAACTTGATGCAAATTTATATCAACACAAACCTTTTTTAGAAGAATACAACCTAAAAAAAGGTTCAAATTTAATTGCAACAACGCCTGTACTTATAGCTCCAGTAGGAGTTTATAGTAAAAAAATCAAAAATTTAGAAAATCTTAAAGAAGGTGCTAGAGTTGCTATACCTAATGATGCGACCAATGAAAGCAGAGCTTTAGAGCTTTTAGAGAAAGCAAAATTAATAGAGCTTAACAAAAATACTCTAAAAACCCCATTGGACATAAACAAAAATCCAAAAAAACTTAAATTTATAGAACTTAAAGCCGCACAACTTCCAAGAGCTTTAGATGATGTTGATATTGCTATAATTAATTCTAATTTCGCACTTGGAGCCGACCTGAATCCAAGTAAAGATACTATTTTTAGGGAAGATAAAAATAGCCCTTATGTAAATTATGTTGTGGTACGCTCAGAAGATAAAAATAGCGAAAAAACCAAAGTAATTGATGAAATTTTAAGAAGCGATAAATTTAAAGCCATCATTAATGAACATTATAAAGATATATTAATCCCAGCTTTTTAGGAGTATAGCATGAATATTAAAAAAAATATTTTTAAGTGTTTTATTTACAATTAGCCTTAGTTTTGGGGCAGATAAAACCATAATCATAGGTGCAACACCAACGCCTTATGCTGAAATTTTAAATTTCTCTAAACCCTTATTTCAAGAAAAAGGTTGGAAGTTAATAGTTAAGGAATTTAATGACTATAATATACCTAATATCGCTTTAAATGAGAAAGATTTAGATGCAAATTTATATCAGCATAAACCTTTTTTAGATGATTTTAATACCCACAAAGGAACAAATTTAAGTTCTTTAGGTGCTATTGTTTTAGTTCCTATGGCTATATATTCTAACTCCATAAAAGATATAAAAGACATTCCTAATGGTGCTAAAATCGCTATACCTAATGATGCTACCAATGAAAGCAGAGCTCTTGATTTACTAGCTAAAGCAAATTTAATAGAATTTAAAAGTCAAAATACCCTTAAAACCCCTATTGACATAAGTAAAAATCCAAAAAATCTTAAATTTATAGAGCTTAAAGCCGCGCAACTTCCAAGAGCCCTAAATGATACTGATTTGGCTGTTATTACCACAAACTATGCTCTTGGAGCAGGTTTAAACCCTTTAAAAGATGGTATTTTTATAGAAGATAAAGATAGTTTATATGCTATTGTTTTAGCTACAAGAAAAGGTGAAGAAACAAGTCAAAAAAGTCTTGTTATTAAAGAAATTTTAACAAGCAATAAAATTAAAAATTTTATCATAGAAAAATACAAAGGCTCTGTTATCCCTACTTTTTAACTCTATACAAAGCCTTCTAAAGGCTTTGTTAAACTTATAAAAGCTAAAATACTATTTATTGCATTATAATTCTTAGGATAAAAATGAAAATTATTTTTTTAACTTTTTTTATTGTGATAAATTATATCCAAGCAGCTAGTTTAGAAGAAATCAAAACAGCACTAACTAAAGAATTTAGAAATAATTTTCCTAAAATTATAATTTCTCAAATTGATTTAAAAATAACATCATTGCCTAAAGATTTTGATCAATATGAATTTCTAAGAATCGCTAATGGACGTTTTAATCAAGCACAAGGCTTTTTAAGGGCTGAATTTAAAACTCCGCAAAATATACAAAAAAATGTATTTTTTAGATATTTCATTCAAGCAAATTTAGAAGTTTTGAAAAGCGAACGCGCTATAAAAAGAGGAGATAAACTTGGAGCTTTTGACTATAAAAGCGTATTGATTGATTTTGATAAAGTTCCTTTAAATGCCTTAACCTTAGATGATGTAGATAATCTTGTAGCTAAAAGCAATATTAACAAAAACGCTATTTTAAGAGCAAATATGTTTAAAACCACAGCTTTAATACGCCGAAATGATCCTATAATAGGGGTTTTAAGCGAAGCAAATGTTGATGTTTTAATCGAACTTGTGGCTTTGCAAAGTGCAAATATGGGCGAAAGGATTCGTGCAAAAAACAAAGAAGGTAAAGTTATGCAAGGCATCGTAGTGGGTAAAAATAGGATGATTATACAATGAAGGTTTTATTAGGAATTTCTGGTTCAAGCAGTGTCAATTTAGGCTTAAAATTATTAAAAAATTTAGAAAATCAATGCGAACTTTATTGTATTTTAACTCAAGGTGCAAAACTTAGTTTCAAAGCTGAAAATGAAGCAAATTTAGAAGAAATTTGTCAAGAAAATTTTAAATATACTCATTTTTTAGATGATAAAAATTTAAGTCTAAGTGTAGCAAGTGGATCTTTTGGAATAGAAAAAACTATCATTGCTCCTTGTTCGATTTCAAGTTTAGCAAAAATTCACGCTGGTTTTGCAGACACTCTTTTAATGCGTGCTGCAGCAGTAGCCCTAAAAGAAAGAAAAAAACTCATCTTAGGAGTACGTGAAATGCCTTTTTCTACTTTAAATTTAGAACATATGTTAAAACTTAGCCAAATAGGAGTTATCATCGCACCTCCTATTATCGCAAGCTATTCTAAAGCAAACAATCTAGAGCAAATGGAAAATTTTATCGTAGGCAAATGGTTAGATCTTTTAGAAATAAAACACAATTTATATGAAAAATGGCAAAATTTTTAGTTTAAATTTGTTATATTTTTAAAAAAAATTGGAGCAAAAATGACTTGTTTATATCCTGGGACTTTTGATCCTATTACCAACGGGCATTTAGATGTTATAAAACGGGCTTTAAAAATTTTTGATGAAGTCATCGTTGCCATAGCAAAAAGTGAACATAAAAAACCTTGCTATGATTTAGAAAAACGCAAAGAACTAGCCCTGCTTGCAACACAAAATTTAAAAAATGTTAAAATCATTGCTTTTGATAATTTGCTTGTAGATTTAGCCAAAGAATTAAAAGTTAATACTATAATCCGTGGACTTAGAGCAGTGAGTGATTTTGAATACGAATTGCAAATTGGCTATGCAAATCACGCACTTTGGGAAGATATGGAAACCATTTATCTTATGCCAAGTCTAAAACATGCTTTTATTTCAAGTTCTATTGTTCGCTCTATAGTAGCACATGGAGGCGATGTAAGTTCTCTTGTTCCAAAAGAAATTCTACCTTTTTTAAAGGATCAATCTTGTATGTAGTTTTTGAAGGTATTGACTGCGTAGGAAAAAGTACGCAAATTTCACTTTTAAAAGAAATTTACAAAGACGCCATTTTCACACTCGAACCTGGCGGAACAGAACTTGGAAAACATTTAAGAGAAATTTTACTTAATAAAACTCATCCTATTAACAAAAGAGCTGAACTCTTGCTTTTTTTAGCTGATCGTGCTCAACATTTTGAAGAAATCTTAAAAATCAATCAAAACAAACTCATTATTAGCGATAGAAGTTTTATTTCAGGCATGGCTTATGCCAAAGATTTTGAAAACGATTTGCTTTTTGCTTTAAATAGTTTTGCTTTAGAAAATTTTTTTCCACAAAAAATTATCTTTTTAAAAGGAGATGCAAACCTTATCCAAGAACGCCTCAGTCAAAAAGAACTAGATAGCATAGAAAAACGTGGCATTGAGTATTTTTTAAGTGTGCAAGATAAACTCGAAAAAGTGCTTCATTTTTTAAAAGAAAAAATTTCTATAGAAATTTTAACACTTGACGCAAAAGAAAGTAAAGAAAAATTACACCAACAAATAAAGGAATTTTTACAATGATTAACGCTTTAAAAGGAATGAAAGATTTATTAGATAAAGATGCATATTGTTATGAAAAAGTGATTAAAACCTGCGAAGAAGTAGCTAAAAACTATGGCTTTACTTTTATCAATACACCGCATTTAGAACTTTGCACCCTTTTTAAAAGAAGCGTAGGAGAAAGTTCTGATATAGTAGGCAAAGAAATGTATGAATTTATCGATAAAGGCGAAAATCATGTTTGCATGCGTCCTGAAGGAACTGCTGGGGTGGTGCGTGCCTATATAGAAAAAAAACTCGATAAAAACACTAGTGTGAAAAGATGGTTTTATCATGGTTCTATGTTCCGCTATGAAAGACCCCAAAAGGGACGCTTAAGAGAATTTCATCAATTTGGCGTTGAAAGTTTTGGAAACGCAAGCGTTTATGAAGATGCAAGTATTATTTTAATGTTAGTAGAAATTTTTTCACGCTTGGATATTAAATTTAAATTACTGATTAACTCTTTAGGCTGTTTAAAATGTATGCCAAAATATCGTGAAAATTTAATACATTTTTTAGATAGCAAAGAAGGTTTTTGCGAGGATTGTTTGCGTAGAAAAAACTTAAATCCTATTCGTGTTTTAGACTGTAAAAATGAACATTGCCAAAGCTTACTTAACGATGCTCCGCTTTTAAATCAAAATTTATGCTCATCTTGTCAAAAAGACTTTGAAATTTTACAAAGCGTTTTAAAAGAAAATGGAGTGGATTTTGAAGTGGATTCTAAGCTTGTTAGAGGGCTTGATTACTACTCTAAAACGGCTTTTGAATTCATTAGCGATGAAATTGGTGCAAAAGCTGCTATTGCTGGGGGCGGAAGATATGATAGACTTATTGAATATCTTGATGGAAAAAGTGGTTTTGGTGTAGGTTTTGCCATGGGTATAGAAAGAATTATAGCCATTTTAGAACAAAAAGAAGAAAAAGTCCAAAGAGAAGGAATTTATCTTTGTGCTATGGATGAAATTTATATCCAAAAACTTTTGCATATCGCTACAAATTTAAGAAAAGAACATAAAGTGCTTTTAAGCTATGAAGCAAGAAAACTAGCTAAACATCTCGAAAACGCGGATAAAAATAATGCTGAAATTTTTCTTTGTATGGGAGAAAATGAAGCACAAAATGAAAGTTTGTTTTATAAAAATTTAGCAAAAAAAGAAGAAAAAATGATTAAAATTTCAGACTTAAAGAAGGTTTTATGATGGATTATGGTATTGATATTTGGGGAAATGAAAATTTTATTATCAAAAATGGTAAAGTTTGTATCAATCACGAAAAAAAGCCCGCTATTATTGATATAGTTAAAGAATTAAGAGATGATGGATACAAGGGGCCTTTACTTTTAAGATTTCCTCATCTTATCCAAAAACAAATTGAAAATATTTACGGAAATTTCAATAAAGCAAGAAAGGAATTTGGCTATAAAGGAGGATTTAACGCTGTTTATCCTTTAAAGGTAAATCAATACCCTGGTTTTGTAAAAAATCTTGTAAAGCTTGGAAAAGACTATAACTACGGACTTGAAGCAGGCTCTAAAGCAGAGCTTTTACTCGCTATGGCTTATAATAATGAAGGTGCACCTATTACAGTAAATGGCTTTAAAGATAGAGAACTTATCAATATAGGCTTTATCGCAGCTGAAATGGGACATAATATCACTTTAACCATAGAAGGACTTAATGAACTTGAAGCTATCATAGACATAGCCAAAGAACGCTTTAAACCTAAACCAAATATAGGCTTACGCGTGCGTTTGCATTCTGCTGGAGTTGGAATTTGGGCAAAAAGTGGTGGGATTAATTCTAAATTTGGACTTACATCCACTGAACTTATAGAAGCGGTAAATTTACTCAAAGAAAACAAACTTTTAGAACAATTTACCATGATTCACTTTCATCTAGGCTCACAAATTACCGAGATTCATCCCTTGAAAAAAGCCTTAAATGAAGCAGGAAATATTTACACAGAACTTAGAAAAATGGGAGCTAAAAATCTAAAAGCTATCAATCTTGGTGGCGGTTTAGCTGTGGAATACTCACAATTTAAAAATGAAAAAAGTAGAAATTACACCCTAAGAGAATACGCTAACGATGTAGTTTTTATCCTAAAAAACATAGCCGAACAAAAAAAAGATTTAGAGCCTGATATTTTCATAGAAAGTGGACGTTTTGTAGCAGCCAATCACGCTGTTTTAATCGCTCCTGTATTAGAACTTTTTTCTCAAGAATACGCAGAAAACAAACTCATACTTAAAAAACAAAATCCAAAACTTATCGATGAGCTTTACGATCTTTATAAAAGCATAAAACCTTCCAATGCTTTAGAATACTTGCACGATAGCATAGATCATTTAGAGAGTATTTTAACTCTTTTTGATTTGGGCTATGTGGATTTGCAAGATCGTTCCAATGCTGAAATTTTAACTCATTTGATTACAAAAAAAGCTATCTTGCTTTTAGGCGATAAGCAAAATCCTGCGGATTTACTTGCCATACAAGATGAAGTGCAAGAAAGGTATTTGGTAAATTTTTCGCTCTTTCAAAGCATACCTGATTTTTGGGGCTTAGAACAAAATTTCCCCATCATGCCACTTGATCGCTTAGATGAAGAACCGACTCGAAGTGCGAGCATTTGGGATATAACCTGCGATAGCGATGGAGAAATTTCATACTCTAAAGATCAACCTTTATTTTTACACGATGTAGATGTAGAAAAAGAAAATTATTTTCTAGGGTTTTTTCTTGTAGGTGCCTATCAAGAAGTACTTGGAATGAAACACAATCTTTTTACTCATCCCACTGAAGCTATTATAAGTATCAATGAAAAAGGCTATGAAGTTGAGGGGATTATAGAAGCACAATCCATACTTGATGCCTTAGAAGATTTAGACTATGATATACACGCTATCATGGATATACTTAATGAACGCATAAGTAATTCTAAGCTTGTAAATGACAAGCAAAAAAAGCATATTTTAGGGGAACTTTATCTTTTCTTAAATGATAATGGTTATTTAAAAAGCATAGGAGTTTAGATGAATTTTTGGGGTATTATAAAAGAAGATTTTTCTCAGCCAAAGGCACAAGATCCAGCTTTTAATTCTTGTATAGAACTTTTTTTTAATTACCCTGGAGTATGGGCTGTAGTAAATTACCGCTTTGCACATTTTTTTTACATAAGAAATTTTAAACGCATTGCTAGGATGATTAGCGGAATTTCACAATTTCTAACTGGAGTAGATTTACATCCTGGAGCAAAACTTGGAAGACGTGTTTTTATAGATCATGCCAATGGAGTGGTTATAGGCCAAACAGCAATCATAGAAGATGATGTTTTAATTTATCAAGGCGTTACTTTAGGTGGAACAAGCCTTGAAAAAGGTGCTAAACGTCATCCAACCATCAAAAAAGGAGTGATCATAGGCTCAGGTGCAAAAATACTTGGCAATATCACCATAGGAGAAAATACCAAAATAGGCTCAAATGCTGTAGTGGTTAAAGATGTAGGTGCAAATTTAACTGCCGTTGGAATTCCTGCTTATATTATCGAAGAGCGTAAAAATAAAAATATTAGAGCTATAGATGCAAATTGCGATGACAAACTAGAAAAGTTAGAAAAGAAAATTTTAGAACTTGAAAATCTTATATTAAAACGACCTGAATCACAAAAATAATAATTTTTTATAATACATAAAATTATACATATTATTATGCGTATTAATTTTTCCTACAAAATTAATACAAATTTTCACATTTGCTGAAATTTATAACTCATTTTTAAATTAAATTTATTACAAAAATGCAATTTTCTGCTAAAATTAAACAAAAACTATTAAGGATTGAAAAATGCTTACAAAAAGATCTCAAGTTTTAGAAGAATCTATCACTTTAGCCATCACTGCACTTGCTAATGAACTTAAAGCTAAAGGCGAAGATATTATTAGTTTTTCAGCAGGCGAACCTGATTTTGACACACCGCAAATCATCAAAAATGCCGCCATAAATGCTATTGAAAAAGGATGTGGAAAATACACTGCTGTTGCGGGAATTCCTGAAGTATTAAAAGCTATTCAAACCAAATTTAAAAAAGATAATAATCTTGATTATGAAACAAATGAAATCATCACCAATGTAGGCGCAAAACACTCTCTTTTTGAATGTATAGAATGCTTAGTAGAAAAAGATGATGAAGTCATTATCCCTAGTCCTTACTGGGTAAGCTATCCTGAAATGGTAAAATTTTCAGGTGGAAAACCTATATTTATAAAAGGCTTGGAAGAAAATGGCTTTAAAATTACCGCTGAACAATTAAAAAAAGCTATCACAGCTAAAACCAAGGTTTTAATGCTAAATTCTCCTTCAAATCCTGTGGGATCGATTTATTCTAAAGAAGAATTAACTCAAATTGCTAAAATTCTAGAAGGAACGCAAATTACTGTTTTAAGTGATGAAATGTATGAAAAACTTCGCTATGATGGTTTTGATTTTGTAGCTTTTGCAAGTGTAAGCGAAGATGCTTTAAAACGCACCGTGACCATTAACGGACTTAGCAAATGTGGAGCTATGCCAGGATGGCGTTTTGGCTATATGGCAAGTAAAAATAAAGCCCTAATTTCAGCCGTTAAAAGACTTCAAGGACAAAGCACTTCAAATATTTGTTCCATTGCTCAACATGCAGCCATTCCTGCTTTAAATGGAGAATGTGATGAAGATATAGAAAAAATGCGTCAAGCCTTTGAAAAACGCCGTAATTTAGCCTTAGATATGCTTAAACAAATCACAAATATCAGTATTTATAAACCAGAAGGTGCTTTTTATCTTTTTGTAAATATACAAAAAATAGAAAAAGATTCTATGAAATTTTGCCAAAAATTGCTTGAACAAGAAAAAGTTGCCGTTGTTCCAGGTATAGGTTTTGGAATGGATGGATACTTCAGACTTTCTTATGCCACAAGCGATGAGCTTATCAAAAAAGGTTTAGAAAGAATAACAAATTTTATTAAAAACTATAAATAATTCTAGGTTAAAGCCTAGAATTATTTAGGCAAATTAAAACCTTATAAAATCAAAATAAAATCAAGGCTTTTTAAGCACAGCATTTACCCTTTGAACACTATCTGATTTATTTAAACTCAATCTTATTATAGAATTTTCTAATCCACCTAAAGAATGTGCTACATTTGCCTCTAGGCTTATCATATCTAAAGCATTTAATTCAAATTTTTCCTTTTCCACTTCAAACCAAATTTTACCGCTTAAAACTTGAACATGTATAGCAAAAGGAGCTTTATGCTCTTTCATCACACTGTCTTTAGCTAATAAAATTTGAATTTCTTTACCTTTTTCATTGTCAATTAAAACATTGATTTTCACTTCTTTTGGGCTAAATTCCGCCTTATTCCATTGAATGATTTTCACAAAATCTCCTTTTTTAGTTTTATAAAACTATAACAAAAACCAAAATATAGATTATAAACTTGTGTTAATTTATTCTTCTTTCCACCAAAAATCCTGTTTAAATTTAGTCCCTATTTCATAAGCCTCACCCATTTTTGGTGTGATAAGGGGTAAATCTAAATTTTCATAAAGAAATTTTACTACCTCATTCCACGCATGAGTTCCCGCTAAAAATCTCCCCCAATGTATAGGCATGACAGCTTTTGCATTAAGATCTTTTGCTTCTTTTAAAATTTGATCAGGAAAAGAGTGTGAATATGGCCAAGCGATATTAAACTGTCCGCTTTCAAGACAAGCTAGGTCAAAACTTCCAAAATATTCACCTATTTTTTAAAATGTGTAAAATACCCTCCATCTGCGCTAAAAAACACTCTCTTATCTACACTTAAAAATTCCATCACAAAAGAAGCCCAAAGGGTTTTGTTTTTACCATCTCCTCTACTTGAACTGTGCTGTACAGGTGTTGCAATGATTTTTAAATCACCAAATTCTATGCCACTCCACCAATCAAGCTCTATGATTTTTTTCTCACTCACCCCATAGCTTTTTAGATAATTTCCCACTTTTAAAGGTGTGATAAAAATTTTAGCCTTATCTTTTAAAGCTTTTATACTCTTAGCATCTAAATGATCAAAATGTGAATGCGTGATAATCACAGCAAAAATTTCATTAAAATCATTTACATTATAAACAGGAGCATTTTTAAAAGCCTTGTTGATAAAAGAAATAGGCGAAGCATGAGTGTTAAAAATAGGATCAATCAAAATTTTATATTCTTTAAAACTTATAAAAAGCGAAGAATGTCCAAGCCAAGTAATATGCGGAGTGCTAAAACCACTCAAATCAGGCTTGAAAAAAGGTAATTTAAAAGAAGGAATGGCATTTTTTGGATAAAGATAATAATATCTCAAAATTTCTTTAAAAGACACTTTAGGAGTTATAAGACTTTGCTCATTTTCATTAAGAAAAATTTCATATTTTTTACCCTGCACTTTTTTAGCTTTTAATCTTTCATTATTTGAAATATCAAAGGTTTTAAAAAAATCTACACTCACAAACATTTATCCTTTTTTGACAATTTTATACTTTAAAAATCATTACAAACCATATTAAACATGGTATTTGCTATCTTGTCTTTAAATTCTATATTTTGATTAAATTGTTTAAAAAGTTCTAAATTTAACTCCAAGATATCTTGAATTTTATCTTTTAAAAGCGCATCAAACTCGATACGAGAATTTTGTATATCGGATTTGCTAAAAGTTTCACGTATTCTTTCATTTTTTGCTATATCATCTTTTATATCATATAAGATTTTAGCAATTTTATCGCTTTCATTAAAGTCTATATTTGCGTATTTGTTATTAAAATCTTTGATGATGTTTGAAAGTTCTTCTAATTCAGCTTCAACACTTTTGCTCGAACCATCTGCAAAAGAAGGCTTTAGCTCTCCATTTCCTTGTAAAACGATGTCTTGTGTTTTATCAAGTTGTAAGCGATAATTATCAAAATCCACATTATCTAAAATTCCTTTAGCTAAATCCTCTGATTTAAGCAAGATGATCTTACTAGCAAGTTTTTTAAGTAATATATAGAGTTTTTCAAGCTCTATGTCTTCATAAGGCAATATTTGTGCAAGAAAAGAATACTCTTTAAGATAAGTTTTTGCTTTATTATAAAAATCTAATTTTTCATCATCACTTTTTTGATTAAATCTATCTAGCATTATGTCCAATTTTGCATGAATGATATTTTCTTTTTCTTTTCTTAAAATAGCATTTGCAAAATCATCTATTTCTTCTTGGGTATAAATTTCATACTCATTTAGATTTGCCTTTAAATCAAAAATTCTATTATCATCTGTGGCTTCGCTTAAATAAGTTTGTTCATAAAATATACTAAAAGATTTTGCTATATCTTCATGAGTATTTACAAAATCTAGCACAAAAGTGTTTTCTTTGTTTTTGCAAGTTCAGTTTAGTCTTGATAGAGTTTGTACTGCACTTACCCCACTTAATGCTTTATCCACATACATAGTATGTAATAATGGCTCATCAAATCCGGTTTGGTATTTTTCCGCAACGATTAAAAAACGATACTCATCTTTTTTAAACTCATCTTTTAAAACATTTTCCGCAAAACCATTTAAAGCACTTTCGCTATAAATTTCACCTTCTAAATTTACTTCACCTGAAAAAGCTACAATGGCTTTAAAATGTGGATAATTTTTTCTTAAATATTCCCTAAAAACAAGATAATACTTTACAGCATTTTCTCTTGAGCTTGTTACAATCATAGCTTTTGCTTTACCATTTATCTTTTTAAAGCTATTTTGAAAAAAATGCTCACACATGATTTGTGATTTTTGTTCGATTGTTTTGATATTGTTTTGGACATAGGCTTTTAGTTTTGCGCTTGCTCTTTTTTTGTCGTATTTTAGATTATCATTTGTACAAGATATGATTTTATAGTAACTTTTATAGGTTGTATAGCCTTTTAATACATCAAGTATAAAACCTTCTTCTATGGCTTGTTTCATCGAGTAAAGATGAAAAGGGATAAACCTTTGCCCTCCATTAACATCACAAGGCATACCAAACATTTCTAAGGTTTTTGGCTTAGGCGTAGCAGTAAATGCAAAATAAGAAGCATTACTTTGGAGTTTTTTATTTTTTATGATTTCTAAAATTTCATCATCTAAATTTTGACTTTCATCGCCGCTTTTATCCCTTATGGCTTCTGCCATTTTTGAGCATTGCTTCCGCTTTGACTTGAATGAGCTTCATCGATAATGATAGCAAAAGTTTTGATTTTTAAAGTTTTGATTTCATCTAAAATAAAAGGAAATTTTTGTATGGTTGTGATGATGATTTTCTTACCTTTTTCTAAAGCATTTTTAAGCTGTTTGCTTCCATGAGTGATAGCTTCTACTAAATTTTTTGTCTGCGAAAAGGATTTTACATTTTCTCTTATTTGACTATCAAGCACTTTTCTATCGGTTACTACGATGATAGAATCAAAGATATTTTTTTCAAGTCTATGCAAGCTTACGAGATTATGTGCAAGCCAAGATATAGAATTACTCTTGCCACTTCCTGCACTATGCTGGATCAAGTAGCGTTGCCCTGTGCCGTTTTCTTTTGCATGGGCGAGTAGCTTTTCTACTACATCGAATTGATGGCATCTAGGAAATATGATGATTTCTTCATTTTTCTTTTTTACAACTTGCACAAAATTAAAAAATAAATTTAGCAAAGTATCTTTTTTAAAGATTTTCTCCCACAAATAAGCTGTTTTTATACCATCACTTAGCGGATTACCTGCTCCATTTGCTAGGCCTATTTTGCCACTACCATTATTTAAACCAAGGTTAAAAGGTAAAAATGTAGTCGCATCTTGATCTAATTTCGTACTCATATAGCAAAGATCATAATCTAGCGCAAAATGCACTATCGTATAGTTAAATATAGCTTCTTTTGGGTTTCTATCTTTTTTGTATTGCTCTATAGTGTGAAAGACATTTTGTCCGGTGAAATGGTTTTTAAGCTCTATGGTGATAAGAGGCAAGCCATTTAAAAAGATCACCATATCAAGGGAGTTTTTATTTTGCGTGCTATAGTAAAGCTGGCGTATGATAGAAAGGGTGTTTTGCTCGTATTTTTTCACGCTTTCTTCGTTTGCATTGGTATTTGGCTTGGCAAAGGCTAGGTAAATTTTGATACCTTTGATCTCCACATAGCCTTGCAAAGCTTTAACTATGCCTTTAGTTTTGATCTGTGAGAAAATACGATCAAAAAGTTCTTTTTTATAGTTTTGCCCACAACGCTTTTTAAGCTCTTCTAATGCTACACTTTGTGTAGCTTGCAAGAAATTTTCAAAAATTTCTGTATCGATACATAAATTTTTATCGTAATTTTCATTTGTTCTTTTGATATAGGCATGGTTTTCTAACAAATAAGACTCTATGAAATCTTCTAAATCTTTTTCTTGGTAGTTAGTCATTGTTGGTTTCCTTTAGTCATCATTATGTTATAATGTTCAAGATGTCCCAAATATTCAAATACTTTTTTAAATGCTTCAAAAAATATATCGATATTGATTTCTTTTACATCTGACATATTACCCATAAAAGAATGGGATTCTCTATTGATATACCGACAAAAAGCTTCAAATTTCTTTTCTTTATCTTCATTCTCTATTTTTTTTATTATATCAATTGTATCTTTTTGAATAAAACCTAGAAAATATTCTAAAATATTTCTCATAGTATTAGGAATTAATATAGCATGAATTTTACCTTCTTTATAATCTTTTAAAATTTGCCAATAAGCTTGATAGTCATTTAAAATTTCATCTTCTTTCATTATATCGATATGAGATATATAATTCTCATTTCTTCTAATTCTAAAAGTATAAATATCTTTTTTATAATCTTCTCTAAACCCTATTAATTCCTTAAAAAAATACAAATGGTGTGTTAAAATAAAAATTTGTTTATAACTACCATCTTTATTGCGTAAAAATATTTCTTTAATAAGTTGAGCTATATTATAAACATAATTAAAAGAAAGGCTAGAAATAGGATCATCAATCACGATAATTTTATCTAAAATTGCTTCATCTTTTTCTTTTTTGCCTTGACAGAGTTGCAAAAAATACAAAAATGAAATTAAAGTTTTTTCACCTTCACTTAGAGTTTTAAAACTAGGTTTATTCTCTCCTTCTCTTGCGATAATGTATTCTTGCTTTTCATTGTCATGAGTTTTGATATAGAAACTTAAAATTCCTAAATCTTTCAAATGGTTATTTATCTTATCAACTGCTTTTGGATATTAATTACCTCTTTTTGTTTTTCTTTTATGGTATTTTCTATATGTTGTATGTCATCTTTGATAGCTTGATTTTCTTTATCTAAAACTCCTTTATTTATTTCCTGTTCCTTTTTATCTTTGTTGTATTTTTCTATAATCTCCTTTTTTTCAAAAATCACAAATTCCCAAAATTGTTTTTCTAATTTCTCTTTCTCATTTTTACAATTATCCAACTTGCTATTAAATTCTATGATTTTTTGTTGTATTTCTTTGATATAATCATTAAAATTTTGAAACACTTCATTAGTTTTTTCTAATTCTATTTTTTTACTAGGTTCTTTAATCTTTTCTTGAATTTTTCTAATATTTTCTTCAAGTTTTAATTTTACTTGAGAATATAATTTTTCAAATTCTGAATTTTTATCATCTAAAATATCTCCTCTGTAAAAAGTCTCTATACTTGGTATATTTGACAATAAATTTTGATATTCATCATTTAATTTTTTTACTTCTTTTATTTTACTTTCATATGTTTTATCAAAATAATTCTCTAAATAGCTTTTAAATTCTGTAGTGATTGTGTTACTTTGGCAAAAAGGACAAGTTTGAGAATCTTGCAAAACATACTTATCAAAACCATCTTTTACCCAATCTTCATTCCCTAACTTTTTAATTAAATTTGCGATAACGCTATCTTGATTCCCTACAATTATTTCATTAAACATTAAGTTATTTTCTATATTTTTAAATTCTATATTTGGAATTTCATTGATATTTTCTAATTTAACTTGTGTCGCATCAGTAAGAATGTTATATTGTTTCTTTAATTCTTCTAAATTTGTATTTTGATTTATTGTATCAAGAGATAAAACTTCTTCTATTTTTGGATTTATAAATTTAAAAAAACTTTCTTTGCTTCCCTTTTTTCCTTCAAAAAAATCTTTAAAATTATCACTGTAATTTTGCTTGATTTTCCAAATATCACCTTTAAAATCATTTTCTATTTTTATTATATCTTTTTGTTTTTCTTCTAATTTTCTTTGATTTTCATCTTGACTAGATTTTAATCTTATTAATTCTTTTTGTAAATTTTCAATTTCTTGTTTTACAATTATATTTTCTTCAGAGAGTGTAAAAATACCTTTTTGCCTATCCGTATCATAAAAATTTTCATCAATAAAATCTTGATTATAAACTAAATTTTCTTGATTGATTAAACCTTCTATTTTACAATCCTTAAATTTTTCATCTTTTTGATTTGCTAAAAATTTAGAAATTTGCGTTTTTCCTGCTCCATTTAAACCATAAATCAAATTAATACGCTTATTTGTTTCTAGTGTTGTTTCATCTTTATAACTCGCTACATTTTTCATAGAAATTTTAGTAATCATCTTTTATCCCTTTATAAGTTAATCCTACCACAAACAGCTTGGTTTATGAGTGTGGTTTTGTATTCTTTTATGAGTTTTATTTGTTTTTTGGTTTTTTCTATTATAGCATCTATTTTAGAAATTTCAGAATCTAGAAATTTTGCGATTTGCTCTTGTTCTTTTAGGGGTGGGATAACAACGGATAATCTACCTAACAACTCTTGACTAAGAGAAGCTCTAGTTACTAAACCATTTTCTTTTGCAAAAAAGGATTGATTAAAGCTTCTTCTAAAATAAAACTTTGCAAAATTATTATCTAAAACTTTTTTATCAGCTCTAAAGCGTATCAAGAAACCTGCAAATACTGCATTTTCAATAGTTTTTAAACATACCGAACTTATACCTATTTCATCAATAGTTTCAGAAGTTCTAGTAAAAAAGATATCACCTTGTTTTACAGAATATATTTTTCTATCAATTTCTGTAGAATTCACAAGCCCTTTAATATTATAAGGGATACAAATATTATATTATAAATATCTCCATAACTAACAAAAGGATATCCTGCTCCAAATGCTTCAGAATTGATACTTATTCCATTTTGAAAGCTTCCTAAATATTTTAATTTCACAATCTTCCAATGTTGTGGAATCTCCCCTAAATGTTCTATACCACTATCTTTGAAATTTATATTTTTATCAAGTCCTTTTGTGATAGTTTCATTTATCAGGGTTTGTTTTTGTTCTTTTAAAAGTGTGATGAGTTTTTCTTTTTTTCTCTATAAAATTTGCTATTTTTTCACATTTTTCATCTAAAAAATTTGCAATTTGCTCTTGCTCTTTTAAGGGCGGAAGTGGAATTTTAATATTTTGAAAATCTTCATATCTTAAATTATTCATATCCGAACAAAGTCCGTAAGAATATTTTTCATATTCACTAATCATATTTTTTGATTTTAATAAATAATAACTAAAACTAATATTTATTTGTTTATTTGAAATAGCTACAACATAAGCGGGACTTACTATACCTTTTTCAAGCATATTTATACCAACAGCACCTTGCCACATTCTCATTTTATTGTAAGCTATTGCACCTATAGGAACTATTTTGCAACTTGATTTATCATCATTAGAAGTATCTTTTTTGTTTGTTATATCATTTTGATAAACCACACCATTTGCTATAGTTACAGATAACAATGGATAGTTATTATCATTACATCTTACATTAAATTCATTAAAACAATATCTAATAGGAACTATCTGCCAATGCTCCGGAATTTCCCCAAGCCATTCTATGCCACTCTCTTTGAAATTTTTCATTGTACAATCTCTCTTAAAAGATCTTACACTTCTTTTTCTAGCTTTTCTAATTCGTTATTTATTTCTTCTAGCTTTCTTGGTGGTGTGTAGGTATAAAAATATTTGTTAAAAAGTATTTCATAGCCCACACTTGCACTATCCCACGCTATCCAAGAGTTTGCTACATAAGGCTTTACTTCTGTATCATAATAGCCTTGTATATCTGTTTTGAGTGGAATTTTTTCAGTATTGTTAGTTTTATCACTATCGATAATGAGATTTTCTTCGCTTTTTTTGAGCTTTACGCCTAAAAATTTGATAAATTCTTCTCTGTTTTTAAAGTCTTGTGGATTTTGTTCTAATTCTTGTAATTTTTCTAAGATTTTATCTTTGTCTTTTAGTTTTGCAAATTTTTCATCATCTTTTAAAGCTTCTATGCTTTTTGGTTTTTCTATGATGATTTTAGTATAGCCAAAGTCTTCATTATTCAAAATCTTGCAATCTTTATTACTTGCATTTTCTAAAAATAATTTAGTGATTTTTTCTATATGTTCTTTAGTCATTTCATTTTGTTTAGAGCCTAAAGACTTTTTCATTTTTGAAAAATATTCTTCATTTGTAGTGTTTATAAGCTGGACTTTGCCTTTTTTGTGTTCTGACTTTTTGTTGGTGATGATCCATATAAAAGTGGGAATGCCGGTGTTATAAAACATATTAGTAGGTAGGGCGACTATAGCTTCAAGATAGTCGTTTTCTATGATATGCTTTCTTATAGCTACCATACCGCTATCTGAGTTAAAAAGTGAGCTTCCATTATGCACGCTTGCGATACGAGAACCCAAAGGGGTATCTGTTTTCATCTTGCTAAGCATATTGAGCAAAAACATCATTTGCCCATCGCTTTTGCTCGTGATACCTACGCTAAATCTTGAGTCATTGCAAGTTGAATTTGAGCCTTTCTTTTCTACGCCTAGAATTTTTTGATCATTTTCCCAAGACTTACCATAAGGTGGATTGCTAAGCATGAAATCAAATTGTAAGTTTTGTTGATCATTGCTTAAGGTAGAACCAAATTTTATATGATCTGGATCTTCGCCTTTTATCAGCATATCTGCTTTACATATAGCATAAGTTTCAGGGTTGATTTCTTGTCCGTAAAGATAAATATTTGCCTTTGACTGTATAAGTCCTTCAGGATCTGTGATGAATTCTTTTGATTCTGTTAGCATACCACCACTTCCACAAGCATTATCATAAATAAGCCATGTTCCTTGTTTGATCTGCTCTTTTACAGGCAAAAATACAAGATGAGTCATAAGCTCTATAATCTCTCTTGGGGTAAAGTGCTCTCCGGCTTCTTCATTATTTTCTTCGTTAAATTTACGGATAAGCTCTTCAAAAACATACCCCATGCCAAGATTACTCAAGCCTTTATGGATAACATTACCTTTTTCATCTAAAATATCTTCTATACCGAAATTTACCTTAGGCGAGCAAAATCTTTCTATCACTCCAAAAAGTATGTTTGATTCTTCTAAGGTGTCAAGTTGGTTTTTGAATTTGAATTTTGAGATGATATCTTTGATATTTTCACTAAAACAATCCAAATAATTTTCAAAATTTATTCTTATGTTTTTTGGATCGTTTAGAAGGGTTTGTAGATTAAATCGAGAATAATTAAAAAAGCCTAGATTATTCCCTTGTTTTCCACCTAGCAAAGATTCTAAATTTTCAAATTCATCTTTATAGGTATTGTAGGTTTTAGAACTTTATCTTTTGTAGGCTCTAAAACCGCATCAATTCTTCTTATGATTGTCATGGGTAAGATAACATCGCGGTATTTACCCTTCATATAAACATCACGAAGCAAATCATCTGCCACACTCCATATGAAGTTGATAATGGGTTGGAATTGACTTTGTTCCATGATGCGTTCCTTATGTTTTTATTAATAATATATTATATAAAATCACTACTAAAAAATTTTTAAAAATTAAATAAGATAAAATAGAATTGAGTTCAAGCCTTTTAACAAGGCTTGAATGAAGATTTTAGGATTACTCAACTTCAGCGTCGATTACATCGTCATCTTTTTTCTTTTTATCGTTCGCTGCATTTGACTCATCTTTTTTATACATGTTTTCAGCTAATTTATGAGAAACTTCGCTTAAAGCTTTCATTTTGCTTTCAATCTCTTCTTTGCTTGCATTTTGATTTTTCAAAGTCTCGCGCAAATCATCAAGAGCTTTTTGGATGTTTTCTTTATCAGCAGTGGCAACTTTTTCACCCAACTCACTTAAAGATTTTTCTACTTGATGTGCCAAGCTATCAGCTGCATTTCTAGCATCTACAGCTTCTTTGCGTTTTTTATCTTCTTCTTTGTGAAGTTCAGCATCTTTTACCATGTTGTTAATTTCTTCTTCGCTAAGTCCGCTTGAACCTGTGATTTTGATCTCTTGAGCCTTACCTGTTGCTTTATCTTTTGCGCTAACAGTTAAAATACCATTTGCATCAATATCAAAAGTAACTTCGATTTGTGGCATACCGCGTGGTGCTGGTGGAATTCCTTCAAGATTGAAATTTCCTAAAGATTTATTATCACGACTAAATTCTCTTTCCCCTTGTAAAACATTGATAGTTACAGCACTTTGATTATCCTCAGCGGTTGAGAAAACTTGCTCTTTTTTAGTTGGGATAGTTGTACCTTTTTCGATAATCTTAGTCATTACCCCGCCTAGAGTTTCTATACCCAAAGAGAGCGGAGTAACATCAAGTAAAAGCACATCTTTAACATCGCCTTTTATAACCGCACCTTGAATCGCCGCACCAATAGCCACAACTTCATCAGGATTTACAGACTTGTTAAGATCTTTATTAAAGGCTTTTTTCACTTCTTCTTGCACTAAAGGAACACGAGTAGAGCCCCCTACCATAACAATTTCTTTGATCTCATCTTTTTTAAGACCTGCGTCGCTTACTACTTCATTGATTTTAGTGATGGTTTCAGCTACTAAAGAATCAATCATACCTTCAAATTTAGCTCTAGTAAGTTTTTTAACCAAATGTTTTGGCCCACTTGCATCTGCTGTGATAAATGGTAAATTAATTTCAGTTTCATTAGCTGAACTTAATTCTTTTTTAGCGTTTTCTGCTGCTTCTTTCAAGCGTTGTAAAGCCATAACATCATTTTTAAGATCTATGCCTGTTTCATCTTTAAATTCATTAGCTAGAAAATCTATAAGTTTATTATCAAAATCATCACCCCCTAAGAAAGCATTACCACCTGTTGCTAAAACTTCTACTACATTATCGCCGGTTTCAAGCACGGTAACATCAAAAGTTCCCCCACCTAAATCATAAACCACGATTTTTTCACTATCTTTTTTATCAAGTCCATAAGCTAGAGCTGCTGAAGTAGGTTCATTGATAATTCTTAATACATTAAGTCCTGCTATCGTTCCTGCTTCTTTTGTCGCTTTTCTTTGCGCATCGTTAAAATATGCAGGTACAGTAATAACCGCATCTACAACACTCTCGCCTAAGAAAGCCTCAGCATCTTCTTTTAGTTTCATTAAAACTTTTGCTGAAATTTCTTGCGGAGTATAAATTTTACCTGCGATCTCAATCGCACAAGCGCCATTTCTTTCAGTGATATGATAAGGAAGTCTGTTTTTAGCTTCTTTAGCCGCGTCTTCATTGATCATCAAACCCATAATTCTTTTAATAGAATAAATAGTTTTTTCAGGGTTAGTCACCGCTTGGCGTTTTGCACTATCTCCTACTAAAACCTCGCCTTTATCTGTAAAAGCTACCACAGAAGGAGTTGTATTTTTACCTTCTTTATTTGGTATTACTTTACTCTCGCCGCGTTCATACACAGCAACACAAGAATTGGTTGTTCCTAAATCTATACCTATAACTTTACTCATTTTTTATCCTTTTTATTAAAATTTATTTTGCTACACTAACTTTAGTTGGGCGGATTACGCGATCGGCTATTTTATAGCCTTTTTGAAGCACGGTAACCACTTCACCACTTTGATGATTTTCACTATCTACATGAAACATTGCCTCATGTAAATTTGGATCGAACTCTTTTTCTTCTTTAATAAGAGCCACTCCATGCTTTTCAAGTTTTTTAAGAAACAAATCTAAAGTGTTTTGCACTCCTTCTTTGATTTTTAAGCTAATTTCATCATGGCATTCGACATTGATAGCTGCTTCTAAAGCATCTAAAACATCAAGCAAATCCTTTGCAAAGCTTTCATTTGCATAAGCCATAGCACTTAGCTTTTCTTTTTCCATTCTTTTTTTAATATTTTCAAATTCAGCGTTTGCACGCATATATTTGTCTTTTAATTCATCATAGTCTTTTTGCAATTTGTTTTGCTCAACATCTTCGATATTTTGCAAATTCTCATCTTGCAAATGTTCAGAATTTTCTGCGTTTTCGTTTTCAAATTCTTGCTTTTGCTCGCTCACGCCGCCTCCTTTATGTATTGTAATATTTTTTTATAATCCGTATAAACACTACCTGCTAAGATAATATTTACATCTTCGCCCAAAAACTGCGCATCCACCTTAAGCCCCATAAAACCTTCTTTAAATAAAGGTTCAAATTCAAGACTTTCTTTAAAATAACGATGAACTCCACAATCTAAGAGCTTAACAAATTCATCATTTTGATAAATTTGATAAGCTCTTTCTTCATTACTTCTATAGCAAATCAAATTTTGTCTTAAGCTAGCTATTTTTTCTACAAGATCTATAAAATGAACTCTCAAAGCTATTCTTTCTATACTAAAAAGATCTAATCCTATAAGACTTTGTAAAAAATTCCATGCTTCTTTTTCATATTTTAAAACTAGCTCTTCTTCTTTAAAATCAAGCACTATAAATTTAGCATTTAGATTAAGCACTTCTTTAAGTACTAAGCTTCTACCACCATAAACAAGACAATAAATTTCAAATTCTTTGCTCAACTCTTTTAAAAAATTCTCACTTTTGATATTGATATCTTGATCTTGTTCTTTTTTCCAAAAACTTTGCCAGTAATTTTGCATTGTCAAAATAGTAGGAATTCTACCACTACTTATATGAAGCTGAGTGATCAAACCCTCGTCGCTAAGCCTTTTAAGATAAACGCGTATAGTTGAAGCAGGGATGCAAAGATTTAAATTCAATTCATTTGAACCAATAGGAACATTATCTAAAAGATAAGTTTGGATGATAGAATCTAAAATCAAATCCTTTTTATCTCGGCTTTTCATAGCTCTTTCCTTAAATTTTTAGCACTCTATTTTTTGATTGCTAAAAGTATTATACAACATTGAGTGTTATTTTGTCAAGTATAAATATAAAAAAATATACTTAATTTTATTTAGTCTATATGACTAAACTTTTATTAGTTGATTTTTTATAAGAATACAACATATCAAAATAAAAATAACAATACACTTTACAAGATAATTATAAAAACTAAGCCCAAATTTTAATTAAATCAGCTATTTTTCCATAACTTGTAGAATTTGTATCAAAATAAGTTTGCTTCATTTCGTTGACAATTTCACCAAGATTGTCATAATTAAGTTTAGTTGCATCTTCAGGTTTTAAACCTAGCATTCTTGCACTTCTTTGTTTAAATAAATCCACAAAACCTTCATAGAAAATTTTAAATTTATCCAGATTAAGAACAAGTTTTTTATTACCAGTTTCTTTATCTTCAACTTCATCAAAAATTTTATCAGATAATTGCATTTTAAGTAGAGATTTTTCATCTTCACTTAAATCATCATATTTTACACCTTTACCTAATTTATCTAAGATATCTTTAATTTCTATTGTATTAGTTTGATTAAATTTAGTTAAAGTTAACATACCTACGCTTTCAGTCCATCCAGAATTTGGAGCTTTGGTTTTTACTGCTTACATGCCAGTTTCGCTAAAACTAAGCTCTCCATTAAAATCTCCATCTTTTCTTATCATTTTATCAAGCTCTAAACCTATAGTTCTACCAGCATAATCTATATCTTTAGTATCATCTGGACGCATTTCTCTAAAATCTTTTTCAAAACCAAATAGAGTATCCACGCTACCATTTAATTGTGTATAAGATTGCACAAAAAGTCCTAAATTTGTTTCCTGTGCTACAAAACCACTTTTCGTATCTTCAAGTTCATAATCTTCTAAATATCTATCATTATTTCTATCACTAGCCACATAAGCTCTAGTATATGCTATATCAGCATACCATCCAGCCACGAAATTTTCAGCTTTTCCACTTAATATATATGATCCATCAAGTCTTTTAGTCATATCTTCTTTGTCAAATTCAATCCCCATTTTATTGATGGCTGTTGAACTTAAAGCACTACGAACGAGTTTATTTGTAATAGGATCTCTAAAATATATAGTAGTCATACCTCTTTCAGCTTTTTTACTTTATCACTTACCTTTTGATTGAAAACTTTTTCATCTTCTAATCTTTGAAGCATAGTTTGAGCTACATCTGTTTTTTGCTCTTGAAATGAAGAGGAATTTTCGTCTTTTTCATTAAGAATATTTGGTTTTAAATTCAACTTAAAAGATTTGTATACACTAGCTTGCTGAGAAGATTTAGATATGGGTTGAAAATGATTAAGAAATTTTATAAAATCCATTTTGATGCCTTCAAATTTTCGACATCTTTTCAAAAATATTGTTAATATATTTTACGTAATTTTAACTTAGAAAATTTTAAATTTTATCCTCTATTATTTTCCAAACCCCTAAAAACACCCTATTCTCTTAAAAACCTTAACCAGCAACAAACTCTTTTTTAAACACGATTCTAAGTGTCATCTAAAACAACAATAAAAATAAACATAGGATTTATATATAAAGTAAGTAATGAAGACATTTAACAAGTCCGCAATGAGCTACTTTCCCCCTGCCAGTAAGGCGTAGTATCATCACCCACGATGTGCTTAGCTTCTTGGTTCGGGATGGAGCAAGGCGTTTCCACATCTGTATAATCACGGACATTGTTATTTAAATATTCTTTGAAAGATTGAATTTAAAAAATAAAGCTTAATCTTTTATTTCTTTACTTTTTTTTCTTTATTCTCTTTCTTCTTTACTTATCTTTTATCTTTGATAAGTTTTTATATAGAATACTTAAAAAACAATGTTAAGAGCAAGTTCTAATACAAACTTTACTTGAAAGATTTTATTAGCTTAAAAACATAATGTTTATATAAACATTTCATATAAAACATTCAAAGCTTTCTTAAAAACCTTAACAAGGAAGTGATGCTTTATTAAAGATAAGCCAAACGCTCTATTAGTACTGGTCAGCTAAAGGACTTTCATCCATTACACACCCAGCCTATCAAACTAGTAGTCTTCTAGAGAGCTTAGAGAAGATTCATCTTAGAGTTGGCTTCACGCTTAGATGCTTTCAGCGTTTATCCTTTCCAAACTTAGCTACGCTGCGATGCTCTTGGCAGAACAACAGCTACACCAGTGGTTTGTTCAACCCGGTCCTCTCGTACTAGGGTCAAATCTCTTCAATCTTCTTACGCCCACGGCAGATAGGGACCGAACTGTCTCACGACGTTCTGAACCCAGCTCGCGTACCGCTTTAAATGGCGAACAGCCATACCCTTGGGACCTGCTCCAGCCCCAGGATGCGATGAGCCGACATCGAGGTGCCAAACCTCCCCGTCGATGTGAGCTCTTGGGGGAGATCAGCCTGTTATCCCCGGGGTACCTTTTATCCTTTGAGCGATGGCCCTTCCACACAGAACCACCGGATCACTAAGACCGACTTTCGTCTCTGCTTGACTTGTATGTCTTGCAGTTAAGCTGGCTTATACCTTTATACTCTACGAACGATTTCCAACCGTTCTGAGCCAACCTTTGTAAGCCTCCGTTATTATTTGGGAGGCGACCGCCCCAGTCAAACTACCCACCAGACATTGTCCCACTTGAGGATAACTCAAGCTGGTTAGCTACCCAAATAAGAAAGAGTGGTATCTCAACAACGGCTCATATACAACTGGCGTCATATACTCAAAGCCTCCCACCTATCCTGCACATTCTTATCCAAGTAGCAGTGTCAAGCTGTAGTAAAGGTCCACGGGGTCTTTCCGTCTTGCCGCGGGTAGGAGGAATTTTCACCTCCACTACAATTTCACTGGATCCCTCTTTGAGACAGCTCCCATCTCGTTACGCCATTCATGCAGGTCGGTATTTAACCGACAAGGAATTTCGCTACCTTAGGACCGTTATAGTTACGGCCGCCGTTTACTCGGGCTTCGATCAAGAGCTTCGCTAATGCTAACCCCATCAATTAACCTTCGAGCACCGGGCAGGCGTCACACCCTATACATCCTCTTACGAGTTAGCAGAGTGCTGTGTTTTTGGTAAACAGTCGGGAGGGACTCTTTGTTGTAAGTTTCTTCGCTTTCGGAGTAAATCCTAGTACGAAGCTAACCACACCTTATACCGAAGATACGGTGCTATTTTGCAGAGTTCCTTAAAGAGAGTTCTTCCACGCGCCTTAGAATACTCATCCCACCCACCTGTGTCGGTTTACGGTACGGGCAACATTAGCTAAACTTAGAAACTTTTCTTGGCTCGACGGCATCAGGGGTTCTTCTATCCATCCGAAGACTTCAAAAAGCCTTTCAGTTCTCGGAGTGTTCTTATACGGATTTGCCTGTATAAGCTCCTACAACCTTAGACTAGCACTTCCATCCGCTAGCCCCCTTAGCCCTAAGCGTCCTTCCATCGCACACTAATGTTGGTATTGGAATATTAACCAATTTGCCATCGTCTACCCCTTTCGGACTCGACTTAGGACCCGACTAACCCTACGATGACGAGCATCGCGTAGGAAACCTTGGGTTTACGGCGTTAATGATTCTCACATTAATTATCGCTACTCATGCCTGCATGCTCACTTCTATTCGCTCCAGCACTCCTTACCGGTATACCTTCGACGCAAGTAGAACGCTCTCCTACCACTTGCACACAACTTAAACTACTTAAACTTTAAACCAAGAATATTTTTACTGATTTTACTAAGTTTTATTTCTATCTTTACTCTATAAAAATCAGTAAAAATATAACTTAAAACATATAACTTAGTTTTTTATATTCTAAACTTAAATAATCTAAGTTGTGTGCAAGTCTACAGCTTCGGTACTTACTTTAGCCCCGTTATATTTTCCGCGCAAAATCACTAGACCAGTGAGCTATTACGCTTTCTTTAAAGGATGGCTGCTTCTAAGCCAACCTCCTGGTTGTTTAAGTAACTTCACATCGTTTTCCACTTAAGTAAGATTTAGGGACCTTAGCTGGTAGTCTGGGTTGTTTCCCTCTTGACGACGGATTTTATCACTCGCCGCCTGACTGCTGTGATTACATATAAGGTATTCGGAGTTTGATAGGGTTTGGTACATTGGTGTATGCCCTAGCCCATTCAGTGCTCTACCCCCTTATATTACGACACAACGCTATACCTAAATATATTTCGGAGAGAACCAGCTATCACGAAGTTTGATTGGCCTTTCACCCCTATCCACAAGTCATCCCGGGGCTTTTCAACGCCTATGGGTTCAGTCCTCCACTAGTTCTTACACTAGCTTCAACTTGCTCATGGATAGATCACTTCGTTTCGGGTCTGCAGCATCTGACTAAGCGCCCTATTCAGACTCGCTTTCGCTACGGCTTCGCGTTTGCTTAACCTTGCCAGACACCACAACTCGCAGGCTCATTATGCAAAAGGCAGTCCATCACACTGTATTGCTACATAGTGCTCTGAATGATTGTAAGCAAATGGTTTCAGGTTCTATTTCACTCTGATCACCTCAGTTCTTTTCACCTTTCCCTCACGGTACTTGTGCACTATCGATCTGGTATTAGTATTTAGGGTTGGATCGTGGTCGACCCGGATTCAGACAGGATTCCTCGTGTCCCGCCCTACTCAGGATACTGCTAGCTAAGCTTTGTTTTTCGCATACGGGACTATCACCCTCTATGGCTATACTTTCCAGAATGTTCTGCTAAACTCAGCTCTTGCACATTGCAGTCCTACAACCCCCAGTGCAAGCACTGGGTTTGCCCTCTTGCGCTTTCGCTCGCCGCTACTGACGCAATCTCTATTGATTTCTTTTCCTGAGGGTACTAAGATGTTTCAATTCCCCTCGTTCGCTCCTATATAGGTAATGTATATCTCTATACATTGGGTTGCCCCATTCGGAAATCTACGGATCAAAGCTTCTTGACAGCTCCCCGTAGCTTATCGCAGTCTAGTACGTCCTTCATCGCCTTTACCAGTCAAGGCATCCACCATTCGCTCTTAGTAGCTTACCTTTT
>NZ_MJWW01000011.1:0-107569 GCF_001762445.1 Campylobacter sp. BCW_6877 | reverse complement strand
AATAAAGAAAGTAAAGAAAATTCTAAAATAAGTTTTGCTAATGCTTTTTTAAAACAAAATGCTAGTAAGTTAAATGAAATTCAAAATGCAAATTCACAAACTCTAGCAAGAAGTGAAGTATTAAATTCTACTAATACAACAAATACTAGCAATAATACTAATTTTAGTATAAGTAGTAAAACAAGTTCTCCTAATTATGATATATCTAGTGAATTTAAAAACTCTATTTATACTCTAAAATATAAACAAGCAGATATAAGTAATACTTCTACTAATACAGCTTATGGTTATAGTGTAGATAAAGATGGTTATATGGGAAGTGATTTTAATAAAGCTGCAGGACTTCCTGAAGATTTTAAGATACATAAATCTACTTTAGATGAGATAGAAAGAGTGGCTGAATATAATGTTTCTGATATAAGAGAATATCTAGGTGTAGATAAATATTATTCTAATATAGATATGGCTGAAACCATAAAACAATATTATAATCTTTTTTCTAATGCTTTAGGTCAAAGTTTTCCAAGTGATAAAACAAGTTTTAGTGAAGCAGATATAAATTCTATGCCTAGTGGATATGCTGTAGGTGGAGATAAATGTATGAATTTTAATGATCCAAATAATAGAATGAATATTACAGGTTTAAAAGATTTTTCAAATTCTTTAATTTCAAATGTTTATAAAACCCATGAACAAGCAAAAGAAGCTGATGATCTTTGGGTTGATTCAGGATATATGATTGATGGATTATTGCCTAAAACTTTAGGTTTATCCTTAGAAGAAATCAAAAATGTTTCTAAAGGTGAAGATTGGCAATTTAATCCTGATATGTCAGTTTATCCACAAAATGAAGATGGAAGTTATTCTAAAGAAGCTTTGTTTATGAGTTTTTTAAAAGCTCAAAATGGACAACCTGTTGAGAGTCCAAAAACTACACTTAATCCAAAAGTAGAAGCTTACAATACAGCTATGACTAAGGAGAGTTTTTCAACCACTAGCGTTGATTTGACTGATATCATGACAGGTAAGGTTGATTTTGCAAGTTTATTTAAATATCTAGCTAGTAAAAATGGAAAATTAGAAGGGCAACTTTATATGTATGAAAATAACATTTCTAAAGAATCTGCTATGGGTAATTGGGCTTTAGATGCTGAAATTAAACAAGCCATTGCCAATGGCTGGAAAGCAAAACCTAGCACCATTAATTCCTACGCTGATTCTATAATGGATAGATTAAATAATCTTATAGGACAAACTAGGGTTTAGAAGTTTTAATTTTTTAAGTTTGAAACAAATTGCTAATAACAAAATAAGATAAAATTAGTATAATTTTTTTACAAAAAATTTTGAAAGGAAATTATGAAAAAAATTATTTTGATTTTTATCTCTTTTTTTGCTTTAAATTTGAGTGCAAAAGATTTGGTTGTAGGAATGGAGCTTGGATATCCGCCTTTTGAAATGAGCGATAAAACAGGCAAAGCAAGTGGAATTAGTGTGGATTTTTTAGAAGCTTTTGCAAAGAAAAACGGCTATAAACTTGTAGTAAAAAATATCGCTTGGGATGGTTTGATACCTGCTTTAAAAACAGCCAAGATAGATCTTATCATGTCTTCTATGACAATTACCGATGAGAGAAAGAAAGTGGTGGATTTTAGCATTCCTTATGCTAAGGCAAATTTGGCTATTTTAACTCCTTTGAACTCTGATATTACAAATATCAAAGATTTAGATAAAAAGGGCAAAGTTTTGGCTTTAAAGCGTGGCTCTACAGGACATTTATATGCGGTTAAAAATTTAAAAAATGCAACTATTAATTTATTTGATAAAGAAAATGCTGCTATTTTGGAGGTGATTCAAGGTAAGGCTGATGGATTTTTTTATGATCAACTTACGATTTATCGCACTTGGCAAAAACATCAAGATACAACTAGAGCCATTTTGGTGCCTTTTCAAGAAAATCCTGAGTTTTGGGGTATAGCAGTACAAAAAGGCAATGCAGAACTTAAAAAAGAGCTTGATGAATTTATTGCAGAAAGCAAAAAAGATGGGCTTTTTGATTCTTTAGGAGAAAAATATCTTAAAGATGTTAAAGATACTTTTAAAAAGAATAATTTAGAATTCTTTTTCTAAGAAGGATTTTCCTTCTTAAGTTACAAAGCTTTCCACAAGCCTTTGCACTAGCAAATTCCATCCATCCACTAATACAAAAATCAAGAGTTTAAAAGGTAAAGAGATCATAGTAGGAGGTAGCATCATCATACCCATAGCCATTAAAACTGAGCTTACAACCATATCTATGACTAAAAAGGGTAGGTAGATTAAAAACCCTATTTCAAAAGCGGTTTTAAGCTCTGAAATCATAAAAGCAGGAACTAAAACTGTAAGGGGAACATCATCTATGGTTTTGGGATTGGGTAGATTGCGTATGCGATAAAAAAGGGCTAAATCTTTTTCTCGAGTATTTTTAAGCATAAAATCTTTAAAAGGCTTTGCTCCTTTTATAAAAGCCTCTTCATAGCCTATTTTTTCTGCTAAATAAGGTTTTATACCTTCATTATAGGATTTTGTAGCTACAGGTTCCATGATAAAAAAAGTTAAAATTAAAGCCAAGGTTACTAAAATAGTGTTAGGTGGCATACTTTGCGTCCCCATAGCTTGTCGCAAAAATGAAAATACCACAATAAGACGCAAGAAAGAAGTCATAACAAAAACTATACTTGGAGCGAGCGCAAGTATGGTTAAAACAATCACTATATTTAAAGTAGTAACAAGCTGATTAGGTGTATTGGGTGCACTTAAGCTTAAATTTACTGTAGGGATAGTTGCTTCAGCAGCAAATAAGCTCATGCTTAAAAGTAAAAATAATAATATTTTTTTCAAAATTTAAAAACCTTTTTTTTGTTTTTTATTAAAGAAATTTAAATTTTATCTTTTGATGACTAAAAACTAGTTTAAGGGTATTAGGATTTTAACTTTAAACTGCTAAAATAGTCTTTTAGACTTCTTAATAACAAAGGTAAAAAATGAAAACTTCTATTTTGATTTTAGCGGCAGGATTAGGCACTAGAATGAAATCACAAAAGCCAAAGGTTTTGCAAGAGCTTTGTCAAAAAAGTATGATTTTACACATTTTAAAAAAGGCTTTTGCTTTAAGTGATGATGTAAGTGTAGTTTTATCGCATCAAAAAGAACGCGTTGAAAAAGAAATTTTAGAATATTTTCCAAAAACACAAATTTTAGAGCAAGACTTGCAAAATTATCCAGGAACTGCGGGAGCTTTAAGGGGGTTTGAGCCTAAAAATGAAAGAGTGTTGATTCTTTGTGGCGATATGCCTTTGGTTGAGCAAACAAGTTTGGAAGCTTTGTTGAGTAATAATGCAAAATTAAATCTAGCAGTTTTTAAAGCAAGAGATCCTAAAAGTTATGGCAGAGTGGTGATAAAAAACGATAGCGTTGAAAAAATTGTTGAATTTAAAGATGCAAATACACAAGAAAAAGAGATAAATACTTGCAATGCTGGGGTTTATGTGATTGACTCTAGGCTTTTAAAAGAGCTTTTACCTTTGATTGATAACAATAATGCGGCAAAAGAGTATTATTTAACCGACATTGTAAAACTAGCAAAAGAAAAAGATGTGATGATTAAAGCGGTTTTTGTAGATGAAGATGAATTTATGGGGATCAATGATAAATTTGAACTCAGTATAGCTGAAAATTTCATGCAAGAAAAAATTAAAAAATACTGGATGCAACAGGGTGTGATTTTTCATTTACCGCAAAGCACTTTTATAGGTACAGATGTTGAATTTATGGGTGAATGCGAAGTATATGAAAATGTAAGGATAGAGGGTAAAAGTAAGATTATAAACTCTATCATTAAAAGTTCAAGCGTGATAGAAAATTCCATTGTAGAAAATAGCGATGTGGGGCCTTTGGCACATTTGCGTCCAAATTGTGAGTTAAAAAACACTCATATAGGAAATTTTGTAGAATGCAAAAATGCAAAGTTAAATACCGTAAAAGCAGGGCATTTGAGTTATTTAGGAGATTGTGAGATAGATAGTGGAACCAATATAGGCTGTGGGACTATTACATGTAATTATGATGGGGTAAAAAAGCATAAAACCATCATAGGAAAAAATGTTTTTGTAGGTTCGGATACGCAATTTATCGCACCTGTAAAAATCGAAGATGAAGTGATCATAGCAGCAGGAAGCACAGTAAGTGTCAATGTAGAAAAAGGTGCTTTGTTTATCAATAGAGCAGAGCATAAGATGATAAAAGATTATTATTACAAGAAATTTCAAAAATGAAAACCATACTTTTAGCCATTAGTGGCAGTATAGCTTTTTATAAATCTTACGAGCTTATTTCTTTGTTTAAAAAAGAAGGCTTTAGGGTGAAAGTTTTGCTTTCTAATAGTTTGTTAAAATTTGCTAGCAAAATGAGTTTTGAAGCCTTGGCTGATGAGATTTTATGCGAGGAAAATGAAAGTTGGCAAAATTCAAACAATCACATAGCTTTTAGCAAGGATGTAGATCTTGTTTTATTTGCTCCTGCAAGTGTTAATTCTATCAATAAACTTGCTTTTGGTATAGCGGATAATCTTTTTATCCAAACCTTAATCGCAGCAAATAAACCTCTTATCATTGCTCCTGCGGCAAATACAAATATGTTTCATCATTTCAGCACGCAAAATTCTTTAAAGATACTTAAAGAAAATAAAGCTTTGATTATAGAACCTATTTGTAAAGTTTTAGCTTGTAAAGATGAAGGCGTAGGAGCCTTAGCTGAAGTTAAGGATATTTTTAATATCACCAAAAGAGAGCTTTTAAAAGAAAAGTTTTGGTGCAATAAAAGCGTAGTTATCACAGGTGGTGGCACAAGGGAAAGAATCGATGATGTGCGTTGTGTGAGTAATTTTTCAAGTGGAAAAATGGCAAAGGCCATAGCTGATGCTTTTTATTTTTTAGGAGCTAGGGTAAAACTTTTAAGCTCTGTGGAATTTGATACGCCTTATGAGCTTTGCAAATTTGAAAGTTCTAAGGATCTAAAGGAGCTTTTGGATAAAAATTTAAGTCATGACTTTTTGATTATGACAGCTGCAGTGAGTGATTTTATCCCACAAAGTGTAAAAGGAAAAATTAAAAAAAATGAGCATTTGCAGGGTTTAAATTTACATCTATCTTTAAATGAAGATTTGCTTAAAACTTGTAAATTTCAAGGCAAAAAGATAGGTTTTAAGATGGAATTTGATTCTCAAAATGCCTTAGAAAATGCGAAAAAATCTTTAAAAGATAAGCAACTTGATATGGTTTGTCTTAATATCATTGATCAAAAAAATTATTTTGGAAGTGATCAAAATGAACTTTATTTTATCACTTTAAACAATGAAAATAAAAGCACTTTGCAAAGCAAAGAAAAATTGGCATTTGAATTAGTAAAATGGTGTGAAAAATTATGAGTATGATTAATTCTACCTTGCCTATACAAATGAAAGTTTTGGCTAAATCAGGTTATGGACATTATACGCTTTTGTTAAATCACAAAAAGATTCAAACCAAAAGCATGATAGAGCTTGAAATTGGTGCTGAATATTTAGCCGAACTTTATATGCAAAATGGTGGAGTTATACAATTTAAACATCTTTCAAAGCGTCCTAATTTCAAACCTTTTGAAGAGGGATTGGCTTTGATAATCGCTATTTTAGAGGATAAAATTTCTTATAAAAAATTTATCATACAAAATCTTTTAGATTGTAAAGATATAGAGCGTTATCAGATATTAAAAGAAATGCTTTTTGCAAGTTTTGAAAATATTTATCATATTCCTTTTATCTTTGAAAATAAATCTTGCTTATTTCAAATGCGTAAAAGAGCAAAATATTTAGAAATTTACTTATATTTTAGTGTTTTTGGAGCTTTGAAAATTTTAATAGACTCGCAAGGCATTAGTGTTTTTACACCTTTTGCTAAGGTGCAAAAATTTTTAAATGAACATTTAGATTTTAATGTATCGCAAGAAAACAAGATTGAACCTTTGTTTGTTTTTAAAAGGCTTTTTGATTTTAAAGGATGAAAAATGAATGAATTAAAACACCTTGCTGTTGTTATGGATGGCAATAGGCGCTGGGCTAGAGCTAAGGGTTTTTTGGCAAAACTTGGATATTCCCAAGGAGTCAAAACTATGCAAAAATTGATGGAAGTTTGCATGGAGGAAAATATTTCAAATTTAAGCCTTTTTGCTTTTAGTACGGAAAATTGGAAGCGCCCTAAAGATGAAATTGATTTTATTTTTGAACTTTTAGATCGTTGTTTGGATGAAGCTTTAGAAAAATTTGAAAAAAATAATGTGCGTTTAAGAGCTATAGGTGATTTATCGCGTTTGGAAGATAAAGTAAGAGAAAAAATTACCTTAGTTGAAGAAGAAACAAAGCATTGTGACGCACTTTGTGTTAATTTGGCTATAAGTTATGGTGCAAGAGATGAAATTATAAGAGCTGCTAAGCGTGTGATCGAAAAAAAACTTGAGCTAAATGAAGAAAATTTAACGCAAAATTTAGATTTACCTTTAGATGTGGATTTGATGCTTCGTGTTGGAAATGCTAAAAGACTTTCAAATTTCTTACTTTGGCAGTGTTCATATGCTGAAATTTATTTTAGTGAAACTTTATTTCCATCTCTTACCAAGAGAGAATTTAAAAGGATTATTAAAGAATTTAGAAATAGAGAAAGAACTTTTGGAAAATGATACTTTTCATAATAATTCTAGGGGCTTGTTTAGGTTCTTTTTGCGCAAGTTTGGCAAGTAGGATAATTGAAAAAAAACCTTTTTTTATCTCGCGCTCTTTTTGTTTTTCTTGTGATACAAAATTAAAATACTATGAAATTATTCCTGTTTTTTCTTATATTTTTTTAAAGGCAAAATGTCAAACTTGCAAATGTCATTTACCTATTTCTTTATTAATCAATGAAATTTTAGGCATAATTTTGCTTATTTTGGTTTATTTTTTAAGTCAAAATTTTTATGATTTTTTATTTTTATCTCTATTTTTATTTAATCTTTTCTTGCTTTCTTTAATTGATATTAAACTCAAAGCCGTACCACAAATCTTACTTTGGAGCGCTTTTTTATTTGCTTTTTTTTACGCCTTTAGGGAAAGTGAAATTTTACATTTTTTGATTTTTAAAGAGTTTAGCAGAGGTTTTTTACTAAATGCTTTTAGTTTTGGAGGATTTGTTTTTTTATTAAAAAGTTTAGTTTTTTTTCTAATGAATTTCCAAAAAAAAGATGAAATTTTAGAAAATTTGGGTGATGCTGATATTATCATTATGTCTTGTATAGGTGGAATTTTAGGTTTTGAGTATGGATTTTTAGTATTACTTATAGCTTCTATTTTAACTTTGCCTTTTTTTATTTTTTTTAAAATTAAAGCAATAAAAGAGCAAGAACTTGCTATGATACCCTTTTTAAATATCGCTTTTGTGGCAGTTTTATTTTATAAAAACTTAGGATTATTCTAATGAAGCTTAGTTTAAGATATGTTTTAAATCAATTTTTAAGTACGAATTTGTCTATATTTTTCGTACTTTTTGCTATTGTATCTATGGTATTTTTTATTCAACTTGCAAAACTTACTTCAAGTATAGAGATTAGTTTTTTGGATCTTTTAAAGCTTTATGGATTTATGTTGCCTAGAATTTTAATTTTTACCTTGCCTATATCTTTTTTTATTTCTTTAACTTTGGCTTTGTTTAGGCTTTCTAAGGAAAATGAAAGCATAGTACTTTTTACTTTGGGGTTTTCACCAATGATTTTGGCAAAATTTTTCCTTAAAATTGCAAGCTTGATTAGTGCTTTTATGCTTGTTGTGGCTTTGGTAATGATACCTATAGTATTTGAACTTCAGGATAACTTTGTAAACTATAAAAGCACCCAAGTGAAATTTAACTATAAAACAGGAGAATTTGGACAAAAATTTTTAGACTGGATGATTTTTATAGAAAAACAAGATAGTGATAAGTATGAAAACATAATTATGTATCGCCCTAAACATAAAGCAGATGATAAAGAACAGCTTATCATAGCCAAAGAAGCGCATGTGCAAAGAAAAGATGATAGCTTTGCTTTTAGCTTAAATCAAGGCAAAATGTATAATTTTGAGCAAGGTCAAAGTATTTTTAGTGGAGAATTTGACACTTTAGTAGTAAATACTCAGTTTAATACAGACAATCTTCAAACGAAGAAATTTTATGAATACTGGAATGATTTAAACGAAAATCCACAAAGAGCAAGAGAATTTGTGATTTATACAACTATAGCCTTGTTTCCACTTGCTAGTACGCTTTTTGCACTTTGTTTTGGTTTGGTTACTTATCGTTATGAAAAAGGCTATGTGTATTTAGGTATGTTTGGAGTGATTGCTATATATTTTGGACTTTTAAGTTCTTTTTCTCAACCTCCAATTTTGGCTTGCCTTGGAATTTTTTCTTTAAGTTTATTTGTTTCGGCTTATTGTTTTAAGAAAATGATTTTGAGTCGTTATTGATGAAAATAAAAATTATATTTTCTTATGATGGCTCTGCTTTTTTAGGTTCTGCTACTCAGCCTCATAAAAAAGGTGTTCAAGATGCTTTAAGTGGGGCCTTATCACATTTGGGTATTTTTTCACCTCTTTTAATGGCTTCACGCACGGATAAAGGAGTGCATGCAAGCTATGCTGTAGCTAGTGTAGAATGCGGAGATTATTTTACAAATTTAGAATATCTTCAAAAACAACTTAATAAATTTTCCCATCCTTTTATCCATATCAAAAAAATTGAAAAAGCAAAAGATGATTTTGAGGTAAGATTTGATGTAAAAAGTAGAGAATACCGCTATATATTTTCTCACTCTTCTTATAGTCCTTTTATGGCTTCTTATGTACATTTTTATCCTAAATTTGACTTAGATAAGGCTAACGAGCTTTTGGGTTTTTTTGTAGGAAAAAAGGATTTAAAGTTTTTTTGTAAAAGTGGAGGGGATAATAAAACGACTTTAAGAGAAATTTTTATTGCTAGAGCTTATGCTTATAAAGATTTTAGCATTTTTCATTTTAAAGCCAATGGTTTTTTAAGAGGGCAAATTAGATTAAGTGTAGCAAGTGTTTTAAAGGTTTTAGAAGGAAAAATGAGTGAAAAAGAACTCAAAGAACAGATTGAAGCTAAAAAGCAATACAATCACTTTTTAGCACCACCAAATGGGCTTTATTTAAGCCGTATATGTTATTAAAAACTTTCATAGAAATTAAACGCCTTTTGGGTTAAAATTTTTCTTATTTCTTCTTGATGTTCTTTGCCTTTGGTTTCTAGGGTAATTAAAATCATCGCATCGCCATAATCAAGCTTGGTGGAAAATCTATCATAGTCGATTTTTACTATATTTGCATTGGCTATTTTTAAGCTGTCTGTAAGGTGTAATAATGCCCCAGGTTTATCTACTAAAGTAACATGAATTTGCATTTTTCTGTAAGATTTAAATAAACCTTTTTCTATGATGATATTTAGCATTTGTGCATCGATATTGCCTCCGCTTAAAACTACGCCAATTTTTTTATGATTTTGTGTATTTATTTTTTGATGAAGTAGGGTGGCTACACTCGCAGCTCCTGCGCCTTCAACTATGATTTTATGTTTTTCAAGTAAAAACAATACCGCATTAGCGATTTCTTCATCATCAACTTGGATAAAATCATCTACGCATTCTAAAATAATATTAAAATTAATAGGATTTGCATCACGCACAGCAATACCATCGGCTATAGTGCGTACGCTTTTTGCATTTTTGATTTTTTTAGCATGAAAACTTTCATACATTGCAGGAGCTCCTTTGGCTCCAACGCCGATGATTTTAATGTTTGGATTGATTTGTTTAGCTGCACTTGCGATACCACTTATAAGTCCTCCACCTCCAACAGGTGCGATAATCATATCAAGATCACTTATTTCATCAAGCATTTCAAGCATCAAAGTTCCTTGTCCTGCCATTACAAATTCATCTTCAAAAGGATGGATAAAACTAAGATTATTTTCTTTAGCATAAGAGGTTGCAAAAGTATAGGATTCATCAAAATTATCCCCTTTGAGTATCACCTCTGCTCCTAAGGCTTTTGTAGCAGAAACTTTTAAGAGCGGAGTGGATTCTGGCATTACAATAACCGCTTTAATGCCAAATTTTTTTGCACTAATGGCCACGCCTTGAGCATGGTTTCCCGCACTTGCGGCAATGACTCCATGTTGTTTTTGTTCAGCGCTAAGATTGGCTATTTTATTATAAGCTCCACGAATTTTATAAGCACCTGTAATTTGTAAATTTTCATTTTTAAGATAAATCTCACTTTGACAAATATCACTTAAAAAAGAAGAGTATATGAAAGGAGTTTTGTTTACAAACCCTGAAATTTGTTGTTTTGCTTTGTAAATTTTATTAAGCTCTAACACTATTTTTCCTTTGTTTTAAAATACGGATATTCTAGCATAATGCAACGATTTTGTATAAAATTTATATCTAATTTTTTACATTCTTCTTTGGCTGTTTCATTACTAATACCAAGTTGAAGCCATAGGTTTTTAATATTTTTTTCAACAAGCTTAGGAAGAATTTCTAGTGCCGCTTCGCCTTTTCTAAAAAGTATAAGTGTATCGATTTTTTCTTCTATTTGATCTAAATTTCTATAAACTTTTTCATTTAAAATAAACTCTTCTTTAGGATAAATAGGAAAAATTTTATAATTTTTTCTTTGTAAAAATTCTGCTACCCTATAAGAAGCTTTTGTCTTATCTGGACTTAAAGCAAATATGGCAATATTTTTACTTGTATTTATAATATAAGAGATAGTTTCTTTTTCATTCATTATTAACCTTTGTTTTGGTATTTTATCTTAAATGATTAAAAAATTAACTAAAGTGAATTCAAAAAATGAAAAAAGTGTTATAATATAGCAAATTCCGAAGTTTAATAAGGAGGGAAAAATGGAAGAATTTTATCCATATACTTTAACAATCCATCTTCTTTGTGCTATTTTGTTTATAGGTTATTTGTTTGTTGATGTATTTGTTTTGGGCGTAGTTAAAAAGAAAAATCCTAATTTTGACAAAAGTCTTTTTAGTGCTACTGGGGTTAAAATAATGCCTTTTGTGGTTCTTTTGCTTTTTTTAAGCGGAGGTGCTTTGGCAGGTTTTCATTTTAAACCTTTAAATTTACTTTTTGCTATAAAAATTATTTTGGCTTTTGGAATTTTATCTTTAGTTGTTTTTTCTTTATTTTGTCATTTTATATTAAAGAAGAAAAACCCGCTTGGTGCTTTTATCCATCCTTTTGTATTTGTGCTTTGTATCGCGATAGTAATACTGGCTAAATTAATGAATTATTTTTTTATACCTTGCTAAGAAATACTCCACATTCAAGATGTGGAGTATTGGCAAATTGATCAAAAAGAGCAAACTCTTCCACTCTATGTGTTAGACTTAATTCTTTTAAATTTTCTTTTAAAGTGATAGGATTGCAAGAAATATAAATAATATTTTCATATTTTTTTATTAAGTCAATTACGCTTTTATCAAGTCCTGCACGGGGTGGATCAACTAAAACATGAGAGAAATTAAAATCATCTAATCGAATATCTTTTAAACGAAAAAATTCTCTTTCTTTTTTGATAGCAAGACTTAATTCTTCGCTTGAAAGTCTTGCAAAGTGGATATTTGTTGTATTGTTAAGCTCGCAATTTTTTAAAGCAAAATTAATATTGCTTTTTGAAATTTCAGTGGCTAAAATTTTAAAAAAGAATGGTGCTAAAGCTAAAGTAAAATTTCCATATCCACAGTAAAGCTCAAGTAAATCCATTCTTTTTTGAGTGCTTAAAATTTCACATACCCAAGTAATCATTTTTTCATTTATAGCAGTATTAGGCTGAATAAAACAATCGTTGTTAAATTCATAAAATATTTTTCTATCTTGAATATTTAAAGTTTGTCTTAGATTTTCTGTTTTAAAAATAAGTTTTTTGCCTTTACTTCTTGCTATAAGGTTGATATGAAGAATATTGCTTAAATTTTCTAAATTTGACTTTATATCTTCTATATTTTTATGATAAAGTAAAGTTATGCTAAGTTCTTGCTTTGTGGTTAAAAACTCCACGCCAAAAAGTTTTTCTTTTAATTTGCTATCTTGACGCAAGCATTCTAGAAGTTTTGGCATAAAAGCGCAAATTTTTTCATCAGCAAAATCTAAATATTCTATAATGTACTTTTTTTTGCTTTTTGGATCAAACATTGCATAAAAAAGAGTATCATTTTCATGATAAAATGAAAGTTCAACTCTTGTACGATAATGTTTATCTTTTGAGGCAAAAAGTTTAAATTCCTTTGTATAAAATTCTTTAAAATATTTTTTTATGAAAGAGTGTTTTTCATCTAAAGTAAGAAAATTTCCAAAATTTTCAAGACTCATGGAACTTTCTTTCCGATGAGTCTTAGTAAAAGCGCAATAAGTATAAAATTTAAAGGCAAGACAAACCAAACGCTAAGTCCTAAAGATACAGGAATATATCCAGCGATTAAAGAAATACCACAGATAAATAGAGCATAAGGAATTTGTGTTCTTACATGCTCCATATGATCGCATTTTGCACTCATAGATGAAAGGATTACATTATCTGAAATTGGTGAGCAATGGTTTCCAAAAATCGCACCTGTTAAAACGCAGCTTATATTAATGACCATATAATGATGCATAGCATTTGCATCCATACCATTGATTTTGGCGATTTCATGAGCTAAAGGCACAGCCAAAGGCATTAAAATCCCCATAGTTCCATAGCTTGTTCCTATGGCAAAAGAAATGGCTGAAGCAAAAGCAAAAATAGTAGCAGGTAAAATAAACTCAGGCAATTTATCTGCAAGTAGACTGGTGATAAATAAAGAAGTTCCTAGATCTTTTACTATACTTGAAAGCGACCAAGCAAATAAAAGCAATACTATGGTAAAAATCATGGTTTTCCAGCCATATATCCAAGTTTCTACCGCTTCTTTAAGATTGAAAATTTTACGACGCACCCCGATAAAAATCGCTGCAATAGCAGCAAACAAAGCAGCTTGGAATAACACCACAGAAGAATCAGCATTTCCAAAAGCAGCCCTAAAAGTTTCAAAAGACAAAGGATTGGCACTTGCTTTTGCAAGTTCTTCGCCTTCTAAAGTGCTAAGTCCATTAAAATAAAATCCTAATATAGCTAAAATGATTAAAGTAAAAATAGGAACAATAGCATCAAAAGCACGAATTTTAATACCTTCTTTTGGCGCTAAAAACTGATCTTCTAATTCAGCAGTATCTAGCGTGCCTGATTTAGGTAGAGGTGCAATTTGTCCTGTGGTTCTTGCACGCACTTCAGCCTTGTACATAGAGCCAAACTCACGTCCCATGATTGCAGTCATGACTACAAAAAAAAGCATGAAGATATTATAAAAACGATAAGGTATGGTTTCGACAAAAATTCCAAAAGCACTAATATCGCTAATGCCTATGTGTTCATAAGCGGTTTTAATTAAGGAAACTTCTAAGCCTATCCAAGTGGAAATTACAGCTATTCCTGCCACAGGAGCTGCGGTAGAGTCGATAATAAAGGCAAATTTTTCACGAGAAATTTTAAATTTATCCGCCAAAGGACGCATAATTGGACCTACGATCAGTAAATTAGCATAATCATCAAAAAATATTAAAAGCCCTAAAAACCAAGTATTAACTTGAGCTGATACAGCTGATTTGGCTCTTTTGGCAAATTTTAATGCTACAGCTTTTGCACCACCCATTTTTGTGATAAGCGCCACAAGACCACCTATACAAAGAATTTGTAAAATGATTCCCGCATTTACTGGATCAGAAGTTGAACCTAAGATATAAGAAATAATCTTTGAAAAAGATTCTACTGCAGTATTATAAAAATTTACAAAAGCTAAATGTTGTGCTTTGAAAATATTTGCAGAAAGGCTAAGTAGAAAAGTTCCACTTAAAACTCCAGCAAAGAGTGACAAAATAACATCTTTTGTGATAAAGGCTAAAGCAATAGCAACTAAAGGTGGTATAAGCGTAAAAACTCCAAATAAATTAGCATTTGCAGCTGCTTCTGAGGAGTTTGCAAATGCAACTAAAGGTAAAAACAATAAAACTAAAAATTTATTCATTCATCTCTTTCTATATAAAATCCATTCCAAGTTTGTGTTACCGGCATAAGCTCGATTTCATTAACATTAATATGGCTTGGTAGGTTAATAATAGACATTACCACTTTGGCAATATCATTAGCACTGATAAATTGCGTATTTTCATACACTGCATCAGCTTTTTGGATATCTCCTTTAAAACGCACTTCACTAAATTCAGTTTTGCAAAGTCCTGGAGCAATGTTTGTTACTTTGATATTGCTTCCTCTAAGATCATTTCTTAAGGCCAATGAAAATTGTCCTACAAAGGCTTTGGTTCCACAATACACATTGCCTCCAAAATAAGGATTGCGTCCCGCAACTGAACCTAAGTTAAAAATATAAGCATTTTTTTGTTTACGAAGTATAGGAATAACAGCTTTTGCAACATATAAAAATCCTTTGATGTTTGTATCTACCATAGTGTTAATATCTTCAAGGTTTAATTTATCAAATTCATCTACCCCTAAAGCTAAACCTGCATTATTAAAAAGCACATCAATTTCTTGAAATTCTTTGGGTAAATTTTCAATAGCCTCAAAGATTTCTTTTTGATTTCTTACATCTATGCAAAGCGTATAAATCTTATCTTTGTGAGCATTTTTTAACTCTTCTAGACGCTCTTTGCGTCTAGCAAGGGCGATTACTTTGTAGCCTTTTTGTATAAAAGCTTCAACGCAAGCTCTACCAAAACCTGAACTAGCTCCTGTAATAAATGCGGTTTTCATTCTAAACTACCTCCGTAAAATAGATTTTCGTTTGCTTTTAAACCCAAGCTTTTTAGATAATCAGCATTTTCTTTTTTACCTGCTGCTAGCGCAAAGTCAAGCGCATTAAAACCAAGATCATCAACAGCATTAAAATTTGCTCCTTTTGAAATAAGAAGTTTTAAAATTTCAACATTTCCATAGGCTGCAGCATGCATTAAAACATTTTTTGAAGTGTGCTCTAGAGCACAAAATGTAATAAAATAAGGCGTATTTGAACCTATGTTCGCACTTAATGCTAATTTTTCATTGTTATTAATATATTTTTGATTAAAATTTGCTCCATTATCAAGAAGTAGTTTTATGATATCAAGGCGATTAAACTCTATGGCATAAAAAAGTGGGGTTTTACCAAAGGCATTGGCTTGATTAACATTCGCTCCATTTTGGATTAAAAAATTTGTATTTTCATAATTTTCCAATGCGTAAAAAATAGCACTTTCATAACCTTCGTCAATCCTAGCACCAAAACGAATCAAAAGTTCTAAAATTTCTTTTTCTCTTTGATTTAGAAGCGCTGCTTGCAAGGCTATCGTAAGATCATCTTGGCTTGGATTATTTGAAAAAATAAAATCTTGTATATAAGATACCGAATAATTTTTATTTGACATGATTTTTGCTAAAGGACTAATGTCTTTGTAAATTTTTGTTTCACCAACAGCCCAATTTAAAAATTCGTTTAAAGCATTGCTAGTATAGTAAATATTACTACCTTTGTCAAAATTAAAATTACTTTCAAAATACTTTTCTAAAGGTTCTATAGCATTGTTATATTCTTTCCAAAAAGCTTTGTAAAGTCTAAAATTTCCTATACTTTGATATGCCCAATATCTAAAATAAGATTTTAAAATATCATATTTTTTTTCTAAATTTTCGGGTGTATCTAAAGTTTTTTGATAAGCGATGGGATCGATAGCTATTTTTAATAATAAAAAATCAAATTGTTGTAATTTGGGCAAATAAGCCACACCATTACAAGAGCTATTGCTTCCGCGAATTTCATTGGAAATCGCATAGAGTTTTTTTGTAAAATCTCGATTTTTTAAAGATTCTTTACAGCTTGAAGCTATATTTAAATAATCTAAATTTGAACTTTTATTTAGCAATGTTTTATTATTTTTAATGTTGTCGCAGTTAATGGCATCGCTAGCCATTAAACTTGCAAAACAACAAAAGGAAGTGAATAATAACTTCAATATTTTTCCTTTGAAAATTTTAATTTTGTTATTTAATCCAAATAAGTATTAAATTTGAATTAATTTTCAAGTTTGAAATTTTCAATCTCATTAAAATTTAAATATCTATAGATATTTGCCTTATGCTCATCACTTAGTTTTTCGCTGACAATTTGTAAGTATTCTTCCTTGCTTGGAATTTTACCCAAAATCGCACAAACTGCCGCAAGTTCTGCACTGCCTAAATATACTTTAGCACCCATTCCCATACGGTTGTCAAAATTTCTTGTAGAAGTTGAGAAAACTACAGCTCCATCATTTACTCTAGCTTGATTACCCATACATAAAGAACAACCAGGAACTTCTATTCTAGCACCTGCTGCACCAAAGATGCTGTAATAACCTTCATTGGTAAGTTGTGCTTTATCCATTTTTGTTGGAGGCACTACCCAAAGTCTGGTTTTAAGTATGCCTTTATCTTTTAAAATTTCTCCCAAAGCTCTATAATGTCCTATATTTGTCATACAAGAACCTACAAAAACTTCATCTATATTTTTTGGACGCTTATCATCGGCTAAAATTTCACTTAAGGTTGCTACATCATCAGGGTCATTTGGACAAGCTAGGATTGGCTCTTTAATGTCATTAAGGTTAATATCTATAATATAAGCGTATTTTGCATCTTTATCTGCTCTTAAAAGAGTAGGGTTTTTAAGCCATTCTCTCATTTTTTCAGCCCTTCTAGCAAGGGTAGCTTTATTCTCATATCCTGCTTCTATCATAGCTTCAATTAAAGAAATATTGGATTTGATATATTCGCTTACACTTTCTATGCTTAAATCCACACTACAAGCAGCTGCAGATCTTTCAGCACTTGCATCACTAAGTTCAAAAGCTTGTTCGACTTTTAAGTTTGGCAAGCCTTCTATTTCTAAAATTTTTCCTGCAAAAATATTTTTCTTATTTTTCTTTTCAACGGTAAGTTGTCCTTGTTTGATTGCATAATAAGGTATAGCATTAACCAAATCTCTTAAGGTAACTCCAGCTTGTAATTCCCCGCTAAAACGCACTAAAACACTTTCAGGGATATTTAAAGGCATAGAACCAGTAACTGCAGCAAAAGCCACAAGTCCACTTCCTGCAGGGAAAGAAATTCCTATAGGAAAGCGTGTGTGAGAATCCCCACCCGTTCCTACGGTATCTGGCAATACAAAACGATTAAGCCAAGAGTGAATAACCCCATCACCTGGTTTTAAACTTACCCCACCACGACTTGTCATGAAATTGGGCAAGGTTTTATGTAAATTTGAATCGCTTACTTTTGGATAAGCAGCTGTATGGCAAAAGCTTTGCATCACAAAGTCTGCATTAAAACCTAGGCTTGCAAGTTCTTTAATTTCATCTCTAGTCATAGGACCTGTGGTATCTTGAGAGCCCACAGTTAAAGTTATAGGTTCTATATACATACCTGGACGCACGCCTTCAACTCCACAGGCACGACCTAGTATTTTTTGAGCCAAGGTATAACCACCGCTTGAAGATTTAGGTTGTTCAGGTTTGGTAAAGATATTTTCACTTTCCATTCCTAAAAATTCTCTAGCCTTAGTACAAAGCCCGCGACCTATGATAAGTGGGATTCTTCCTCCTGCTCTAACTTCATCTAAGAGAGTGTTTGGACTGAGTGTAAATTCTGCAATTATAGAGTCATTTTTTATGATTTTTCCCTCATAAGGATGAATTTCAAACTCATCGCCCATTTCTAAGTTTGTTACATCACAGATGATAGGTAAAGCCCCGCTATCTTGAGCAGTGTTAAAGAAAATCGGTGCTATAGTTGAACCCATTACTATACCACCGCTATGCTTGTTTGGCACACCTTCTATTTCTTTTCCTAAATGCCATTGTATAGAATTTATTGCCGATTTTCTACTTGAACCTGTTCCTACAACATCACCTACATAAACTACTTCGCGACCGCTTTTTTTAAGCTCTTTGATTTTTTCTAAGGATCCTGCTTGTCTTACCTTTAGCATGGCATTTGCATGCAAAGGAATATCGCTTCTTGTAAAAGCATCTCCTGCAGGGCTTAGATCGTCGGTATTTGTTTCGCCTGCTACTTTGAAAACTATACATTTAATCACTTGAGGTAATTTTTCTTTTTTGTTAAACCAGTCCGCATTTGCCCAGCTTTGTAAAACTTCCTTAGCGTGTGGATTGTTTTTGCTAAGTTCAGCTATGGTATGAAAATTATCATGAACAAAAATAATATTTTTCAACACTTCTGCAGAATCTTTGGCTATGTTTTCATCTTTTAAGGCATCGATTAAAACTTTAACATTATATCCGCCTAGCATAGTTCCAAGCATTCTTAAGGCTCTTTTTTTGTCTATATTTGGAGCACTGATTTTGCCTTTAAGTATAGAATCTAAAAATTCACATTTTACTAAAGCTGCATCATCAACACCAGGATTTACTCTATTTTCTAAAAGATTTGCAAGCTCTTCATTATTTTCATTTTCAAGTAGTTTACAAAGTTCTTTAGTTTGATTTGCATTTAAAGGAAGGGGTGGTATACCCAAAGCGGCTCTTTCTTCAACAAGTTTATTGTATTCTTGCATAAAAGACATTTTCTACTCCTTAAATATTTTTTATTATAATTGTAGCTCTTTGAAGGATAAAAAATGTTTAAAGTTTATTATAAAATGCCTTTATGTTACCTATCTTTACATAGTGATGGAAAATTTTTAACTAGAGTCGATTTTTGTAATAATAAAAGATCAGAAAAAAATTGTAGTTTGCTTGACTTAGCAAAATATGAACTTGATTTATATTTTACTCATAAGCTTAGAAAATTTAGCATTCCTGTTTTGATACAAGGTACAGATTTCGAATCAAAGGTTTATAAGGCTTTAATGAAAATTCCTTATGGTAAAATAGCTACTTATAAAGATATAGCAGAAAAAATTAATCATCCAAAAGCTTTTAGAGCTGTCGGAAATGCAAATTCTAAAAATCAAATTCCTATTTTTATACCTTGTCATAGAGTTATTGCAAGCAATGGCATAGGAGGATATAATGGAGGGCTTGAAATAAAAAGATTTTTGCTTGAAAATGAAGGAGTGAATTTAAAATAAGCTTGGGGTTTGATTTTCTTTGTTTTCAAATTCTTGCTCAAAAATATCATAATTTTCAAGAATTAAACAATATTTAAAATTTTTTAATTTTCTTAAATCTGAAAGCTGATTATAGGAAAAATCGCAAAATAAAGAATTTTTAGAAGCAATTTTAAAGTCTTTTATGTTTTTAAATTTTTCTTTCCAGAATTCAAAGGTATTTTGGTTGTTGCTTACAATAAACGCTTGAGAGCTTGAACCAAAAGGAGTGATTTCAAATTTATCGTCAATAAAATAAATTTTAAAATCATCAATCTTATTAAAGTCAAATATTATTTTTTGATTTTTTTCTTTTAAAAAAGAAATAATTTTTGCAAAACTATTTGCGTAAAAAAAAGGCAAATTAAGATTTTTAAAATATAAATTTTCACAAATCAAAGTTGTAAAAAAGAAGCTAGATCGCGATAATAAAGTAAAATTAGCATCTTTTAGACTATGAGAATAGGCGCAAAGTTTATTTAAGTAATTTTCTTCACAGTAACAAAAAATTTCACCCTTTTTTGCTTTGATTAGTTTTTCAAAATCAGCAAAAATATTTCCTTTTAAAATGTTAAAATAAAAAGCCTTGCAAAGACTTAGTTCGTAAGATTTAAAAAGCAAAAATTCACATTCTTTATCTTCACAAAAAAAGCGTAAAAATCTTACAAGAGCTTGTTCTAGATTTTCTACTCTAAAGTAAAAAATGTCTTTATCTTCAATAGCAATGTCATTTTCTGTAATTATAGCATAAGCGCCTTTTTTTATAGCTTGGGCAATTTCTTTTTTATCGTTATTAAAGAAAGCAAAGCCTGCTTTAAGTTCGTTTAAATTTATGGCAAAACCTTCCACACTTAAAACGCTACCTTCATGAATGAGCGTTGCGTTTAAAAGTTCGCCTAAATTGCTAATTTGCATATTTTAGCCTACTAAAGAACCGTTTTGCACAAGTTGTTCAGGAGTGATTAAAACAAGTTTATCTCCGCTTTTTGCAGAAAGTATCATACCATCGCTTTCATGTCCAAAAATTTTAGCTTTTTTAAGATTACTTATAACACATACTTGTTTACCGATTAAATCACTGGCTTTATAGTATTTTGCTATGCCTGAGAGTACTTGACGGATCTCTTTATTGTCAAGTTCGAGTTGAAATTTTAAAAGTTTTTCACTCCCTTCTATATTTTGACAATCAAGCACCTTAGCAACTTTGATTTCAATTTTTGCAAAATCATCGATTTTTATTTTAGGACTTTCTTCTTTTTTAGGTTCTTCTTTAATTTCTTGTTTTAAAAGAGCTTTTTCTACTTTTGGAAATAAAGCTTCACAAGGATTTGCTTTAAAATCTAAAAGTTCATTATCAAGTATCATTTTTGCGTAATTTACAAACGAAATTTCAAAATTTAAAGCCAAAGCTACTTTTTGACAAGACTTTGGTAGAGCAGGGCTTAGCAAAAGACTTGTTTTGGCTAAAATATTTGCACAAAGTGCCACTAAAGCATTAGCTTGTTCGTGTTTGTTTTCTTTGATTAAATTCCAAGGTTCGTATTTACTAATGGCTAAATTTGCCACACTTAAGGCTTTAAAAAGTTCTTCTATATAACGATTACACTGTAAGTTTTCTAAAAATTCTACCGCTAAATTTAAGTGTTCTTTTGCTTGATTTAGTTCGGCATTGTAAAATTTTAAAACACCTTCTTTTGAAATATTTCCTTGATCATATTTTGTACTCATACCTATAATGCGATTAAGTAAATTTCCAAATTCATTGCTGAGTTCAGCATTGATACGATTTATCAGCATATTTTCGCTAAAATCCCCATCATTACCAAAAGGCACTTCTCTAAGCAAGAAATATCTAAAAGCTTCGCTTCCATAAGCATCAACTATTTCTTTAGGTTTTACAACATTGCCTTTAGATTTGCTCATTTTTTCACCTTCTTTAGTCCACCAGCCATGTGCACCTATAAATTTTGGCAAAGGCAAATCCACGCTCATTAAAAAAGCTGGCCAATAAATGGCATGAAAACGCAAGATATCTTTTCCTACTAAATGCACATGCGCAGGCCAAAATTTAGCATTTTCTCCCTTGCTTTGAAAATCAAGCGAACTTATATAGATAAAAAGTGCATCAAGCCATACATAAATAATATGTTTATCATCATTAATTTCTTGAGGCAGTTTAATCCCCCAATCAAAACTTGTTCTTGTAATAGAAAGATCTTTAAGGCCGCTTTGGACAAAATTTATAAGTTCGTTTTTTTTGTTTTTTGGTAGGATGGGATCTTTTTCTTCATACCATTGTAAAATTTTATCTTGATATTTTGAAAGTTTGAAAAAATAGCTTTCCTCTTTTAAAATTCTAGTTTGTTTGCCACAATCCGGACAAGAACAATCATTGATAAGCTGACTTTGAGTAAAAAAGCTTTCACAAGAAATACAATAGTGTCCTTCGTATTCATCTTTATAAATATCACCTTTTTGCCACATTTTTAAAAACATAGCTTTAACAAATTCAATATGCCTTGTATCAGTTGTTCTTGCGTAAATATCATAGGTGATTTCAAATTCATCCCATAATTTTTTAAATTCAAAACTGATTTTATCAGCATATTCTTGAGGAGTGGAATTTCTTAGTTTGGCAGCTTCTTCGATTTTTTGTCCATGCTCATCTGTTCCTGTTAGAAATCTTGTTTCATGTCCTTGCAAACGATAAAATCTTGCTAAAGTATCGGCTATGATGGTAGTATAAGCATGACCTAAATGAGGTACATCATTTACATAATAAATTGGTGTTGTAATATAACGCATTTTTTTCCTTTAAAAGTCAAATCCGCCTTCGGTTTTACCCTTAGACATACTATTATAGACTGCATCAACATAATTTTTTCTAGTTTGGCAGTTAAAAATTTCATTGCAATTATAACAAGAGTTTAGGTTTTTTGAGTTTTGACATGAAAGTAAAATTTCTTTCTTTTTATCCATATCTTGCTCAAATTCATCTCTAATCTCATTCATTGTAAGCCTTTAAAAGTTTTGAAATTTCATATTCTGAGCCAAAAAAACAAGGAGTTGTCGCATGGATTTTATCAAATTCAAGTTCAAGCAAGGAGTGATTTTTTCCATTTGTAGTTTTTCCGCCTGCTTTTTCTATGATAAAGGCTAGAGGAAAGACTTCAAAAAAAGCACGAAGTTTGCCATTAGGCGCATCTTGTGTTGCAGGATAACTAAAAATCCCACCCCCTTTTAATAAAATTTGATTGATATCGCTTACCATAGCCCCAGAATATCTTAAGCGATATCCTTCATCAAAAAGACTTTTGACAAATTTAGCGTGTTTTTCTTCCCAAAATTTTTGCGTTCCGCCTGTAGCATTAATTTTGCCTTTTTCATTCATTTTAAGATCTTTTATAAAAATAAATTCATTATTTGCATTTAGGCGATAAAGTTTTGGTTGATCTTTGCAAATCACAAGTTCTAAGCGCGCTCCATACATACTATAAAGTGCAGCTCTTAAATTTTTGGCATTTGCTTTTTCTTCATAGATGGCAAAAATAGAACCTATAGCAAAATTAACATCCATTAAGCTAGAACCATCTAAAGGATCATAAGCTACGATAAAATTTGCTTTTTTATTAAGCGTTAAAATTTCGTCTTTTTCTTCACTTATGATGGCTTTAATCCTTGAACATTGACTTAGGGTTTTTGTGATGATTTCATCGCTTAAAACATCAAATTTGAGTTGGGTATCGCCTGTAAAATTTTGATTTTGACTGTAGCTTGTATCGGGAAATTTTAAAGCGTTAGAAATTTCTAAAACAGCTTTTTGTATATAAGAAATCACTTCTTGCATTTTATAATTCTCCTTGTAAATTTTTAGCATTTTTAAGTATATATTGACAAATAGCTTGTATATCGTTTAAATCAAGCCAAGTAAGATAAGGGTGAGAAATTTTTTCATAGCTTGCAATGGCGTTTGAAAAAGTAAAATAACTTTCATCAATTTCTTTGCAAAATACGCTAATGCGTGGTAAATCAAGAGTTTTCAATCCTTCAACCAAACAAATGTCAAAATCAGGGCTTAATTTTAAAGCTTTTAAAATATCTCTATTTTCATGAGAAAAAAAAGTTGTTCTTGTAGGGCTTAAAACCATGACTTCAGCTCCGCTTTGAAAAAATTTAAAACTATCTTTACCGTTAAAATCAAATTGAGCTTTATCGGCAGGATCATGTTTAATGATTAAAACTTTTAAATTTTGTTGCAAAAAATTATCAGCTATTTTGGTGATGAGTGTAGTTTTTCCTGAATTTGAAGGCCCGCTAAAAGCTATGATAAGTTGTTTCATAAAATATACTCTTAATTTTTTTTGTAAAATTATATCTTTTTAAACCAAAAAATAGGGTTAAAAGGCTACAATAATACTAAAAAATATGGAAAAAGAATGAAAATTTATAGTGTAATTTTAGGTACTTTTTTGCTTGGAGCTTGTTCTTTAAAAGATCAGGCGATTGTGGATACAAATTTAAAATCTCAAACTTTAATGTTTACTCAAAAATACAAAATCACACAAGATAAGATTAATGCCATTGTAACCATGTCTTATTTAAACCCAATTCTAGATAAGACAAGTAAAGATGATGTATTGGCCTTGTCTTTTACTCCAAATACATTAAAAATTCAAAATTTAGAAGTTTTTATCAATAATAAAAAAGCCAATATTGAAAAATTAGATGATGAGTATTTAAAATATATAATACAAAATAACTATACTGATTATTTTAAAGTATCTCTTCCTAGTGTCAAGGAAGAGACTAGGCTTGTAGCTAAGATTTGTTTAGATCATTTGCCTTGTTTTGAATTAAATTTTCAAAAATATCCGAAATCTTTATACTATCGTTCAGAAGATGTCGATACACAATATAATTAGCTAGAACTTTTTTTCCGTAAATTCGGCTTTCTTGATAAGGAACTAGCTCCATAGACAAGAAAGGTTCAAATTTGCCCGTCTTAAACATATCATTTCTTGCAAGCATACGGTTAGTAAATCCTATACCACCATTATAAGCATAAGCGACAAAAAGTGGAGATTTTAAACGTGATTCAAGGTAATTTAGATGATAGTTTCCAAAGTAATATGCTATTTCAGGTTTAAACATAAAATCTTGATCGAAATTTGGAATTTTTAATTCTTTTTCTCCTATGTGATTGGCTAAAAATGGCATAAATTGCATCATGCCTAAAGCATAAGAAACTGAAATAGCAGTTGGAATAAAACGACTTTCTTGTCTGGCAATAGCCAAAATTAAAGCTTGTCTTGTTTTATTATAGTCTTTTATATTGTCATAATAAGGCATTATAAAATAATGTTTTTTAAAATTATTTTTGCGTTCTAATATGTAAGCATAAATAGGCAAGGTTTCTTGTGTGTCAAATTCTTTTGCCAAGACATCTAGTTGACTTGCATTAGCATCGCGAATTTGTTTGTTTATTTTTTGCCAAGCAAAAGGATCTTGCATATTAAAATTATTTTTTTTCTTGCTTGGATTAAGGCTTTCTATCTTTGGAAAAGGTGTGTTAGTAAGTTCTTTTGCGTAAAGACTATAAATATTTAAAGAAGAACTTTGCGATAAAGTTTTTAAATCTTCTTCATTGTTTTTAATCAACCACATCCAAAATATAGCATTGTCTTTATTGCTTTGCGATTTAAAACTTTGAGCCGCCTTTTTAAAAAAGTCATAAGCAAGCTCTGTTTTATCATAAGTTAAGGCATTGACTCCTAAATAGAAAGCAGAATCTTCACTTACATTTTCAGGATTTATTTCTAGCATAGAATGTCTAAATTTTGGATTTTCTTTTTTAATAATAATATTTTGTGCAAAATCTTTAAAACCAATGTGGTTTGGTAGTTTATTGACTAAACTTGTATTTAAATCTAAGTCGTATTTTTTAGAATAATTATAAAGTTTAAAAAAACCATTAATATCTTCTTTTTGTACCATATAGCTCATAGGATCAGAAGTATTAAAAGCTAGCAATAAATTTGTCAAATCAGGTCTTTGATTTTCAAAGGTTTGAGCTAAAGTAGTTCGGTCTTTGGAATTTAAACTCGCTATAAAAACTAATGAATTTAAGCGCACACTTTGACAAGTTAAATTTGCATCTAAGATAGTATTTGCTGTATAGGTATAGCATTTAGCATATTTTGGGTTGATATAAGGCTTTAAGGGGATGATTTTTTCAAGTTCGGATTTAATTTTTCCTATATAGCGAAAAATATGAGAATTTAAATCCTGTGCATCTTTTTTACTGATTTTATTTTTTTCTAAAAGCCTATAAATATAATAATCCTTAGCAAGTGAATTTTCTTCTTTTTTGAGTTTTTCTATGCTATATTGTGTAGCATTTAAACTTGAAAAAATAAATAAAAAAACGAGTATTTTTTTTATCACAATATACTCCTTAAGATATTCCCAAGAAAAATACCAAGAAACTGCAATGCTAAGACTATAATCAAAGGTGCAAGATCAATATTACCAATGCGTGTTGGAATTTTTCTAACTAAGGCGTAAGCAGGGTAGCTTAGTTTATATAAAATTTGCACTATAGGATTATAAGGATCAGGATTTACCCAGCTTAAAAGTGCCGTGATAATAATAATCCAAGTATAAATGTTAATGACAATTTGTAGTACTTGAAAAATAGAAATAATAAAAGAGTCTATAACCATAATTAAATCCTTGCTAATTCGTGAATAAAATTTTTAATATAAGGATAAAGATCGCTAAGCTCAGGTCCGTGAATATTTCCTGTTAAAATTATCCTTAAAGGCATGAAAAATTTTTTACCTTTTAAGCCGCTTTTGCTTAAAAGTTCATTTTTAAAATCTTCATAGTTTTCAAAAAGTTCAATATCTTTTAAGAGTTCTTTTAAAATTTTACATTCTGTTTCAAACTCTCCAAAGTCTTTTGTGTTGAAAATAGCTCGCATTTTTTCTTTAAGTTCTTTTGTGGTGCTTGCTTCTTGAGTGTAAAATTTAGCAAGTTGTGCAAGATCTTTGTTTAAATCTAAAGTTTTATTAAGCTCATCATCTTTTATCATTTTGATATGTTCACGATTAATTTGCAAAAGTTTTTTAAGATCAAATCTTGCTGGAGCTTTTGAAACTTTAGAAATATCAAACCATTTTATAGCTTCTTCTAAGGTAAAAATTTCACAAGGAGTTTTATTGCCTAGCATGATAAGATAATTTGCGATTGCACTAGGTAAAATTCCACTTTCAAGTAGCCATTTTACAGAAGAATGTGCTTCTCTTTTGCTCATTTTAACACCTTCTTCGTTTAAAATGATAGGCAAGTGCGCATAAGTTATGGCTTTGTTATAGTCTAAACTTGCGCGGATATGTTCTTGTTTTGGAGTGTTTGAAACATGATCTTCTCCGCGTATAATACAAGTAACATTTTCAAGCATATCATCAACCGCACAAGCAAAATTATAAGTTGGAGTTTTATCCGTTCTCATAATCACAAAAGAGTCTATATTTTCAGGTTCAAAACTTAATTCACCTTTGATAAAATCTGTAAATTTCATAGTGTGAGTAGGTTTTTTAAGACGGATAACAAAGGGTTTTTCACATTCTAAAACATCGATATCGGCTAGTTTTTCACAAGTGCCATCGTAGCGATAAGCTTTACCTTGTTTTTTAGCTAGCTCTTTTTTTGCTTCAAGTTCTTCTTCGGTGCAAAAACAAGCAAAAGCTTTCTTTTCACTTATAAGTTTTAAAGCCATTTGGCGATGGAATTTTAAATTTTCACTTTGTATATAGTAATGCTGCCATGAAATACCAAAAAGATTTAAAATTTCTTTGATTTCTTCTTCTTTTCCTGCTATATTTCTAGCCTTATCAGTATCTTCAATACGTAAGATAAAATCCATATTTTTTTGTCTTGCACAGATATAATTAAAAATTGCTGCGCGTAAATTTCCTATGTGCATATCACCTGTGGGAGAAGGTGCAAAACGGTACATTTTATAGCCTTTAAAATTATTTAAAAGTTTATTATAACAGAAAAATTTATACGGATATTTAATTTTACTTGGTTATAATACTTTTATGATATTTTTAATTTTTTCTTTCATTGTATTATTGATTTTTGGCTTAGCAAATGTTTATATTTATAAAAGATTAATCAAGAAAATTACTCTTTTTAAGTATTTTTATAAAATTTTTGCCTTTATTTTTATTGTGCTTTTTTTAGCCCAAGCTGTGTTTTTAATATTTCGTAGAGATGAATATTTAAGTGATACTTGGTATGAAATTTTAGCCATGCTTTATGCGCCAACTTATTGTTTGTTTTTTATGACTTTAGCTTGGGATTTTATTAAATTGATTTTAGCTCTTATGGGTAAAAGAGATAAAAAATATAATCTTATTTTGCGTTTGATTTTTGAGCTTTCTCTTATAGTTTTAAGTGTGTTTTTAATTTATATAAGTATAAATAATGCTCTAAAAACACCTGAAGTAAAGAGTGTTGATGTTGAAATACCAAATCTTAAACAAGATTTAAAAATTGTCATGCTTACTGATATACATTTGGGTAAAAATTTGCATGAAAATTTTTTAGATAAGCTCATCACTAAAGTGAATTTGCAAAGTCCTGATATGGTTGTAATAGTAGGAGATCTGATTGATACTAATCCTAAAGATTTAAAAAATTACATCTCAAAACTTAATGATTTTAATTCCACTTATGGAACTTTTTATGCCTTGGGAAATCATGAGTATTATCATGGTATCAATAAAGTTTTGGATTTACTTAGAAAACATACTAATATGAAAATTTTAGTCAATCAAAATTTAGATTTAGGTTTTATAAATATTGCTGGACTTGGAGATTTAGCCGGGCTTGATAAGGGTTTATATGCTCCTGATTTAGCAAGAATAAAAGTGGATTTAAATACAAGTAAAGCTAGTATTTTACTCACACATCAACCCAAAACAGCTTTGCTTTATGATTTAAGTGATTTTGACCTTGTTTTAAGTGGGCATACGCATGGAGGGCAAATTTTTCCTTTTATGTTTTTAGTTAAACTTCAACAAGGTTTTGTTCATGGGCTTTATGATTTAGGAGAAAAAACTAAGCTTTATGTGAGTAGTGGAGCAGGATTTTGGGGGCCAAGTCTTAGAGTTTTTGCTCCGAGTGAAATAGTGATTTTAAATTTAAAAGGAAAAAAATGAGTTTTTCAAAAGAAAGTTCGAGACTTTTTGGTTTTGTAGCAGGGATTAAATTTCCTAAAATGATACAAAAAGTTATTAATGAAAATTATGTTAAGTATTTTAATATCAATATGAGTGAATTTAAAGCTCCTTGTGAATATGAGAGTTTAAATGCTCTTTTTACAAGAACTTTGCAAATTCCAAGAAAATTTGAAGAAGGTTTTATCAGTCCAAGTGATGGTAAAATTTTAGAGTGTGGAAGTACTTTTTTAGCAAATGAAGAACATTTTGCTTTTTCTATAAAAGGACATGCTTATAGCGTTGAGGAGCTTTTAAAAGATAGCTTTGAAAAAGATGAACTTAAAAATGGGCTTGATTATGTCAATATTTATCTTTCTCCAAAAGATTATCATCGTTATCACAGCCCTTGTGATATGCAAATTTTAAGTGCAACTTACACAAGTGGCGCCCTTTATAGCGTAAATGAAAAACATTTAGAACGCATTGGTAATTTATATGTAAAAAATGAAAGAGTGAGCTTGAAATGTCAAAATGAAAAAGGTATTTTTTGGCTTGTTTTTGTAGGAGCGCAAAATGTAGGAAAAATGCGTTTTAATTTTGATGCAAGCATACAAACCAATGCTAAAATTTCTCATAATTTTACTAGAAAATATGAAAATTTAAATTTCAAAAAAGGCGAAGAACTAGGAAATTTTGAGCTAGGTTCTACTATAGTTTTAATCTCTCAAAAAGGACTTTTAACTTTTAATTTAAAAGTAGGGCAGGGTATTAAATTTGGAGAAAAAATAGCGGATTAGTTTTTAGGAGTTTTATTTGCCATTTGATAGATAAAGGCAAAAACTTCAGCTACAGCTTTATACATATTAGGTGGAATTTCATCACCTAAGTCAAGCTTGCTTAAAATTTCTATTAAATCTTCATCTTCTTTAATAGGAACTCCGTGTTCCTTGGCTAAAGAAATAATTTTAGCAGCACTTTCGCCTTTGCCACTTGCAAGCACTTTTGGTGCAGAGTTTTTTTCTTTTTGATAGCCTAGAGCTACAGCTTTTTTAATCGATCTTTTGATTTTGCTCATACTTTTTTATCCATACCCATTTCAAGATCTAAATTTTTCATATTTCTAGTATCAAATTTACTTCTTATGATATCACCTACAAAGAAATTTGCACTTAAAAGTCCTGCTTTATTGATATTTCTTTTAAGCTCATGGGCATTTTCATAGATGGTTTTTCTAAATTCAATATTTTCTGCCATAATATTAATATCTATATATTTTTCATTATTTAAAGAAATAAGAATTTCTAAATCCCCAAGTTTTGCAAATTCGAGTTTAATCTGAGCAAAAAATTTGTCCTTTTTTCCGCGTCTAAACATAATTTTAGAATCATTTAAATCATCCCAAGAAAAAGGCAGATAAGTATTGATAGAATCATTAGCTAAAGACATAAGCTGATTGATTTCAATTTGCGCTAAAAGACGATTAGCTTGATTATATATAGCTTCATTGCCTTCATTTTTAGCTAAATTTGAAATTTGCAAAAGTGTTGATTTTACATCATGATGTAAAGATTCAGCTATATCTTGTTCTGTTTTTGGTTTAATTTGCGCTAGATCTTTGGTAGAAAGATTGAGTTTGTGTTCGAGATTTTTAAGTTCTGCTTGATTAAGTTTGGCATTTTGAGTATAAGGTTCAAGTTCTTTTAAGCTTTCATTAAGTCTACGAGAAAGATTGCTTAAATTTTTACTTAAATCTTGCACTTGTTCTAGATCTAAATTTTCTACATTAAATGCTAAATTTTTTACAATATTTTGTTTTATAAATTCCTGATTTTTAAAAATATTTTGCATAGTTTGGTTATTGTTAGATTGAATATTTTGAGAATTATTTAAATTTTGCATATTGTTTGTGTTAGGATTATTTGTATTGATTGAAGTTTTGTTTTCTGTTTTTGTTTCATAAAATTTTGGATTTTCTTTGATATTTTCTTTTGATTTTTCTTGTTTTTCATCTTTAATTTTTTCTTGGTTTGGAGTAGAATTTTTTATATCATTGTCTGGATTATTTTCTGTTTCATTGTTTTGAATATCATTTTTTGTATCTTGGGTATCTTCTTCGTGGGTTTTTATATCAGAATCTAATTTTGAATCTTGCTTGGTATCATCTGTGAGATTTTCTTCTTTTGATGCTTTTATATGTTTTTCTTCATCTTGGTTTTTTGTGTTATGATTAAGTTTTTCTTCTTTGATATTTTCTTTGTTACTTAAAAGATTTTCTAAAATATTTTCTTTATCTTGTATTTTAGAAGCTTGATTGCCTAGTATATTTTTTAAAGTATTTTCAAGTTTTTCAAAGGCGGTAGCAGTTTGCTTAAGGATGTTTGGATCTTTTATCATTAAATTTTCTGGCTTATTAAGAGCTTTGAAAAAATCATTTTTGATGGAATTTAATTCTTTTAAAATTTTATTAGCCATAGGGGTGATTTTTTCTTGAGCATGACTGGGATTTTTACTTATATAATTTTTAAAATTGTCCAATTTAGAACTTAAATTTAAAAGTGCTTTAAAAGAACTTTGATTTAAAATTTGCTTATTTTCATTTTTGCTAGAATTAATAATATTTTTTAATTCTTTTAAAGTGTCTTTTGGGTTTAAATTTGCATTTGCAAGTTGGGCTATCTGAATACTTAGTTTTTCACTACTAAGACCTTTGATTGTACTTAAAAGAGAGTGAAAACTTTTGGGCAGCAATTCTTCGTTTAGGGCATCTTTTAATTTAGCTTCTAAAAATACGCCTGAATTTTTAAACAAAGGAGCTAAGTTGTTGTTTTTTATTTCACTGGCAGGTTTTAAAATTTGATTTAATCTGTCTAAAACTTGTGTAAAAGTATCGCTTTTTGCAAGTTCTGTGCTTAAAGTTTTTAATTCATTAGCAAAATTAGGAGCTAAATTTAAATTTTTTCCTTGTTTAAGTACAGGGGAATCGGGGTTTTTTTGAGCATTGATTTGATCTAAAAGTTTATTAACAAGTTCTTTTAATTTGGTGCCTGTTTCATTTTGAACAAATTTTGCTAGTATTTCTTCACTGCTAGCGTCCTTGCTTAAACCTAAATTTTGCTTTAAAGCTTGCGCAAGTGCTTCTTTTGGATTGTCCTTTAAATTTGTTTTATCTTTTGAAGTAGAGTTATCTACTTTTAAATCATTTTTTTGCGTATTGGCAATTTGACTTGCTAGTTGAGTATTAATCATCAAATATCACCATATTTCCAGGTTTTTTCTTAAATTTTTTATTTAAAATATTTGGTTTATTGATAGCAAAAAGAATTAAAAATGCTAAAGAAACTATATAAAACCATATAAAACCTTTGATTTCAAAGTATTGCATTAAAAAACCTAAAATTAAAGGACCAAACAAAGAGCCCAAAGAATAGCAAAAAAGAACCCCACGACCTAACTCTACGCCTTTATTTTTGCTTACTAAAACATCATTTGCTCTAGCAAGTGCTAAAGCATATAAACAAAATATTCCTATACCTAGAGTAATTCCTAAAAAATATTGCATATGCAAGTGAAGTTTAAAAAAGATAAATATAAGCATAGTGATAAATCCTATGCTTGCGCAAGTGATAATGGCAAATTTGCGACCAAGTTTATCTGAAATAGTTCCTATGATGGTTTGCGCAATAAAACCACCTAAAACCCCACAAAATATAAAATAAGAAACCGCTTTTGCATCAAAACCTTGCAAAAGTATAAATAAAGATGCCATAGAAAAAAAGCCATTTATAAGCATTCCGGCTATAAAGCTTGTGACGATAGCCAAAGGGGCTATATCAAAAATTTTAGGTATAGAAATAGGACTTGATGCGGGCAAAACAGGTTCTTTGATTTTAATCAAATTTAAAGGCAAAGATGAAAGTAAAATTAAAGTTGCACTGAGAATAAATACACTATGTTTGCTTAAATTTAACGCTATGATTAAAACTCCAATACCAAACGCAAGATAAAAAACAATTTCATAAAAACCTAAAATTCTAGATCGAATGGCATTTTTGCTTTTTTCATTAAGCCATGATTCTATGACCATTAAAAGACCATAGTAGCAAATCCCTATGAAAAATCTTAAAACAGCCCAAAAAATAAGATTTTCGCTTACTGTATGAAGCATAACTGAAATTCCAAAAATAGCCCCAAATAGCCCAAAAGAGCGTATATGACCTATACGAGAAATAATTTTATGAGCACCGATGGTTCCAACAAGAGCGCCTATAAAAAAACAAGAACTTACCACTCCAACAGCTAAAGAACTTTCTCCGTTTTCTTTTAATATAACACCTATAGAGCTTACTATCAAGGCATTACCTGCAAATAAAAATGCCATACCAGCAAAAAGTGCTGTCATTGATTTAATAATTTTTTTTGGACTCATACTTTTTTATATATAAAATAAAAATAAACACACAAACTAGCAAGGATGAAATTCCACAAATATAAGCAAAGATATCTAATTTATCTTGGCGATGTAAAAATAAAAATCCAGCAACCAATATTACATAAGCCATCAATTTAAAGAGAGTAAAAAACATAGTAAAAAAATGGATTTTCTCTTTAATATTTGGCTTTAAATCGTCTTTTAGAACTTTAAAATGAATAATTTTTGATAAATTTTGTTTTTTTTTGATAAAAAGCGATGAAATGAAATTAAAATCTTTTTCATAATTTTTTGATTTTTTTATAATGACTTTTTTATAATTTAAATAAGAAGCAAAAATAATCAATAAAACACTAAAAAAAGCTATTTCATAGCTTAAAAATGTATCTAATTTAAAATGATTTAACAATGAAAATATGATCCAAAAAAATAAATGAATAATGGCAAAAATACAAAATAGAGCTTTTTTATGTTCCATTATTTATTCTTTTCTTTTTGAATTTTTTCTTTGATCAACTCATCTCTTTCTTTAAATTCTTCATAGCTTTTTACTTGAACTTTATAAGCTTTGTAAACATTAAGTATGGCAGCACTGATCCCCCAAAAAACTCCAAGCCAAAAAAGCCAAGGATAAGGAGTAAATTTTTTAAGTAAATATCCTATTCCCACACCTATAAATACAGCAACAACCATAGAGATGCCAAGACTTAAACCATCCGCAGCTTCAAGAGTTTTGCGAATGATTTTTTGTCTTTTGCTGTTGGAATTTTCTAAGTGATTTTTTTCTTCTTTTAAAATATTGCTCATATTCTTTTAAAGCTTTCCCTAACAGCTTCTAATGTTGTATCTACAATTTTATCATCCATTTTTGAACATATAAAGCCTGTTTCAAATTGAGAAGGCGCTAAATAAATTCCATTTTCAAGCATATTTTTGTGAAATTTTGAAAATAATGCTAGATCAGATTTTAATGCATCTTGGTAGTTTGATACAGGATTTTTGGTGAAAAAGTATCCAAACATAGAACCTACATGACAAACTTGCAGCGGAAGTCCTTTTTCATCTGCTAATTTTTTCATTCCTTGAGTAAGTTTTTTTGCTAATTTTCCAAGCTTGTCATAAAGCTTGGTTTTCTTTTTGGCTTTTGTAAGACTTGCTATGCCTGCAGCCATTGCTAAAGGATTTCCACTTAAAGTTCCTGCTTGATAAACTCCACCCAAAGGACTTAAAATATCCATAATTTCAGCTCTAGAAGCAAACGCTGCTGCAGGTAGACCACCTCCTATTACTTTACCAAAAGTAATTATATCTGCTTGAATATGATTGATTCCATAGGAACCAAGATAAGATGCTCTATATCCACTCATTACTTCATCAAAAATCAGCAGAGTTTGATTGTTTTTGCAGATCTTAGCAAGTTCTTCTAAAAAATCTTGTTTAGCTGGAACTAACCCCATATTTCCAGCAATAGGCTCAATGATAACACATGCAATATCTTTATTTTTTTCAAAAAGCTCTTTAACGCTATTTATATCATTATATTTTGCTACTAAAGTGTGTTTAGCTACATCTTCTAAAACACCCAAAGAACTAGGAGAGTTAAAAGTAGCAGCACCACTTCCTGCGCTCACCAATAATGAATCAGAATGCCCGTGATAACATCCTTCAAATTTTAAAATTTTATCTTTTTTAGTAAAACCACGAGCAAGACGAATAGCACTCATGGTTGCTTCTGTTCCACTGCTTACAAAGCGGATCTTTTCTAAATGAGGAAAATCAGATAAAACAAGCTTGGCAAGTTCAGTTTCTAATAAAGTTGGAGCTCCAAAACTTGAACCTTTATGAAGTACTTTTTGACAAGCTTTTTGTATATCTTTATCGCAATGTCCAAAAAGTAAAGGCCCCCAGCTTTGAACATAGTCTATATAAGAATTTCCATCTATATCGAAAATATAAGCACCTTTTCCATGGGAAATAAATTTTGGCTCACTTTGAACATTTGCAAAAGCACGAACTGGAGAATTTACACCACCTGCGATGAATTTACACGCTTCTTTAAAAGCTTTTTTGTTTGTCATTTTTCTTCCTTGCTAAATTGCTTGATGTAATTATATAAAGTTACAATTTCATCATTTGTTAAAGAGTAATTTGGCATGATTGATTTTGCGTCTTTACTCTGATTAAGAGAATTTTTAAAATTCTCAAAACTAAGATTTTGTATACTTGGAACTTTATAAGCTGTTTTAATACCATTTTTCATATAATATCCTAAAATTTGTTCGCTTCCATCTGCTCCATGACATTCTTTACAACTAATGCCTCTTGGATTTTCATAAAGCATTTTAGAGTATTCTTTAAGAGTAATAAAATCAGCACCAAAAAGACTGATATTAAATAAAAAAAACATTAAAACAATTTTCAAAGTTTCACCTTGTTAATGAAGTTTTAATATGATACAATTTTTACTTTAAAAAAGTGATTAAATTTATAGAAGGAAAATAATGACTTTACTTGATGGTAAAGCTTTAAGCGCAAAAATCAAAGAAGAATTAAAAGAAAAAAATCAATTTTTGAAAAGCAAAGGGATTGAAAGCTGTTTAGCTGTTATCTTAGTTGGAGATAATCCTGCAAGTCAAACTTATGTAAAATCTAAGGCTAAAGCCTGTGAAGAATGTGGAATTAAATCTTTAGTTTATCATCTTAATGAAAATACTACACAAAATGAACTTTTGGCATTGATTAATACCTTAAATCACGATGATAGTGTTCATGGAATTTTGGTTCAGCTTCCCTTACCTGATCATATTTGTAAAGATTTAATACTTGAAAGTATTATAAGTAGTAAAGATGTTGATGGTTTTCATCCTATTAATGTAGGATATTTAAATTTAGGCTTAGAAAGTGGGTTTTTGCCTTGTACTCCACTTGGAGTTATGAAGCTTTTAAAGGCTTATGAAGTTGATTTAGAAGGAAAAGACGCTGTTATTATAGGTGCTTCAAATATAGTAGGTCGTCCTATGGCTACTATGCTTTTAAACGCTGGAGCTACAGTAAGCGTTTGTCATATTAAAACCAAAGATTTGAGCCTTTATACTAGACAGGCTGATTTGATTATAGTAGCAGCAGGTTGTGTGAATTTACTTCGATCAGATATGGTAAAAGAAGGAGTGATTGTTGTTGATGTTGGAATCAATCGTCTTGAAAGTGGAAAGATAGTTGGAGATGTAGATTTTGAAGAGGTATCTAAAAAATCTAGTTATATAACTCCTGTTCCAGGTGGAGTAGGTCCTATGACTATAGCCATGCTTTTAGAAAACACAGTTAAATCTGCTAAAAATAGACTTAATTAGGGAAAATCTATGGAAATTTTAAAGAGATTATATAAATTTTCGCAGTCTTGGACTGGAACTGTAGTTATTGTTCTTTTGGTGATTTTTTTCTTTATACAAGCTTTTGTTATTCCTTCTGGTTCTATGAAAAACACCTTATTAGTGGGGGATTTTTTATTTGTTAAAAAATTTAGCTATGGTATCCCAACTCCTCATATTCCTTGGTTGGAAATTCCTGTTTTGCCGGATTTTAATAAAAATGGACATTTGATAAAAGCACAAGGGCCACAAAGAGGAGATATAGTTGTTTTTAGAAACCCTAGAAATGAAAAAGAACACTTTGTAAAGCGTTGTGTAGGTACAGGAGGAGATAGGATGGTTTACGCAAATAAAACACTTTATGTGAGAATGCATGAAGGTGATGATTTTATGAAAGAACATTATCCAAATGATCTTGTTACTCTTGGAGGGCAAATTTATGTAAAAGAACCTTATAAACAAAAAGGTATTCATTATGATCCAAAAAAAGATATAGAAAGTGATATCTTGCGCTTTCTTAGCATAGGTGATTTTGCTATGTCTCCAACTTATATTAAAGAACTTGGAAATCATATAGGTTTTAGCGGCGGAAATGCTTATGTTTTTGATGTACCTGAAAATGAGTATTTCATGATGGGTGATAATCGCGATTATTCTTATGATAGTCGTTTTTGGGGTTCTGTTCCTTATAGTTTGATAGTAGGTAAACCTTGGTTTGTATATTTCTCTTGGGATAAAGATAAAAATGTTCGCTGGGAAAGGATAGGGCGTTTTGTTGATACCTTGGACAATGATGAACAATATATCCATGATCATGACGATGAGGATAAATTAAGCTAATGTTTGTGAAAAACACAAACATTATATTTTTAAAAGCGTGATTTCATCACCTTTTTTTAATTCGCTTGTATTTTCTTCGCTTATAAGTAAAAACTCACTTTTAATAAGTGGAAGTATCATACCAGAGCCAAATTTGTTTTCATTAAATGGTGTAAAAATATCTTTTTCTAAATTTCCTAAGATGAGATTATTTCTTCCACTTTTAAGCTTTAAATCCATACCCATTTTGGCGTAAAATGTTAAAGGATTATCTAGGTTTCCACTTAATAAATCAATGATTTTTTTAGCAAAAATAAAACAAGAAAGATAAGCTGCCATAGGATTTCCTGGTAAAATCAATACGAAATTTTTACCCTTTTGATAAAGCTTAGTAGGCCTTGCAGGGCGTGCTTTTAAACCTTTAAAAAGCGGAGTAAAGCCTAATTCATCTAAAGCTTTTTCCATAAAATCAGCCTCGCCAACGCTTGCACCCCCTGAAGTGATTAAAAGATCAAAATTTGTATTTTCTAAAGCCTCTTTAGTGCTTTTAAAATTATCTTTGATAATACCTAAATAAGAAGCATTTTGAAGCATGGTTAGTAAAGGCAAAGCATTGGCATTATAAATACTTTCTTCATCACATTCTTGCCAAGGTTCTTTTAGCTCATTTCCACTTGAAAAAATACCTATGCGAATTTTTCTTATGACTTCTATTTTATAAAGCCCTTGAGAAGCAAGCAGGGCGATATGTTTATCATTAAGTTTGGTGCCTTTTTGAAGTAAAATTTCACCTTTTTTTAATTCTTCGCCTTTATAGCGATAGGCATTGTATTGTTTAGGGGCTTTTTTAATGATGAGTTTATTTTCTTCTATATACTCATCTTCTAACATTAAGATAGTATCAGCATTTTTGGGCATTTTAGCCCCTGTCATGATTTTATAGCATTCATTTTTAGCAACTGTATAAAAATTTTTATCTCCTGCAAAAATAGTCCCTTTAATCTCCAAAGCCTCATTGATATCAGCATAATTAAAAGCATAGCCATCAAGAGCAGCATTGTCAAAACTGGGTAGATTTTTTCTAGCGTATAAATCTTTAGCTAAAATTCTATCTTTTGCTTTTTCAAGGCTAATAAGCTCACTTTCATCTAAGCATGAAATTTGATCTTCTAAGTCTTTTAAGGTTTCAAAGATATTTTTCATTCTTCAAGCCTTGTGATTTTTACACCTAAACCTTTAAATTTTTCTTCCAAATTTTCATAACCCCTATCAAGATGGTAAATTCTATGGACTTTGCTTGCGCCTTTGGCTGCAAGAGCTGCTAAGATAAGGGCTGAGGAAGCACGCAAATCTGTAGCCATGACATCAGCAGCGTTAAGTTCTTTTCCGCCTACTATAGTAGCAATATGACCATTGAGTTTAATATCTGCGCCCATTCTTAAAAGTTCACTTACATGCATGAAACGATTTTCAAATAGTCTTTCATCGATAATACTAGTTCCATTAGCTTTTAAGGCTAATGCCATAAACTGCGCTTGCATATCGGTTGGAAAGCCTGGATATTCACTTGTCATGATTTCTACAGGTTTAATTTCTTTAGCAGGAAGTAGGGTGATACTATCTTCTGCAATCAAAGTTTCAAAACCCATTTGATGAAGTTTTGCTAAAACTGCACTAAGATGAGTGGCGTTAACTTTATCTAAAGTAATTTTAGAATTTGTAATAGCCCCTGCACAAAGATAAGTTCCTGCTTCAATTCTATCAGGTATAACGCTAAATTCTTTAAATTCTAAAAGTTCCCCATCGCTACCATAAATTTCAAGCTCATCTGTACCTATGCCTTTGATTTCAAGTCCTGCGTCTTTTAAAACTTCGCAAAGTTGAACTACTTCGGGTTCTTTTGCAACATTTAAGAGCTTGGTTTTACCTTTAGCTAAAGCTGCTGCCATGATGATGTTTTCACTACCTGTAACCGTGATTTTATCAAAAAGAATTTCATTGCCTTTTAAATTTCCACTAGCTACGACATAGCCTTGTTTGATTTGTATATTTGCCCCCATTTTTTCCAAGGCTAAAAGATGTAAATCAATAGGTCTTTGTCCTATAGCGCATCCTCCAGGTAAAGATACTTCACAATGTCCAAAACGAGCAAGTAAAGGCCCTAGAGTAAGTATGGAAGCACGCATTTTACGCACAATGTCATATTTGGCTATGGTTTGATTAAGAGTGTTTGTGTTTAAAAAAGCACTATTGTTTTGAAAATTAACCTTAGCTCCTAAATTTTCTAGCAAAGATATAAGAGTTTTTATATCAGCAACATTAGGAACATTGTTGATTTTTACTTCATTTTTGGCAAGTATGCTTGAAACAATCAAGGGTAGGGCGGCATTTTTTGCTCCGCTTATTGTAACATTTCCGCTTAGATGATTTGTGCCTTCGATTTCTAGATAAGTCATATTTTTCCTTGAAAAAGTTTAAAAATGCATCATTATAGCATTCTTAAACTTTTGAAAAAATATAATCAAGCTTGTTGGCTTTGGAGTTCTTGAATTTGAGCTTGAATTACATCTGCTTGAGATTTTAGCACATCAATTTGTTTTTGAAATGTCGTTTTCATTTGTTCGTTAGCGTTTGTCATTTTTTGAGTAAGTTCTGCAATTTTAGCTAAAATTTCAGCTAATTTTGCTATTAAAGCCTCTAATGCGGGATTTACGCCACCTTTGCTACTTTGGATGGAATTTTGGTCTTTGTGGTTTTCTATTTTTTCTTGACTTACTTTGATTTCATATTCTTTTTCATTTTTTGAATTTGTTTGACTTAAACTTCTTGCTTCATCTGAAATTTGAATTTTAACCACATTGTCACTATGAACATTACTTACCAAATCATTGTCTTTGTTTATTTGTGTTTGATAATTGCTAAAATTTTTTGTCAAAGTATCTATTTTCATCTTAAATCTTTTTAAATTAATTTATATTGTTATCGGTTTTTTTATTTATAAATTTATATTAATGATAATTATTTTAAGGATATTTTATTTTAGATTTTCATATTTATATTTTAAATGCAAAAAAGACTAAAGCTTCATAAAGTTTTTAAGTATTTTTTTACCTTTTTGAGTTAAAACCGCTTCGGGGTGAAATTGCAATCCATAAATAGGATATTTTTTATGTTTAATTGCCATAATAATATTTTCTGAATTATGAGCTAAAATTTTGCATTTTTTAGGCATAGAACTAATATACAAAGAATGATATAAGCAAATTTCAATTTCTTTTTTAATACCCTTAAAAATAGGATCTTTTTTAAAATAAAGTTTAGAAATTTTACCATGCATGGGATTTTGTATTTTAGAAACCCTGCCGCCAAAAACTTCAGCTATACACTGATGTCCTAAACATATACCTAAAATTTTTTTATTTTTTTTAAAATATTTGATTGCTTTTAAGCTTAATTTAGATTCCTTGGGAGAATGAGGGCCAGGAGAGATGATAAGATGAGTGAAATCAAATTTTTCTAATTCTTTAGCTTTTTTAAAGGCATCATTTTTTATCACTTTACATTCAAAGCCAAGTTCTTTAAGATAATAGATGATGGTATAACTAAAAGAATCATAATTATCTATAAATAAAATTTTCTTCATTGTAATTTTACCTTTTTTAAACCACGCACGGAATTAATGCAATAAATATTTTCTGCTTCAAATAAATCTTGTTTAAATAATGCTTTTTCTTTTATCAAACCAAGATTGATTAAGAAATTTCTATATACGCCATTTAACATACCGCTTTGAATTTGTGGAGTATGAAATTGAGCGTTTTTTTCTAAAATGAGATTGGTTCTTGAGCCTTCACAAAGTTCATCTTTTTCGTTAAAAAAAGCTATGTCGTAACACAAGTTTTGATGCCATTTGTATGAGTGTTGATTATAAAAAGTACGCAAAGAGCTTTTGTGATAGGGATTGTCACTTTTTGAGTTAATTTTATCATCACTTAAAAGCAAAATATCGTTTGAATTTTGTTTTAAGGCGCTTTGTTGGAATTCATATCTTCCGTCTTTATATAAAATCAGTTTTAAAATTCCTCCTTTGTGTGGATTTTTAAAGGGTAGGGGAAAATGATAAAATAAAGAGTGTTTTTTGTGAAAAATTTTTTCATCGAGTTTAAAAAGTGTAAAATTTTGATATTCTTTATAAGAACTTTTTTGATTTAAAATATTATAAAAATCTTTAAAGAGCTTGTGAGTATTAAAATTAAATTTAAGAGCTGAATTTATAAGCCTTAATAAATGTTCTTTTAAAAATAAAATTTGAGAATTTTTAAAATACATGGTTTCAAAAAGATGAAAATCACAAGGATTTAAGATCGCGCTTTTAAGTTTTAATTCTTCAAATTCATCTTTGAAATTTGAGTCCCAAACCAAGCCACTACCCGTACTATAAGTATAAATTTCATCTTGTTTTTCTAAGGTGCGTATGGCTACGCTAAATTTATTTTTATTTCTATGTATTAAACCTATGGTTCCGCAGTAAATACCACGATCTCTTTGTTCTAATTCTTCAATAAATTTAATACTTTCAAGCTTTGGAGCACCTGTAATAGAACCGCAAGGAAAGAGAGCTTTAAAAATTTGATATAAAGAAATATTTTTTTTAAGTTTTCCTTGTACACTTGAAGTCATTTGATGTAAAGTAGGGTGACTTTGAATTTCAAAAAGTTTGGTTTTTAAGCTTTTTTTTGTGATGATTTTTGAAAGATCATTGCGCAAAAGATCACAAATCATAACATTTTCACTTAGATTTTTTGTATCATTTTGCAAGAAAATTTTATTTTCTTCATCTTTTATAGGATCTTTATCACGCTTAATTGTGCCTTTCATAGGTTTTGTAAATATTTTTCTTTTTTTGGTCTTGAAGAAAAGTTCAGGAGAGAAGGACAAAATTTCTCTTGCTCCATCTTTTATAAAAGCTTTAAATTCAGTATCTTGTCTAGAAAGCAAAAGTTTAAAAAGTTCAAAAGAATCCATTTTGCTATGAAATTTAAAATTTTGAGTGAGGTTGATTTGATAAACTCTTCCTTTGGAGATTGCCTCTTTAACCTTGATGAAATTTTCTTTGTAATTATCTTGATCTAAAAAATTTATAAATTCAGGAATAAATTTTTCTTCATCAATATCTTCTTTTTGAAATTTTTTTCTTTTTTTAAAAGCAAATACCGACAAATAAGCTTTTTTGCTTGTGAAATTTTTATCTTGAAAATATCTATATAGCTCATAATCAGCAAGCATTAAAATATAAAAATCATTTTTATATTTTTCTATAAATTTAAAGCATTTTTTACTTTCTTTGTGATTAAAGGCTTTTAAAATGTGTTTTAAATCATGGTAAAAATATTTACCAAAAACAGCGTAGTCTTCAAGAGTCACTTAATTCCTTTGCAACTTGTGCGGCAAGTTTTAATTTATCATTATCAAAATGAGTGTAAATTCTTGAGGTGTTTAAACTTGCATGTCCTAAAGCTTCTTGAACTAAAACTAAATCTTTTTGCTTTTTATAAAGCAAGGTGGCAAAAGTATGACGCAACATGTGAGCACCATTTTTTTGCTTGCGAATCCCTGCACGAAATAAAAGCTGTTCTACTATGCGACTGACATAAGATTGAGTCAGTGGAGTGCCTTTTTTATTGACAAAAAGTAGGGCGTCTTTGCTCATATAATTAATACTTACATTTTTAAGCAAATCGTAAATAAGTTCTTTTTTTATCATTACAACACGATATTTATTGCCTTTAGCTCTTATTCTTATGATATAAAGATCGTTTTCTTCGCTAATATCACCCATTTTGATATTGATAGCTTCGCTTACCCGTATGCCTGTAAAAATGATGATTTTAATAATAAGTTTATTGCGTATGGTATTGTTTTTAAAATCTGCATTTTCAATAGCATCAAGAAATTTTTTAAGCTCTTCTTCACTCATAAATTCAGGTAATTTTACCCCTTTAGAACCTGCTATACCTGCCCAGTTTTTAAGATTGATATCGAAAATATGTGCTTTTTCATCTTCTTCGTTTTGCTTGTCTAAAAAATCAAAAAAATTAATCACAGCAATACGGTAATTTTTTTTACTTGCATCTGATAAAGCACCTGTTATACTTGCTAAAACTTCTACAATGAGTTCTTCATCAATCTGTTTTAAAGAGTAAAGCTTATAAAAATTTAAATATTCAAATACTTTTTTTAAAGGATTAAAATAAGTATTAACTCCACTTAAACCAGCATTTCTTGCTTTTTTTGCTAGAGCATCAAGTTCATCAATATTTTTTACACCTTTTGTAAGAGCAAAATTAACTTCTGCTAAAGCTTGTGGATTTTTTAATTCTTTGTTAGATAGCGAGTTGAGTTTAAATTTTACATATTTTGCTAGCCAAAATAAGAATGATTTTTCAAAATTTTCTTCACAATCCAAAGGGTATTTCATAAAAACTTTTCCTAAATCTAAAATTTTAGCTTTTTAACTAGAAAAGGTATTTTAGTATTAACTTAGTAAAAAAAAGCTTTTTTAGGAAAAAGTTTGTTTTTATATGCAAGCCAAAAAGATTGAAATATTTTTATTAAATAAATCTTATATCAATCATAAAAAGATATGATAAAAGGTAAAAATATGTAAAATTTATAATTTTGTATTGAAAACTGTAATTTTCAAACTTTTTTATATATACCTAGATTATTCTACTTTGATATAGATTAAGCTACTATTTTTACATACTTTTATGATTTTACCTTTTGAGTGAAATAAACTTATCCACAAAATATAATGTAAAAAATTGATAATTTTATTTTGTAAATTAAAATTATATTTTACTTTTCTTGAAAACTATAAAGAATATTTAAAAATTAAATTATTTTATATTATTATCAAAATATATATAAAAATGATAACTTGTGCATTCAATTTTTTAATCCCCTATTCTTGATTAATATTTTTTTGGTTAAAATTTGCTTTAGAAATTTAATACTAATGAAATAGGCAAAAGACTAATGAGAAATAATTTTGTAATTAATATTTCCAAATGGCAAGATACACGTAAACCTTGGTTGATTTTGATCATAGTTACTATAGGACTTACCTGTATAGCACATTTTTTATTTCAAGAATATCTTTTTATGGAACCTTGCGAACAATGTGTATATATAAGATTCGATATGCTTGTTATGGCTATAGGTGGTATGATTGCACTAATCAATCCTACAAATAATATTATAAAAATTTTTTCTTATAGCTTAGCTTTTTATGGAATTTGGCTTGGCTTGGAGCATTGTATAACTTTAAATCATATCCATGAAGTGGTTCATTCTGAAAATCCTTTTGCAGGTGTAGATGGATGTCGTGAAATTCCTATTTATCCATTTAATTTACCTTTACATGAATGGGCTCCTAGTTGGTTTTTGCCAGCAGGAGAATGTGGGATGGATATCCCAGTAGTTCCAGAGAATGCTTATAATCATCTTAATACTTTTCAAAAATTTTTTATAGGAACTCCACCTGATTTTGAAAATGGGTTTTATAGTAATGGTTGGTATTTGATACCTAGTTTAAAGTTTATGAATATGGCAATTTCCTGTCTTATAGCATTTTTATGTTGCTTTATTGTGCTTTTTACAATGTTTATAGCCTATGTTTTAGATAAAAATAAACCTAATGTTAAAATTTTTGCATTGGTGATTGTTATTTTGGTTTTGGTGCTTAAATTTATAGGCGAATCAAAAAATCCAAATCAAAATATAGCTAGTTTAAATCATTTAAATCAAGTCGTTTTAAGATGCTCTTAAAATACGCAATAAATTATTTTTGTTGCGTATTATTAAATATTTTAGGATGGCTTAAATAATTTTAAGGGATTTATCATGAGACTTAGCAAAACTCTTTGCATGGCACTTTTGATGGATTGCTCCTTTAACTGTTATTATCATGGATAATGGTTATTTGTAACCTGTAGATAAAAATGGCAAAAAAATTGTTTGCGATGATGATTATAGCAAATGCCCAGGTTATGAAAATGAAAATGGTGGATTTGATTTCACTTGGACGCAGCATACAGGCTGGAGAATTGATAGCAAATCAAACAAGCGTTATATCTATATAAGTTTTTTTGATAATGGTGATGCAAGAGAAGCTGAGCAACCTGCATTTGCGAGTCAAAAATATTCTCGTGCTGTAATTTATAAAATCGATCAGCAAAATAAAACTGTGGAACAAATTTGTGGGAATATGGTAAAAATCGTGGAAATGAATGGTTTTCTCCTGTAACTTCTCTAATTCAATATGAGCCAGACAAAGATTCTATTATGGTTTATAGCGCAACAGCTGGAATGGCTTTTGATCTTACAAAGGCGTAATTCTTGGGGAACCAAAACCTGAAATTGATGAATTTAACTGGGGCGCTAAGGAGCCTTCGGTTCAAATTCAATTTAGCGGTTCAGGCACGGGTTATCAAGCAATGCCTTTTAGCGTTGATCAAGCATTCAATCCTAAAAAATAAAACAATAAGCCCAAAAATAAATTTGGGCTTATTTATTTTTTTTAAATAAAATTATCTCTGAAAATTTTATTTAATCAAGGATATAGTATGCGTAATTTTTTTTGCAAATTTGTTTTAGCGCTTGTATTTTGCTCAAGTTTTGCGTTAGCAAATAATAGTTTTATTACTCTTAATCCAAATTTACCCAACTCCGAAAATAGTGTAATAGAAGCATTTTCTTATAAATGTATACATTGTTATAATCATCATAAATTTGGAACCCTTGAAAAACTAAGAGAAGCTTTTCCAAATTTACATTTTAAACTCTATCCTGTAAGTTTAATGAATGGAGATTTTTCCAAAGAAATGAATGATCTTTTTGCCTTTGCTCAATACAAAGATGAGCAAAATGGTAAAGACGCGAGTTATTCTGATAGTTTATCTCATAAACTTGCTGATGTTTATTTTGTTTCTTATTTTTTAAACAAGCAAAGAAATTTTTCGAATTTAGATGAATTTTACGACATAGGTTTAAAGGCTATGAATGTAAATAAAAATGAAGTATTAAATTTTTTAAATACCCCAAAAGCTAAAGAAATTTTAAGCGAGTTTCAAAGAGCTAATGATATAGCTAAAACCTATGGCACCCCTGCTTTTGTTGTTAATGGAAAATATCAAATTAACCCAAGTGCAATCAATTCGATGCAAGATTTAGAAGATCTAGTTAAAAAATTAAGTAATATGAAATAATAAATTTTTTAAGGCAATAAAAATTGCCTTAAAATTATTTTTTGATCATATTTGTATAAGGTCCATAGCGATGTTGGGTTGTAGAAAAGCTATCATCATAAGGTCCTACATCCATATCCAAAGGCTTAACCTTTCTATCTGGAAAGTCTTTATCTCTATTTGCTTTAATAGGACGGGCTTGTGAATTCATGTAAGCTGCTACATCATAAGCATCTTCAAGACTTAAGTCAGGCGCACCTTGAGGCATATTTTCTTTAATATAAGAAGCAGCTTTGATAAGACGATACATTCCAGCTCCTGTATTATAACTATCATTGCCCCAAAGTGGTGGATAAAGATAATACGCGCCTGCGCTATCCTCATTTTTAAGCCCTAATCCATTTTCTTGATGACAAACGGCACATTTATCCATATAAATTGCTTTACCTTTTTTAGGATCAGCTGCTCTCGAGATGAAATCTATCTTCTTAAGCCCCTGCCCTTCTATCTTAGCTCCTACTGGAACTCCTTGAGATAACCATTGCATATAAGTTAGCATGGCTTTCATTTCAGGCGCATCACTAGGCATTCTTTTGCCATTCATAGAGCGTTCAAAACAGCCATTGATCCTATCTGCTAAGGTAATTACTTTATCTCCTCTGGCATTATATTGTGGAAATCTTGCCCAAATTCCTACAAAACCTGATTGATTTTGTACACTTCCACCATTAGCATGGCAACTTGAACAAGAAAGATTATTTCCCGCAAATCTTTTTTTAGGATCTTTGGCCTGTGGACCTACATATTTGCTTGTTTCATTAAGAATTTTATTTCCCAAAATAACCATTTTGCTATATTCTGAATTTTTTGGCATTTTAGTTTCATCTATGGTACCATCTTCATTTAAAGCCTTAGGTAAATTCCATTTGGCAGTAGGTAGATCAATACCTGTTGCACTCTTAGTTTTTTCCAAATTTGGATCTAAGGCTAAAGCACAACTTCCACATAACAACAAAGTTAAAACTATAGAAAATTTATTCATCATTTTTCCTCCTTAAATTTGTCTAATTCGAATTCAGTATATAACTTTGCTTCAAAAAAGTCAATAAAAGTTAATAATATTTCAATAAAAAACTTCAAATTCTTAAAACAATATTTATTTGCCTTATAATTAAAACTTTAAAATAAAAATAAAGTTTTTTTGATAAAATTGAAGTTTGCAATATTTTTAGAGGTTGGTTTAATGAAAAATTTAAGCATTCAAGAAAAAAAAGACTTAGATAACTGCGTTTTTCAAAATCTTGGAAGGCAAGATACTTTTACTTTAAGTGCGATTTTTAAAAATTTTTATTTAAAAATTAAAGCATTTATTTATTCTAAATAATACCACTTAAAATCTTTTTTTGTGCAAGAAAGATCTTTAAAAGAAGGCGATTGGATAAATAGTTTGCACTCTTTATCCAAATTTTCTATTCCGTATATTTTCATAGCCATTCTTGAGTCATGTCTTGTAAGTTCTATTCCAACGCAAGCTTGATTGTTGATTTTATAAAGCAAAGTACCACCATCTTTTTCATCTATATTTAAAACATCCAAATTCTTATTTTTACTCATATCTTTTATATCTTTACTAAAAGAATATCGGAGTTTATAATATATCATAATATCCTGCATGGTATTTTTCAAATTTTGTAAATTTTCATTAATCAAGTATCCATTATTTTTATAAAGTTTTAAAAAATCTTCATTAAGAAATTTTTGAAAACTTTCATCTTTAGATAATTTTTGACAAGAGTTATAGCTATTTAAAATTCTAACTTGACCAGCTTCTATTAAAAGCTCAAGGCAATCTTTATTTTCTTGTGAAAATTGTACTAATTTAACTTCTTGAATCTTAAAATCTTTGTTCGGTTTTTTTTCATAAGCAAAATCATTTAATTTTTCGTAAATATTAGCAAAACTTAAAGAATATAAACTAAAAAAAATTAAAATACACTTTTTCATTGAAAAAAATCTTTGTATTTATTTTTTAGAAATTCCACCACTTCTAAAATTTCATCAACCCCTTCTTTGTTGGAATTTTCGAGCACATTATCTATATTATCAATATAAGCTTCTATTGCATTTTCTAATTTTTCTCTTTTAACTCCAGCGTATAAAAGCATAGCTTCTAAAACTATGCTAAGCTCATATTGTAAATCTTCTAGTTCATTTTTTAAGGTTTTATTATTGTTTTGATTCATTGTTTTCCTTTTTAAGTTTTTTGCTTTTAATTAAATCAATAATTTGAGCCTTAATATGATTATAATTTGCTCCATCTTTAAATGTCGCAAAAAGTCCACCACTAGCATTTTTATGTCCACCACCACCTACTAAATTTTTAGCCATTAAACTTACATCTATTTTTCCATTTGCACGAAAACTTAAGGTTTTTCTAGAACTAACATCAATAAAAAAGTCATAATCAGGATTTTTTACTAAAAAATCATTTCCAATAACAGAAGTATTGCCTATATTTGAAGTTAAGATGCCTTTATGGCCTTCATATTCTATACTGAAATTTTCTTTTAGCTCACTTAGTTTTTCAACTACAAAATAAGAAATTAAATTAGAAAGAGTATCATCATTTTTTCTGGCAAAATAATCCTTTTTTATAAAATGAGTAGCATTATCGAGTAAAATATTCGCATTTTCTTTTCCTATAAATTTCCAAGCCTTATCAAGCAAGAAAAACATATAATCGATTTGAGATTCTTTAAACATCACGCGATTTATTTCTTTTGCATTGGCAATCAAGCCTAAAAAAACCTTTCCAAGTTCAAAATTTTCATCCTCGCTTAGCCAAATATCAACAGCATTAACTACATCAACAAATTTTGAAAGTTTTAAAACTGGGGTGCAGATTTTAGAGAAAAAATCATAAACGATTTTAGTTGCACATCTTTTAGAATCAAGTAAATACCAAGAATATTTTTGAGCGCATTCTTCACCACTCTGATGATGATCAAGAAGAAAAATTTTAATATTTTTCTCTTTACAAATTTTTTCAAATTCTTCGCATTGATTTAAATTTAAATTTAAATCTGTTATTAGAATAATAGCTTTTCCGAAATTTTCATCTTTTTCTATATCGCCTATAATAGAGTTAAAATTTTCATTAATTTCTTTACCATAATTAGAATTATAAAATTTCACATTTTTAAAATAAAAATTTACTACAAATTGACAAGCATAACCATCAAGATCTGTGTGCGAAAGATGATAAATTTTCATTATATTCCTTAAAGTTCTATCCTAATAATACCCTCGGTATTAAAATTTGTATTTTCTGCAATTTCTGCAAAACTTAACACTACTATATTAATGCTAAAATTATAACAAATATCAGCAATGAATTTTCTAAGTTGCGGTTCAACGCAAAGTATAAAAGGCTTGATACGACCATTTGCTACCGCGGCAACTTCAGCCCTTAGAGTATCTACTAAAGTGCCTGTTTGAGCTACACTTAAAGGCAAGTGATAACTTCCATCTCTAAATTGTACATTTTCCATTAAAACTGCAGAGCTAGCAGAGTCTAAGATAAAAATATCCAAATTTCCTTTATCATCTAAATACATATTTGTAATCATCCTAGCTAAAGACGCCCTTACATGTTCAATAATCATATCAAAACTCTTGCTTACTTCTGCTATATCGCTTACAGATTCTAAAATAGTAAGCATATCTTTAATTGGTATGTGATGCTTAAGCAAGTCTTTGAGAATTTTTTGAATAAGACTTACAGGTGCAACACCTAAAGCACCTTCTACAATGATTGGATAATCATTTTTAACCTTATCAAGAAGATTTTGCACCTCTTGGCGTGTAAGAAGTTCGCTTGCGTGTGCTTTGATAAGTTCGCTCATATGTGTTGAAATAACACTTGCAGGATCTATTACTATATAGCCATTTAATGTTGCTTCATCTTTTAAATTCGCATCAATCCAAAGTGCATCAGAGTTAAAAGCAGGTTCTTTTGTAGCAATCCCTTCTATCTCTTCTGTGATAAAACCACTATCCATGGCTAAATATTTATCCGGATAAATTTCAGCACTTGCTATAGACACGCCCTTGAGTTTAAAACTATACTCATTTGGTTTAAGTCTTAAATTATCTCTTATTCTTATTTTTGGCATTAAAAATCCTAAACTTTCAGCAATACTTCTTCTCATTGAGCGAATTCTTTCTGTAAGTTCGTTTTCAGCAAGCTTAATAAGTCCGTATCCAAGTTCAAGTTCTAAAATTTCAACTTTGAGTATGTCGTTAATCTTGTGCTCTTCTTCTTTGAGAATTTCCTCTTCGCTTTTCTTAGCAGGTGCTGCCGTTGTCCCACCTGCTCCACTTTGAGATGCAGCTGCGGCACTTGGTTTGCTTTTTTTAACTGTGGTTATATCAATTTTACCTTCCTTAACCTGCTTGGTAAGATAGCCAAGACTTAAAAAAACTAAAGCCATAAAGCCCAAGGATAAAGTTGGCAAACCAGGTACTAACGCAAAGATAAAAAGTACAAAACCTACTATTAAAAGTGTGCGATATTCACTTAAAAGTTGAGTTAAAGTTCCTTCTGCAAAATTTTCCTCATCTTTGCTTGCACGAGTGATAATTATAGCGGTTGCAGTAGAAGTAATAAGCCCTGGAATTTGCGATACAAGTCCATCGCCTATGGTTAAAATAGTATAAGTAGATGCAGCATCGCTTAAAGCCATATCGTGCTGAAAAGATCCTATTAAAAAACCACCTATGATATTTATAATAGTTATGATAATTCCTGCAACAGCATCTCCTTTGATAAATTTAGAAGAACCATCCATTGCACCATAGAAGTTTGCTTCAGCAATAACTTCTTGACGTCTTGCTCTAGCGGTTTGTTCATCGATAAGTCCTGCATTTAAATCCGCGTCAATAGCCATTTGTTTACCCGGCATTGCATCAAGTGTAAATCTTGCTTGTACTTCAGAAACCCTTGTACTACCTTTTGTTACAACCATGAAATTAATCAATACTAAGATACAAAATACAATCACACCAATGACCATATTTCCACCAACAACAAATTCTCCAAATGCTGCTATAATCTCACTCACAGCTTCAGGGCCGTTTTGCCCTTCGCTTAAAATCATCCTTGTAGTAGCTATATTTAAAGAAAGTCTAAATAAAGTAATAATCAAGATTAAAGTTGGAAAAGTTGTTAAATCTGTCGGTTTAGGTATATAAATAGAAATTAAAATAATTAATACCGATAAAGCTATACTTAAAGCTAAGAAAAAGTCCAAAATAGGACTTGGTAAAGGAACTATAATAATAGCTAAAATGCAAACTAAAAAACCAACAATAGTTAAGCTTTTAGCTTTTAAAACAGGAGCAATTAAAGGCCCCAAAAAAGGAAAAACTAAATCGACTATTTTATTTTTTGCCATTATTTTTCATAATATCTTCTAAAGTAATAGAATCTAAAAATTCATCTACTTTATTTTGTAAATTTACTAACATAGGCATTAAGGTGCAATTTTTTTCTTTATTATTTGGACAAGTACCACCGCTGCATTCAAATACACTGATATCCTTTTTTTCAGCACTATTAACAATTTCTTTTATAGTATATTGATTTGGTTCTTTGATTAATGCAAAACCACCTTTTGCCCCTTTAAAGGATTTTAACAAGCCATCTTTAGCTAAAGTTTGTAAAATTTTAGCTAAAAAACTTTTGGGAATATCAAGCTCTAAAGCTAAAGAATCTACATCTTGAGGTGCTTCTTTTTGAGAAATATAAATTAAAGAAAGTAAAGCGTATTCGCTAGCTTTGGTAAATAGCACAAATTCTCCTTATTATAACTACAGAAATAGCTGTAATTATAATAAATAATTCTTAGAAAAAGACTTAAATTTTGACAAAACCTTCTAAAAAGGATAAATTCAGTTTATTTTTTGCTTTTTAAGATAAAATTACAGTTCTTTAATTTTATTATTTTACCAATCAGGAGGTCTATCATGGCTTTGGATTCGGCCAAAAAAGCAGAAATAGTTGCGAAATTCGCTAAAAAACCAGGTGATACTGGTTCAACAGAAGTTCAAGTAGCTCTTTTAACTGCAAGAATTGCAGAACTTACAGAACATTTAAAAATCTACAAAAAAGACTTTTCATCAAGACTAGGACTTCTAAAACTTGTAGGTCAAAGAAAAAGACTTTTATCTTATCTTAAAAGAAAAGATTATAATTCTTATAGTAAGTTAATTACTGAATTAAATCTTAGAGATAAATAATTTTTAAGCCCTTTTTACGGGGCTTTTTCTTTTTAAATTTCTTCTTTTGTAATCAGTTTTATATATCAAAAATACAAGAAAAATCTTACAAGATTTCCCTTTGTCCTTTGGCATCAGGTTCGCTTAAAATCCCGTTTTGCGTAAGTTGTTCAATAATATTTGCAGAGCGGTTATAGCCGATTTTTAAACGGCGTTGCAAATAAGAAATGCTTGTTTTTCCATCTTCTAAGATCACTCTTTTGGCTTCTTCATAAAGCTCATCTACTTCCCCATCAAAGCTTTCATTTGTTGTAACACCCACGCTTTGCTGATCTTTTAAAAAGCTTTCATCATATTCTACGCTTTGTTGATCCTTTAGAAAATCCACGATTTTTTCTATTTCAAATTCGCTTGCAAAAGGCGCATGCAAACGCACTATAGAGCTTGTTCCAGGAGGAGTAAATAAACAATCCCCTCTTCCAAGTAAACTCTCAGCACCCATAGCATCTAAAATAACTTTAGAGTCAATTTTTTGCCCTACTTTATAAGAAATTCTACTTGGCAAATTCGCTTTGATCAGCCCTGTTACAACATCAACAGAAGGTCGTTGTGTAGCTACAATCAAGTGAATTCCACTTGCTCTTGCCATTTGTGCAAGTCTTCCTATATAAAATTCTACATCTTTACCCGCAGTCATCATCAAATCGGCAAGTTCATCAATAATTACTACAATAAAAGGGAGCTCTTCGCCGCCTAATTCTTTCATTTTTTCATTGTAATTTTCTATATTTTTGGTTTTTGCATCTGCCATTAAACGATAACGTCTTTCCATTTCAGCCACCATATTTGAAAGCGCATTGACCGCTTTTTTTGGATCTGTGATAACAGGAGTTAAAAGATGAGGAATATCATTATAAATGCTAAATTCAAGCATCTTAGGATCTATCATCATCAAACGCAAGGTTTTAGGAGAGTTACGATATAAAAGACTTAAAAGCATAGAATTTATCCCCACACTTTTACCGCTACCTGTAGTTCCTGCGATGAGTAAATGCGGAAGTTTTTTAAGATCGGTTACAAAAGCATTGCCTACTATATCTTTGCCCAAAGCTATAGTTAAAGGACTTTTAGCATTTTTAAAAACTTCGCTTTGTAAAATTTCTCTTAGATAAATAGTTTGAATTTCATCATTTGGGACTTCTATGCCTACAACATCTTTTCCTGGTATTGGAGCTTGAATACGGATTGATTTTGCCATTAAAGCCATAGTTAAATCATCTTGTAAATTTAAAATACGACTTACTTTTACATCTGCGCTAGGACGAAATTCAAAAGTAGTTACAACAGGACCAACATAAGTGCTTATAACATCGCCACCTATTTTAAAACGACGCAACTTTTCAAGAAGATTATAAATTTTTTTATCTATTTCACTTTCATTGATTTCTTGTCTATGCTCTTTTGGATTAGCTAAAAAATCTAATGGTGGCAAGGTGAAATCTTTTGGTTTTTCTATCTCACCCTGCTCTATTTCACGCAATAAAGCTTGGTTAATAGCAATTTCTTTGGCTAAAACTGCTTTTTGAAGTTTAATTTCTTGATCATTTGTTTTTTCATTATCGATTTTAATTTCTGTATTTTGGATAAAATCGAGTGTATTTTTTTCTTCTATAACTATTTCATTTATATTTTTTATAGGAGTAGGTTCTATATAAGGATGATTTAACTCTTCTACAATAGGAGTAAATTCGAAGATATTGTCTGCTTTATCTGGATTTTTATTTTCATTTATTTTGTTTGATTCTTCTGTTTCTGTTTTGATTGTCTTTGAGTTATTAAAACTGTATTTATTCCCTTCTATAATATCGCTTGAATTTATCGCATCATATTCTTCTAATTTTTTAATTTCTTGTTTTACTTTATTTTCTAAAATTTCATTTTGATAGGCTTTGTATTCTTGTTCTAGTTTTTCTTTTTTTATCAAATTCTCTCTAAGTTCAAGCTCTTTTGTGAAAATTTTTGGTTTAACTTCCTGTTTAGAAACTGGAATTTCAATATTTTTACGCTTATAACTTGGCTCATCTAAATTTTTATTTGTATCTATTTGCTTTATATCTTCAAGTTTTTTAGGTTTTAAAAAACGTTCAGGAATCATATCTACCCCTTCTTCTGAAATAAAATTAAAATCTTCATCAAGGCTAATGCTCATTTTGCTAGCCTTTTGTGCGAAATTTCGCACTTGTTGAGAATGCTCATAAACAAAACTTCTTGATTCTTTTAAGCTTTGTGTATCAATCTCTATGGTTTCATCTAAAATTTGATTTTTTAGTTTTTCAAAGTTTTCCTTAGCTGTGGTAATTGAATTTTTACTTGCATTGATATTGCAATCTTTGATTATCTGTTCTAAGTTATTGGTTTTTTCTTTTTTATTTATTTGCAAATTCTCATAAATACTATCTTGCAAAATATTTAATTTTGGAGCCATAGGTTCTGATTTACCTACATCTTCTTTCTCATTTTCTCCGCCAAATACACGCATAAGTAAAGATTTAAAAGCTTGCTCTACTTTTAATAAAAAAGTAAAATCTAATTCTATTTTTAAAATTTCTTTTGCAAATTTCGGAAACAATAAGATCAAAGAAAATAGCAAAAGTAAAAGAGCAAAAATTCCACTCCCTGTATGTCCTAAGATTATAGAAAAAAATCCATATACAATTTCTAAAATATACCCAAACTCTCTATAAAAGACAGAAAATAAAAGCAAAGTAGAAAAAAAGGCCAAAGAAAAACCAAAAAGCTCTCTACGCTTAAAATTTTCTATTTTATAATTTTTTCTATAGTAAAGATAATTTAACACAAGTAAAAAAAATGGATAATAATACCCAAATTCTCCAAATAAAAATAAATTAGCCTTGTAAACCCATTCTCCCATGCTAGGTGCTAGCATACAAAGACAAATATAAAAAATAACAAGTGTAGAGCTGGTAAAAATGGCTTCTTTTTTAATATTCTTTCCTTAAAAATAAAATCAAAGCCAAATTATACCATAAATTTTTACATATAATTTAATAAGCTAAGTTGAGAAATTGTTGTACTAGCCTTAAGAGAAGCTTGATATGCAAGTTGAACTTGCATTAAATTCATCATAGCTTCACCATAATCTACATCAATAACATTTGACTTAATGCTTTGCACATTTACGCTTAAGAAATTTACTCGAGTATTGACACCATCTATAGTATTATGATAAGCTCCCATGGTTGTATTAAGCTTGCTGATATGATCTGCTAAATGATCGAGTCTTTCTAAAGCTCCTTGCATTCCGGTATTTCTTGGATCGGCCGAATTTCCATCGGCTCTCATATTACCACTTAAAACCGCATCTATCATAGTATCTAAATCTTTTATAAGATCAACATTTGGTTCATCTATAACTAAAGCATTATTGGCACTAAAACTAAAATTTGGACCATTCTCTACTTGCGCAGTTGTAGTATAAGGTGGTTGCGGAAAATGTCCACTTTGAGAATCACTTAAAGAAATTCCTATGTTGGTTCCTGAGGATAGCTTATCGGTAACGCTAATGCGACCTTTATAATCCATGCTTACATCAACAGTAGCTTGAGAATCTTTCATGAGTTGTTGTAAACTATTATAACCATTTGCATCAACTTTTCCATTTGTAGCTGTTATGCTTTGGGTTGGAATTTTATCTGCGGCAAACATACCTATAATATCATTGATTTGACCATAAGTAATATCATTTGATCCTGTAACAACTCCACTATTTCCAGTTGCAGGATCAGTATGGGTTATAGGAAAACTTATGGTTTGACCTGGATTATTAGGATCAGGATAGCTTACAGTTGAAGTTTGTAAATTTATAGTAACATCGTAAGAATTTCCACCTTTGGAATTGACTTTTAAATTTAAAGTAGTACCATTTAGACTATTTCCTGCCATTACCTCGCTAAGTTTGGTTGAATCAGTTGCATAAGCATTACTTCCTTTAATAACTTGAGAAACATTACCATAAACAGTATTTCCATCTTTTTCAAAATAAACATTATCATAATCTGCACCATTGGCTTTGTTGCCAGCTGAATCAGTCATATTGCTTTTAATAAAATCAGTTTGAGCTAAACTAAAGGTAAACTCTTGCTCTTTTCCATCTTTTCCTGTTAATTTAATAGTAACTGGACTAGTTGGATTGGTAATATCACCATTTTTCATAGCCTCTTGCATAACAGCATTGGTAACATTATCCATGTTAAGATCATTATCCTTAACAAATTTTTCCATTGCTTTGAAACTTTCTGTTTTGTCCATTTGTGGAGTATAGGCTACGGCATGAAAGTCTAATTTATTATTGCCTTGTTTTAAATCTGTGATTTGAATTTGACCACTATTATTGATGCTTACTTCTACAACTTTATTATTAGCAGTGTTGCCATAAAGTGCACCAATTTGCTCTAATACATCTTCTATTTTATCATCTGGTTTTACTAAAACTGCACTTTTAAAGCTTGTTCCATCTGGTTTTGTTCCTTGAACATAGAGTGTTGAAGGTGGAAAATTAAGTTTTCGGTCTTTATCTTCAAAATCTATATCCGGATCTAATTTTCCATCTTTTACATAATTTTGCCCGATAAGCTGCTTCCAAGCAGAATCCCCGTTTAAATACTCTTGTTTATCTTTATCTGTATAACGATTATCTGTAAAACTGATATTAGTAGTAATTTGTTTTTTATAGTCTCCATCTGCTTTGAAAAATAAATCCCATCCAGGTATATTATAAGGACTTTCAGTTCCAGCTCCAGTTACTACATTGATATTATTTTTATCTCCATAATAATTACCATTGGAATCAAAAGGTTTATTTGCAACTTGTGAGCCTGCAAAAAGATACTGACCATTAACGCTAGTATTTGCAAGCTGAACTATACTCTCTTTTATGCGTTCTAATTCTTTTGCTATAGCCTCCCTTGAAGTTTGAGAGTTCCCATCACTTGCAGCTTGAGTTACTTTAACTTTAAAATCTTCAAGAAGTTTTACCATATCTTGCAAAGCTTTCATGCTGTTTTGAGTCATTTCTTTTGCACTGTTTGTTGCTTGTTTTACTTGTTCTAATGTTTTAATTTCATATTCAAGACGCGTATTATCTATATAAATGCTTGCATCTTCATATGAATTTTGTATTTTTAAACCTGAAGCAAGTTGTTGAGATATCTGATATAAAGCACTTTGACCGCCCATAGAATTATTCACACTATTTGTGAAATTAAGTTTATTTGTAATTCTCATTTTTTTCCTCTAAAGTATTAAAGTTAAAATCTTTTCAAACATTGCTAATAAACAAAAGCAATAACTGTTCCAAAAATTTAAATTACATAATTTTATATAATCTTTTTGAAAATACTTTTTATTTTTAAAGTATTTTTTAGTCTAAAAAAGTATAATTTCAACTTTAAATCTTAAAAATGAGCCCGAGTGGTGAAACTGGTAGACGCGCCAGACTCAAAATCTGGTAAGGGCAACCTTGTGTCGGTTCGAGTCCGACCTCGGGCACCACTTATTTTTTGCGGGAATAGCTCAGGGGTAGAGCACAACCTTGCCAAGGTTGGGGTCGCGAGTTCGAATCTCGTTTCCCGCTCCATAGAGTAAAAAAATATAAAATCTTTATTAATTATAAATTCTCACTTTTCTCTAATACTAAAAAATACTCATTTTCTAAAATTTCAAGTTCTTTTTGCATTACTTCAAGCTCTTGATAAAGCTTGTTAATACCTATTTCTTGATATACATTTGGATCGGATAAATCTTGATTTAATTTAGCTATCTTTTGCTCTAAAAAATCTATTTTTTCAGGATGGTTTTTTAATATCTCATTTTCTTTGTAGCTTAATTTTTTAGAGCTTTTTTCTTTTTGGTTATTATTTTGCTCTTGGGTTTGAAGCTCTAAAGCAAAATTATCCAATTCTTCAATTTCTTTTTCATTTTCAAGATATTCAGTATAAAGAGTGTGTAAAATATTTATATATCCATTTCCCTCAAAAGCATAAAGTTTTGTTGCGATTTTATCAACAAAATATCTATCGTGTGATACTAGCAAAATAGCCCCTTCAAAACTAAGTAAGTATTCTTCTAGTATATTAATCGTAGCTATATCAAGATCATTAGTTGGCTCATCTAAAATCAAAACATCATATTCTTTAGTAAAAAGCAAGGCTAAAGCAACGCGATTTTTCTCTCCACCACTTAAAAGAGCCACACTTTTATCTAAAAATTCCTTAGGAAATAAAAAATTTTTCAAATATCCATAAACATGCATATTTTTACCACGAACTTCAACCCTATCTCCACCATTGGGACAAAAAATTTCAAGCAAGCTTTTATCAGAATTTACCAAGCTTCTAGCTTGATCAAAATATCCTATCTTAAGCTCTCCGCGTTTTATTTCACCGCTATCTTGTTTTATTTGCCCTAGAAGAATTTTTAACAATGTCGATTTTCCACAACCATTTCTTCCTACGATAGCTATGCGTTCACCTTGTAAAATACGCGTTGAAAAATCTTTAAAAAGATTTTTATTGTTTATATTTTTGCTTATATTTTTAAGCTCAAAAAGCATTTTTTTACGATTGATCGTTTTTCCTCCATTAAAATTTAAGGCCGCTCTTGAAATTTCAAGTTTTAAGCGTTTGATTGCTCCGGGATTTTTTTTCGCTTCTTCACGCATTTTAAAAATGCGTTCTTTTCGTCCTTCATTTCTTTTAAGTCTTGCCTTAACCCCTCTTCTAAGCCATTCTTCTTCGCTTTTTAATTGCTTTAAAAGAGTTTCATGGCTCTTAGCAAGGCTTTGCAAAATTTGTGTTTTTTTCTCTAAATAGTTTGCATATCCGCCTTTAAAAATACTAAGTTTACCCTGCTCCACTTCTATACACTTGTGTGCTATAGCGTCAATAAAATATCTATCATGGGAAATAAAAATCACACACATCTTTGAATTTTTTAGCAATTCTTCTAAAAAGCTTGTCATATATACATCTAAATGATTAGTTGGCTCATCAAGCAATAAAATATCAGGATTTTTTAGTAAAAGTATGCAAAGGCCAACGCGGCGTATTTCTCCACCACTTAAAGTAGATATAATACGATTTTCATACTCAAGCAAACTAAATTCTTTTAAAACGCGTATTATTTTAGATTCTATATTCCAAGCATCTTTACTATCAATCAAAGTCATAAGCGTATCTATTTTTTTAAGATAATCTTTATTGCTAGGATCTTCTTCTAATTTTTTATGCAGTATTTCATATTCTTCTAAGGCATTGTAAATTTCTGCAAGCTCTTGCTTGATGGCTTCTTTTACACTTAAATTTGCGTTAAAATCAACGGTTTGTGAAAGCATGGCTATGCTTTTTCCATTTTGTCTTATTACTCTACCGCTATCTAAAGGAAGTGCGCCTAAAAGCGTTTTTAAAAAAGTAGATTTTCCTTCTCCATTTTTGCCTATAATGGCAATCTTTTCTCCCTCGTTTGCGCTAAAATTTACTTCATTTAAAACTATTTTGTCTCCAAATTTTTTTGAAGCTTCAATTAAATCTATAAGAGCCATTTTTTATCCTTGACTGAGTTTAAAACTAAAACTAGAACCATAGCCTAAAGTGCTAGAAATTTCAAGATAACTTTTATGTATACTTAAAATTTTCTTTACTAAAAAAAGTCCCAAACCAAAAGAATTATCACTTTTTACATCAATTTTATAAAATTTTTTTGTAATCAATTTTATTTTATCTTCTTCTATACCTTTTCCAAAATCTTGCACTATTATCTTTTGATCTCTTGCTGTTAAAATGACTTCTTTTTGACTATATTTTAAAGCATTAGAAAGCAAATTTATAATCACTTGCTCGATTAAAAATTCATCAGCCTTAACTTTCGTGCTTTTACCTTGCAATACAACTCTTTCAAAGCCTGGGTTTTTAGTGATTTTTTCACACAGAGAAAAAAGATCAAATTCTTGCATCTGCAAGGCTTCACTATTAAGATTAAAAACAAAATTAAGCTTATGGGTCAAAGCATTAAGCTTAATGCTTTGACGCGAAATTTTTTCTAGCAATTCCTTTTTTAATTTTTTATCTTCCAATTTCTCATCTTTTAGCATCTCTAAGCTAAGATCAATCACGCTTAATGGATTTTTAAGCTCATGAGAAATAGCAGAAATCACACTAGCAAGCTGAGTATTTTTTAAAGTGATTTTATCGCTTTGTTTTTTATTTTTCTGGGTATTCTTTAGAATTTTATCCTTAGTTTTTAAAAGCTTCTCATTTAGCAAATTAAATTCTTTAAACATTCCTTTTTCTAATATAACAACTTTATGATCCCCTATAGAATCTAAAAAATCCAAAATTTTATTAAAATTTTTCTCTATTCTTCTACCTAGCAACAACATTAAAATAAAAACAAACAGCAAGGACACTCCAAAACCGATTGCCATTTTTGTCCAAAAAAGTTCTAAATCTAAAAAACGAGGATAAACAATAATAATATATTTATATCCTTTGTAAATAAAGCTTTTAGTGAGAATTTTTTTTGAATCGAAATTTAAAATTTTTCCTTCTTTAAGATTAGAAAAAAAATCAGGATTTTTTACAGAACTTATTTTCATATCATTGTTTAGGATAATAAAATCAGCCCTAGTATCTTTAGCAAAATCCTTGATATTAGCATCATTTAAATGTTCTAAGAGAGAAAATTTTAAAACATCATCAAGGCTTTTGATTTTTTGCTCATATTGTTTTATAAGCAAGAAATTAAGATAAGAGTTAGTAAAAGTACAAAAAATAAACCCAAAAATCAAAGCCAATACAACAAAAAAAACTATAAAAATATTTTTAGTTTTTAGCATAATTTATAGCCAACACCTCTAACGCTTATAATATGATCTTTTAGTTTTGGAAATTTATTTCTAAGTCTTGTTAGAGCTATATTGATTGTTTTATCACTTGTAGTATCATCTTTCCAAACGCTTTCGCTTAAAAATTGTCTAGTAAGCAAGGTATTTGGATTTTCAAAAAAATATTTTAAAAGCTCATAGTCAAGATTTGAGATTTCTAATTTTTGATTTTTGTAAAAGAATTCATAATTAGCCAAATCTAAAATAAAATCACCAAAAGATAGTTTTTCTTCTTCTTTTTTATGGCGTTTTAAAATTGCTTTAATGCGAAGCAAAAGCTCATTAAAATCAAAAGGTTTACAAACATAATCATCACAACCACTTTCAAAGCCTTCGAGCAAATCTTGATGCAAAGCCTTGGCTGTAAGAAAAATAACTGCTTCTTTATATCCTTGCTCTCTTAAATCTTGAATTTTTTCTAAAGAATCTCCACTGGGCAAATTTCTATCGACTATTAAAAGATCGATTTGCTCATTATCGAGCAAATCTTCAACTCCAAAAAAATCCACTAAAGATATAACTTCATAACCACTAGATTTTAACTTTAAAACAAGCAGTTCGTTTAAATCTATATCATCTTCTATAATTAAAATTTTAAATTTCAACATATTGGACAAATACACACGCCTCTAATTGTTTTAGTTCATCTAATACTTCTTTCTGAACTTTTTCATCAATCAAAACAACAGCCAAAGCATACCCAAAACCATCTCTACCAAGCCTAAAATCAGCTATATTGATATTTTTAGCTGCCAAAACGGAGCTGATTTTAGCTATAACTCCTGGTATGTCTTTGTTTTTAAAAATAATCATTTTCCCTTTTGGCTTAAAATCAGTTTTAAAGCCATTTAATCCAACTATGCGTTGTTCATTTTCATTAAACACTGTTCCTGAAACACTGATATTTGAATTTTCGGTGATAATTTTAACGCTAAGTTTATTATTATAACCACTATTTGGAAGAGTTTCGCAAGATAATTCAACTCCTTTTTCTTTGGCAACAAATTCTGCATTAACATAATTAATTTTCTCTCCTAAAATTCCACCCAAAGCACCAACAGCTGCAAAGGTTAGCATAGAATTTGCATACTCGCCAATAATTCCTTCAGCCTCTAATTTAATACTTTTTATAGGATTTTTATCAATTTGAACAGCTAAAAAAGCCATTTTAGAAACAAGTTCTATATAAGGAGCTACAAAAGGTGGTAAATCTTCGGTTTTAATTGGCAAATTTAAGGCATTAGGATAAGCCACGCCTCGTGCTGCACTTAGTGCTTGCTCACAAGCTTCTCTTGCGATATTGTCTTGACTTTCTAAAGTATTTGCTCCTAGGTGAGAAGTAACTGAAATATTTTCAAAGTCTAAAAGAGGATGATTAGTCGCAGGTTCTTTATTGAATACATCTATACCAAGCCATGCTATTTTACCACTTTTTAAACCTTCATATAAAGCCTCTTCTGTATACAATCCTCCGCGAGCACAATTTATTAATCTTATTCCATCTTTCATTTTTGCAATTTCTTGCTTTCCTATCATACCATTGGTTTCTTTGGTTTTTGGTGTGTGAATGGTAATAAAATCACTTTTTTCTAAAATTTCATCCAAATTTTTTGCTTGCTCCATATCTAAATCTGTAATCTTAGAAGCAGAAATATACGGATCGTAGGCTAAAATTTTCATACCAAATGCTTTAGCACGGATAGCTACTCTTGAACCTATATTTCCAAAACCTATAACCCCTAGCGTTTTGTTCATCAATTCAATGCCATACCATTTTTCTCTTTCCCATTTTCTTTCAATTTTTAAAAAATTATGAGCATTGACAAAGCTTCTAGCTGATGTTAAAAGATGTACCATTGTTAGTTCAACTGCGGCAATAGTATTTGCAGTTGGGACATTCATCACAATCACTCCTCTTTTAGAACACTCTGGAATATCAACATTATCTACGCCCACCCCAGCACGCACAAGCGCTTTTAATTTTTTGGCATGATTTAAGAAATTTATATCTACATCTGTAGAACTTCTAGTAATAGCAACTTCAACATCGCTTAGCATTTGCATAAGTTCATCTTTTGGAACTTTTGCAGCTTCTATAAGCTCAATATCTTCAGCTTTTCTTAGAATATCGATACCTTTATCCAAAATAGCATCACATACTATAATCTTTTTTTTCATAACCAAATTTCCTTTACTTCTGTATTTATTTTATATTTTTTTAATTCTTTCATAATATCATCTATAAGTTTTTCATTACCTGTATCCAAAAAGATTTCTGGACTATCACCTGATTTAAGAAGAAAATACTTCACATTAAAAGAATTTAAAGTCTGTCTTAAGCAAAACATAGAATAAATATCATATTTTCCAACTATAAGTTGATAATATTTATTTTTCTCCTTAAGCTCGCTAGTATCCGCATCAAAATATAAGGTAAATTTTTCTGCTGCTGGGGTAAAATCTCGTGTAGGCCATTTTGCTAATTCTTCTTGCCATGAAAGATCTTGATTTTGGGTTTGAATGCTTGGCTGCGTATTTGTATCTTTAGCAAATTGTGGAATGAAATTTACATTAGCTTTAAATTGCCAAAGCAATGTAAAAACAACAGCAAGCAAAATGAGTAATAAAATACTCAAAATGCTTATTGTAATGTATTTTTTCATTAAGTTAGCTGATCTTTAATGATATCACCTAAAGTCACTTTATCATCATTATTGATTTCATTAAGAACTTCTCTTTCTTTCATTCTAATAAGATTTTTAACACTTAGGCGAATTCTATTTTTCTTTTCATCAATAAAAACTATAGCAGCTTCAATATCGTCGCCAATTTTCAAATTTTCAAGCATAGAAGTGCTTATATCTTCTTTATGAATTAAAGCATCAACATTTTTACTTAGCTCTACAAAAACACCAAAATCTTTAATATCACGGATAGCGCCTTTTACAATATCGCCGACTTTATGAATTTTGGCATATTCTTGCACTGGAGAACTGCTTAATTCTTTTGTGCTTAATGATATTTTTTGGTTTTCTTCGTCTATTTTGATAATTTTTACTTTGATTTTATCCCCTTGGGAGAATTTATCTTTGCACTTATCGTTTCTATCCCAAGAAGCATCTTCATTATGCAATAAACCTTCAATACCGCCAAGTTTAACAAATGCACCAAAAGAAGTTACCGAGGTAATTTCTCCTTCAACCACATCTGCAATTTTGTAAGATTTCATAAATTCATCAAAAGGTCTAGAAAGTAAATTTCTTAAAGATACTCTTAAGCGTCTTTCATTCGGATTGATTTCAATTACTTCAACATCAATTTCTTGACCTTTGTTGATATAATCTTTTGGATTTTTGATGTTTTTATCCCAAGAAATTTCACTGATATGTAAAAATCCTTCTATATCATTTCCTAAATCTACAAAAGCACCATAAGGCTCTATATTTGATACTATTACTTTAATGGTATCACCTACATCAAGAGTATCTTTTATCTCGCTCCATGGATCAGGTAAAGCCGCTTTTATAGATAAGGATAAATGTTTGCGTTCTTTATCATACTTTATTACTTTAACTGGAACTTTATCGCCCTCTTTATAAAGTGTTCCAGGATTTACAGGTCCTTTGTAAGAAATTTCGCTGTAATGAACAAGGCCATCAACACCTCCTACATCTACAAACATACCATAAGTGGTAATTTTTTTCACAATACCTTCAATTAAATCTTCTTGTTGTGCTACATTATTGATCAATTCTTTGCGTTTTCTTCTCTCCTCATCTAAAGTTTTTTTACGAGAAACAATGATACTTTGCTCATCTTTGTCGATTTTAATAATTTTAACTTTAAACGTTTTGCCTATAATGTTATTTGTTTCTTTGAAGCCATATTGAGATTTTGGCAAGAAAAATTCAACATCATTTTCATCAACAACTATCAATCCGCCTTTATTTTTTCCAACTACTTTTACGGTAAAAATATCATCTTGATTTTCTTGATAGTTTTTAATAAATTCAATAACTTTTTCTTTTCTCAAAGCTTTTTTATGAGAAAGTAAAGATCTGCCACCACGAGAACCCATAACAGAAACTTTAATACTATCGCCTACATTAAATAATAACTTAGAATTGTCATCTTGTATTTCGCTAAGAGCTAAAATACCTTCAGATTTTTTACCTATATCTACATAAACTTCATCATTTTTGATCTCTACAATCACACCCTCTGTTGTAGCCTCTTCTCTTGATTTATCAAAAGCCTCTAAAAGCTGTCCAAAATCTTCTTCCTCAAGATAATCGTCTACAATGCCTTGAACTTTTTTGTTCACCTCGCTCATTATGGTCCTTTAAAATAATTTTTAGAAATTGATTGATTTTACCTTATTTTTCTTTAATTAGTGTTAAGTTTTTTTATTTTTGTTAATTTTTTTTAAATTTTTGACTTTTTTATTCTATATTGAAAACATTTTTTAATTAATTTTAAAATTTTCTATTTTGGCGATAACTTTTTGTATGATCCAATCAGGAGTACTAGCACCTGCACTAATACCACAATGTTTTTTATCTAAAAACCATTCTTTTTTTAACTCTTCTTCGGTTTCAATTAGATAACTATCTTCACAATTGGTTTTTGCAATCAAAAAAAGTTGTTTTGTATTGGCTGAGTTTTTACCCCCTACAACAACCATAACATCACTTTTAAGCGAGAGTTCTTTAATGGCATCTTGATTTTTAAAGGTTGCATCACATATAGTATTAAAAACTCTTACTTCTTTGGTTTTAAGTATTAAAAAATTTACTATCTCCATAAAATGTTCAGGCTTCTTAGTTGTTTGGCTTACTACAGCTATTTTATTAGGAAGTTTTATATGTTGAAGCTCTTTTTTATCCAAAACTACATAAGCTTTTGTGCTTACATAACTTTTTACTCCTTTAACTTCGGGATGATTTTCATCTCCAAAAATAACAACTTCATAACCCTCCTTGCTCATTTGCTCGCAAATTTGTTGTGGCTTTGTAACAAAAGGACAAGTGGCATCAAAAATTTCTATATCTTTTTTTCTCAATTCTTCTAAATCTTGCTTTGTAATACCATGAGTTCTTATAATAGCCTTTTTTTCATTGCTTAAAGCTTTTATATTTTCCAAAGTTTTGACATTAAAATTTTTTTGTAAACGAGAAATTTCTTCGTTATTATGAATAAGAGGACCTATAGTTGCGGCATCTTTTATTTGTTCTGCTTTTTTAATAGCTCTTTTAACACCAAAACAAAAACCATAGTTTTTTGCTAATTCAATAATCAATCCTAGCTCCTAAATTTGATAAAATCTCTATAAAATTTGGAAAAGAAGTTTTTATACAATCACTATCATCAATCTCAACTCCACAAAGCAAACCTAAAATAGCAAAACTCATAGCAATACGGTGATCCCCATAGCTTTTAATTTTTGAAGATTTTAGTTCGCATCCACCTTCTATTTCAAAACCATCATCAAGTTCTCTAGCTTCAACACCACAAAGCTTTAGATTTTCAACCATCACAGCAATCCTATCGCTTTCTTTAACGCGCAATTCTTTAGCATTTATTAAACTAGATTTACCCTTAGCTAAAGCAAAAGCTATGGCCAAAGCAGGCGCTTCATCTATCAACCAAGCGATATTATCTTTAACTTCTATGCCATTAAGCTTGCTAGACTCTACCCTGATCTCACCAATAGTTTCAAAATCATTTTGAGTTATTGTCATTTCAAGTTTGGCGCCCATTTTTTGCAAAATTTTATACGCCTCTATACGAGTAGGATTAAGTAAAATATTTTTTAAAACAATTTGAGATTTAGGCAAAATAATAGCTACTAAAGCAAAATAGAAAGCCGAAGAAGGATCATTAGGAATGATTATATTTTGAGCTTTTAAAGGTTTTTTTAAAGGACTTATTTCAAGACTTAAGCCATCATTACTAACCCTTATCGGAGCTTTCATAGCCTTTAACATGTTTTCACTATGATTTCGACTAAGAGAAATTTCACTAAAAGTGCATACATTATCAGCTCTAAAAGCAGATAAAATCATAGCTGTTTTAACTTGAGCTGAAGAAATTTCGCTTTTATAGTTAAAAGCTTTTAAATTTTGACCTTCTATACAAAGTGGAGCTAAATTTGCCTCATTTCTTCCATAAATTCTAGCGCCTATTTGAGTAAGTGGTTTGTTTATCCTTCTCATAGGACGATTATTCAAATACTTATCTCCACTTAAAACAAAAAAACCAGAAATTCCTGCTAAAAATCCTATCATCAAACGCATAGCAGTTCCTGAATTTCCACAGTCTAAAATACAATTTGGAGATAAAATTTCTTTAGGGGGTATAATTTTGACGCAAGAATCTTTTTCTTCAATTTTAGCTCCAAGATTTTTTATAATTTCAAGAGTGTTTAAAGTATCTTGAGCTAAGAGATAATTTTGAGCCTTATTTTCTTCTTGTGTTAAAAGCGAAAATATAGCAAAACGATGAGATATGCTTTTATCTGCTGCTATATTTTCAAGTGTAGCATTTACAGGGGTTTGCAATTTGTAAATTTTCATCTTAAACCAAGACCCAAATTTTTAAGAGTATTTAAAATTTTATCCATGCATTCATTTACTTGATTATCTTCTAAAGTTTTATTTATATCCCTAAAAGAAAAACTTATGGTAATGCTATAAAATTCTTTAAGGTTTTCATCGCTATAAATATCAACTAAACGAAAATTTTCAAGTATTTCTAAATTTAATTCTTCGATACAATTTTTAATCTGATTGTATTCAAAACCTTTAGGTATTAACACGCTAAGATCTCTGGTGATAGCTGGGAATTTGGAATAAGGCTTAGCTATTTTAAAATCTTGCTTAATTAAATCTAAATCAAGTTCGCAAATATATGTTTTTGGCAAATCTCTCTCATTTTCTATTTTTAAATGCAAACGGCCTATAAAACCTACTTTAATATCTGATAGATAAATATCTGCTTGTTCATAAGGGCTTAAAATATTATATTTTGATGATTTTAGTTTAAAATCGCCTATAATATTTTTAATGTCTAAAAGAAAATCATAAAATTGCACCGATTCAGGTTTTGCCTTGTTGGAAATTTTAGCTTCTTCTTTTAAGCCAGAATGGATAAATGCGATACGATTTAATTCTTGATTATTGACATTGAAAACAACCCCTAGTTCAAAAAGTTTAATAATTTTTTTAGAATTTTTTGCATTTAAACTTGCTGCATTCAATAAATGATTTAAAAGGGTTGTTCTTAAAGTATTAAGTTCTGCTGTAATTGGATTGATTAGTTTTAATTTAACAGAGTCAAAACCCAATCTTTTAAGTTCTTCTTCATTGTCTAAAACATAATGTAAGCTTTCAAAATAACCACTAGCTACTGCTCTTTTCCTTAAATTTAAAAACTCAATATAATTTTTATATGCAGAATTTAAACGATTTTTTTCTACAAATTCTAAACCCTTGGAAGCAATATTATCAATACCTATAATTCTTACAACTTCTTCGCAAATATCTGATAAATTTTTAATATCAGGACGATGTAAAGGTGCTTTAACATTTATAAGCCCTTCGCCTGAAAGTATAAGTTCAAAACCTAATTTTTTCAATATTTTTAATACTTCATCTTTATCAACATTTTGCCCTATTATATCGCCAATACTTTCAATACTTATTGGTATGATTGGTAATTCTTTGTCGGTTAAAATTTGTTGAGAAGAACTATAAATAACAAGATTTGGAATCTGCTCAAAAATACTAAGTAAAAAATCCATTCCTAAATTTAATTTAGGCTCACTTCCCCTAAAACTTCTATAAAGTATTTTTTCATCTTGATCTTTATGATATATTTTAGCATCTGCAATCACCAATGGATCGGTATAATTAGCCTCAATAATAATTATTTTAGAATCATCTTTGCATCTACTTTCATTATTTTGGAAAATTCCGCTAAAGCTTAAAAGTTTATCTTTGTAAGATACTTTTGTTTCTCCATGCATTTGCTTGCTTAAATTGATGGTAAATTCTTCATCTTTTTCAGAAAAACTACTTAAATCATAAGCATTAAAAAGAACACCAGTTGAATGCGTTGCATAATTTAATAAATTTTCTATGGAATTTTTTCCCAAACTTTCAATTTGAGCAAGTCTTAAACTAAGCAATAAATTTGTTCGAATTTCTTCTTTTAGCTCTATGGCTCGATAATTATAAAGTCCATTAAGTTCTTTCTCAGCTGCTAAGCGCAAAATTCTACCAATACCTAAAACATTTTCACTTTCTTTGAATGGTTTTGGTTCTTTTAAATTTAAATTTAAAGCTGTAGCTAAATCACGAGCAATGCCATAAATACTTAAACAATCACCCCTATTAGGAGTAAGTTCTACTTCTATTAGCTCATCATTAAAAATTTCATAAGTATTTAAAGGTCTCCCAAGTTCTAATTTCCCTATACTCTCATCTAAAAGCATAATTCCTTCATTGATTTTTTCAAAACCCAGTTCTAAACTAGAACAAAGCATACCACAAGAATCCACTCCTCGTAATTTTGCTTCTTTTATTTCCATACCGTTTGGCATGATAGCACCTTTAGTTGCAACAGCTACAAATTGTCCTGCATCAACATTCGCAGCACCGCAGACAATTTGCAAGGTTTCGCTTCCGATATCAACTTGACAAATGCTTAATTTATCTGAATTTTCATGTTTAATTTTTTCCTTAACATAGCCTACAACAACTTTATCTGGAGCCTTTAAAGCGCCAACCCTATCAACTTCTATACCTATAGAGTTTAAAGTTTTAGCTATTTTATCCGAACTTATTTCTTCAAGTTCTAACCAATCATTCAACCAACTTTTAGTAATTATCATCTAAACTGCTCCAATAATCTCAAATCACCTTCAAATAAAGATCTTAAATCTGGAATTTGATGCAAAAGCATTGCAAAACGCTCTACTCCCAATCCAAAGGCATAACCACTTACATTTTCATAACCAACAAAATTATAAACATTAGGATCAACTATTCCACATCCTAAAACTTCAAGCCAACCTGTATGTTTGCAAACTCTACAACCCTTTCCTTTGCAAAACACACAAGAAATATCAACTTCAGCAGAAGGCTCTGTAAATGGGAAAAAACTTGGACGAAAACGAACTTTCACATCTCCGAACATATAACGCAAAAAATCTTCCAATACACTTTTTAAATTTGCAAAGCTAACCTTTTGCCCTTCTTCCACCACAAGGCCTTCAACTTGATGAAACATAGGAGTATGCGTAATATCAAAATCTCTTCTAAATACAGCACCAGGGGCTATCATCCTAATAGGAGGTTTTTGTGCAAGCATTGTCCGTATTTGCACTGGCGAAGTTTGTGTTCTTAAAAGCCTTTTATCATCAAAATAAAAGGTATCTTGCATATCTCTTGCAGGGTGAGATTTAGGCAAATTTAACGCTTCAAAATTATGAAAGTCATCTTCTATTAAAGGCCCTTTTTCTATGCTAAAATTCAAAGCTATAAAATACTCTATGATTTTATCCATGGTGCTCATAACAGGATGCAAGGCACCCGTTGTAATACTTTCATCAAAATAGTTAAAATTTAAAGCATCTTGTTTCATTCTTTCTTCTAAAGCAAGATTTTCCAAATCTTTAAATTTGGCTAAATAAGCCTCATTAAATATTTCTTTTTGTGCATTTAGTTTAGCAGCAAATTCTTTTTTCGCCTCATCTTCTAACTCTTTAAGTTTTGTAAAGCCTTCTGTTAAAATACCTTTTTTTCCAAGAACGGAAATCCTAATAGCTTCCAAATCATTTAAATTCTCACATTTTTGAATCTGTTCTATAAAATTTTGCAATTTTCTCACCTTAAAATAAAATATTTCAAGTTCTAATTCTATTAAAAACTATTTTAAATTCAGCATAAAAACCAAACTTTAAAGATATAATTGTATCAAACCAACAATAAAAAAGGATAAATAATGCAAGAAAAAACAATTTTTGAACTCATAGTTGAAGGTAAACTTTCATGCAATAAAGTACTTGAAAGTGACGATTTTCTAGCATTTCATGATATTGCACCCAAAGCACCCATACATATACTTATAATCCCTAAAAAACATTTTAAAGACTTTCAAGAATTTGATCCTGAACTTATGGCCAAAATGACAAGTTTCATACAAGAACTAGCTGTTCTTTTAGGTGTAGATAAAAGTGGATATCGCTTGGTAACAAACTGTGGAAAAAATAGTGGACAAGAAGTTTTTCATTTGCATTTTCATATGCTTGGAGGTTTTGAACTGCCTAAGGAAAAAACAAAAAAAGAAAATCCTCAAGCTTTATTTTAATTTAAATGGTAGAAAAACTACCATTTAAACTATTTTGTCAAAGGTAGCAACATTCCCTCATATAATTTTTGATAAATTTCATCACCGCATAACTTTTTAGCTAATTCTAAACCAAAAAGAATTGCCGTAGCTGGACCTGCTGAAGTTATAACATTTTTATTTACAACTACAGCCTTGTTAACACGATTTCCATTAAGTCCAACTTCACAACTAGGATAGCAAGCAAACTCGCCCTCTAAAACACCTGCTTCATTTAAGACTATAGGAGAAGCACAGATTGCGGCAACAATTTTATTGTTGCTATGAAGTTGTTTAATGATATTTAAAATAATATTTGAATTCTTAAGATTCATCATACCTTCAAAACCACCCGCCAAAGCAATGGCATCTAAATTTTCTATATCAACATCCTCTATAGAATAATCTGCTTTTACACTAATGCCATTAGCACCCTTTACTAATAACTCACTATTTAGCGAAGCTATAACAACTTCCAAATCTGGATTTAATTCTCTTGCTCGTTTTAAAACATCTGCAATTCCTATAAATTCAGCTTCTTCAAAACCTTGAGCCAATGGAATTAATACTTTTTTACTCATTTTGTTCTCCTTTTTTATATTTTTTAAATCTTTCTTCTCTTTCTTTGTTTTTTTGCATCATTTGATGATTGAATCCTATGACCAAAACAATCATTAAAAACACAAAAATAGCTATTAGAATGAAATCTAAAATTTCCATAAATACAACCTTATTTTTAGGAAATTCTAACATATTTTTTTAAATCTTTAGAGAAAATTCAAAGATATTTCTATAAAATCTTTTTTTAAATAATTTCTCTGAAAAGGTTTACAAATTGAATCAGAAAAATATAAGAATTTTTGTTTTTTTTGTTATTATTATTTTATGGGGCTATTTTTCTTTCCCGATAGAAATATTAAAAATTCAAGATCCTAGTGGAGTTGTAAGCTATGGCTATACAGAAAACGCAAAAGCTTATTTAAAAAGTTATCTTATTACGCTTTTATTAACTGCTTGTGCTGTTATTATCGGAGTGATTATTGGTTTTAGCTTAGCTATTTTACGCTTCTCTAAATTTAAAACACTTAATTTTATTATAGATGAATATATAGACATTATACGAGGAACACCAGTAATTTTACAATTGATGATTTTTGCTTTTGTAATTTTTACTTTTATAGATAACCTTTATGCAGCCATTCTTGCACTAGGACTTAATAGCTCGGCTTATATAGCAGAAATTGTAAGAAGTGGCATTAATAGTGTGGATAAAGGACAAATGGAAGCTGCAAGAGCAATGGGACTTGATTACAAAACTTCAATGAAAGAAATTATTCTTCCTCAGGCTACTAAAAACATTCTACCTGCATTAGCTAATGAATTTATTTCTTTATTTAAGGAAACTTCTGTTGTAGGATTTATTAGTGTTGTTGATATTACCATGCAAAGTCAAAGCTTGCAAGCCGTACTTTACAATCCAAAACCTATTATTTTCACTGGACTTGTTTATTACGTAAGTGTAAAAATTTTTAGTTATTTTGCAAAAAAACTTGAACTTAGGATGAATAAAAATGATTGAAGTTAAAAATTTACAAAAAAAATATGGAGAATTAGAAGTTTTAAAAAATATTAACACTACAATCTCAAAAGGCGATGTAATAGCTATCATAGGTCCAAGTGGAGGCGGAAAAAGTACATTTTTACGCTGCATCAATCGCTTAGAAGTAGCTGATAGTGGGGAAATTTTAATCAATAAGCAAAACATACTTGATAAAGAAATTGATATTAATAAGATCAGGCAAAAAGTTAGCATGGTATTTCAGCATTTTAATCTTTTTGCTAATAAAAATGTTATGGAAAATTTATGTTTAACGCCCATTAAAACAGGAATTTTAAGTCAAGAAGAAGCCATAAAAAAAGCAAAAATACTTCTTGCTAAGGTGGGTTTAGCAGACAAAGAAAATATAATGCCCCATAAGCTCTCTGGTGGACAAAAACAACGCATAGCTATTGCTAGAAGCTTGATGATGAATCCTGATGTTATTTTATTTGATGAACCTACTTCAGCTCTAGATCCTGAAATGATAGGTGAGGTTCTAAGCATTATGAAAGATGTTGCAAAAGAAGGTTTAACTATGCTTGTGGTAACCCATGAAATGGGTTTTGCTAGAAATGTTGCCAATCGTATATTTTTTATGGATAAAGGAAAAATTGCTGTTGATTCAAGCCCTAAAGAAGTATTTGAAAATCCTAACAATGAAAGATTGAGAGAATTTTTAAACAAAGTTTTAAATCATTAATTCATAAGCCACTAAGGCTTATGAATTTTAATCCCAACATTCAGCGTTTTTAATTCCAAGTTTGCTAGCGTTAAATTTAGGATCTATACCAGATTTTTGTTGTGTATTAAAATCTTTTAAAACTTTATTTACTATACCACCTAAAAGCAATAAAGATATAATATTTGTCGTTGCCATGAAGGCCATAGTCAAATCAGCCAAATTCCAAGCAAGTTTTAAATTCATTTGAGAACCTATAAAAATCATAGCCACAGCTGTAATTCTAAACAAATTCATTGCAAATTTGGAATTTGTTAAATACTTAACATTAGCTTGAGCATAATAATAATTTCCTATTAAAGAAGTTATTGCAAAAAGAACAATAGCTATAGTAATAAAATGGATTCCAAAGCTACCATAATACTCACGCATAGCTTCTTGAACTAAAGGCATTCCACCATCAATTTTACTTTCTCCAAGCCCTAAATATGCCATAGAAAAAAGAACTAAAAATCCAGAACTTGTACAAACAACAACATCAATTAGAACCGAAAAGGCTTGTATAACACCTTGTTTGGCTGGATGACTTGTCAAAGCTGCTGCAGCTGCATTAGGTGCTGAGCCCATACCCGCTTCATTTGAAAAAAGTCCTCTTTTAATCCCTATAACTAAAGCAGAACCAGCAAAACCACCAAAAATCGCTTTAAAATCAAAAGCACTTTGTAAAATCATATGAACCACAGAAGGAATTTTATCAAAATTCATTAAAACAGCAATCACGGCAAGTAAAACATAAGCTAAAGCCATAAAAGGAACAATTAAAGAACTAATTTTACCTATTTTAGTATGGTGAGAAAAAAACATCCATGCACCAAAAATAGTTAAAACAATACCAATAATCATTGGCCAAGAACTTGATGCAAAATCTACAGCAGCATTTGGATTAAACATATCATAATAAACTTTAAAAGACGAAGTCATTGTTTGACTTTGAAGTCCGTTAAATCCATAAGCATAAGTAATAATAAGAATAAAAGCAAAAAAAGCTCCAAAAAAATATGAGCCTAAGGCTTTTTTTATATAATAAGCTGGACCACCTTTAAAACCACCTGTATCATCTTTTGATTTGTAAACTTGAGCTAAGGTACTTTCAGCAAATGCTGAGGCACCACCAAAAAATGCCATAACCCACATCCAAAATAAAGCACCAGCGCCACCTGTAGCCAATGCCAAAGAAATTCCAGCGATATTTCCTATACCAACTCTAGAAGCAGTTGAGATCATCAATGCCTGAAAAGGTGAAATATGTTCTTTAGTGTGTCCTTTGTTTTTTTCTGTAAGAATTTTAAATACAGAACTCAACATACGAAACTGAACAAAGCGAGTTAAAAAACTATAATAAAGCCCACAAACAATAAGTAAAACTACCATAATAATGTCTGTATTTGGGACAATCTTATTAGCTATAATATCAGACGCTTTATTGGCAAAATCTAGCATAATATCTAAATTCATCCAAACTCCTCAAAAAATAATCTAAATTTTACTTTAACATAATTTTTATAAAAAGGACTTTATGATTTTATTTGTTTTAAGTTATTGTGTAAATTTGAAACTTTTAAGAAACAAAATTGCTAAAATTTTGTCTTAAAGCTTCATAAGAAATTATACCAACGCTTGTAGCTAAATTTAAACTTCTTCCATAAGATTTCATAGGTATAGTTATAGCATTTTCCCAATTTATTTGCATTAATTCCATAGGTAAGCCATAACTCTCACTTCCAAAGAATAAGAAATCATTTTTTTGAAATTCTGCATCAAAATAAGCTTTTTGACTCTTAGTTGTTGCGAAAAAAAAGCGATTTTTATAAATAATATTTTCATTTAAAAATTCTTCAAGATTCTCCCAAATAATAGGCTCTAATTTATCCCAGTAATCAAGCCCTGCTCTTCTAACAGCTTTTTGAGAAACATCAAAAACAGTTGGTTTAACAATATGAAGTTTAAAACCAGCATTAAAGCACATTCTACCTATACTACCTGTATTTTGCGGTATTCTAGGGTGAACTAAAACTATATTAAACATATTTATACTAAAACTCTTTGAATGTTAGGGTTTAATTTTACTAAAATTTCATAGTTAATAGTATGAAAAAAATCAGCCCAAATATCAGCATCTTTAAACACGCAAATTTCCTCGCCAGAATTTTCACAAGAAAAACTATCCATTGACATCTTTCCAAGTATTACTTTTCCATTTCCAAGCACTAACTCCCCTTTTCCATTGTAACGGAAAAGACCATCAGCATAACCCAAATCATAAGTTGCTACTTCCATATCCTTTGCAGCAGTAAAAATGCCTCCATATCCTATACTCTGTCCTTTTTGTAAAATCCTTTGACTTAATCTATGAGCATACAAACTTAAAACTCTTTTTAAATTTGATTCCCCGTATCCAAATTGAACAAGCCCAACTCTACAATATTCATCTTCAGGAATTTTCCCTCTAAATAATGCTGCAGAATTATGCGAATGAAATAATAAATTTGAAAAATATTTTTTTACTATCTTTTTAGCTTTTTGAAAATTTTCTTTTTGAACAAAAAAACTTCCATCCATTTCATCTGCACTAGCAAAATGTGTAAACATTCCAGTAAGTTTTAAATCACTACTTCGAATAAGATTTATAGCATGCTCTAAATTTTCTACACAAATTCCGTTGCGATGCATGCCTGTATCTATTTTTAGATGTATTTTTATATCTTGCTTGTATTTTTTTACTTGGGAAATATCATTTAAAGCATAAATAAATCGAGAATTTTCATTACCATGAGGACGATGTGATAGTATTAATATATTCTCAAAAAATTCTTCGATTTCTTGAGCTTCTTCTTCACTCTTAACAGCAACAAAAGAAACTCCTAAATTTTTGGCTAATGGAGCTAAAAGCTTAGCTCCATGTCCATATGCATTATCTTTAAAAACGCAAATTAATCTTTGAAAACTCCCTATTTTTTTAGCAATATGTCTTAAATTATATTCATAAGCTTTTTGATCAATTTTTATTAAAGACATTTATTGCTCTGCTAAAATTTTCATTTTACCTTTACTATCTATCTTAACGTATAAAATTTTATCGCCTCTAAACTGATAGTTTTTAGTGTAATAATCCTCATAAAATGAAATTCTATACATAGTTTCATTTTCTAAATTCGGATAAGGGCTGATATTAATATCTGAAAATTTAATCTTTTTATCTTCTTTACGAGAAAAAATAGATTTTTTCATGGAAGCAAACTGTTCAAATTTCATTTTATCAAAACGTTTAAATTCTTGCTCATCATAAAAACTTAAATAGGTATTAGTATCACTATTTGTCCAAGCTAGTTTCCATGTAAAAAGATCAGCCAATAAACTAGCTATTTGATCCTTTTTAGCTCTAATTTTTTCTTTTTCTTCTGTCATAACAAAAACTTTTTTGTCTTGCACAACTTGTGCAAATTTCTCCAAATTGTTATTAAATAAAGCAATACACCCTCTTGTTTTAAATTCATCAAGTCTAGAACCATCTAAAGGATAGCCATGGATCCAAATACCACCACCTGTTTTTCCTTGTACTTTATCAAGTAAATTTGGATAAGTTGTAGCAAAAGCAAAGGGACCATAATAAGGATCACCTGGATTAAACTTACGACCTAGCTCATAAAAACCTACTGGCGTTTTCAAATCTCCTTCTATTTTTTTATCGCCCATTAATCCAGTTATTATTTCTTTTTGTTCAAAATCTTTTCTTATTTTTCCATCCTCGTAAGAATAAACACGGAGAATTTTATCTGTTTTATTTGCAAGCACGATAGCAACATTATCATCATAATATCCGAGTGAAATATTTTTATCTCCTATTTCACTTAACCAAAAATCCTTTTGAGTTAATTCTTTTTCAATCGCTACGCCAACAGCATCTAACCCTTGATTAAGATAAATTTTAACAAGATCTGAGGCATGCAACATCAATGAAGAAAGTGTAATTAATAAAGTAAGTCGTTTTAACAATGTTTTTCCTTAGGTATTTCAAAATTTTTTAAGTCAAAAATGTTTGTGATTATAATATTTTTTTTCTTAAAAAATATTAATTATATTAATAATGCGACCTTATTTATGATATAATTTTTATAAATCATAAAGGCTTGTTTTAAAAGGTTGTCTATAGTGGTAAGAAATTTTTATAGAAATATCTTTTTAGGCATTTTGTTTTTAGCTTTTTATGCATTATATGATAAAAAGAAAGTATATTTAGCTTAAATACATGCCAAGATCTAGCTTGTGACTTAAATTTACAAGATTGTGTTTTTTCTTTTAATAAAAAAATATTGAAGTTTCAGCCTACCCAAAACCTATAAAAATTTTCAATAAAACTACTATAAAAATTAAAAATTCTCCTCATTATTCTAATTTAAAGATTAAAATTTATAGTTTAAATTCCTAATATAGGCGATATCATTCCTAAAAAATTTATATAGTTAATGGTGATATTCTTATAAATTTTATAGATAGAAGTATTACCAATGATTCTAGATTTAGGGTTGAATTTTTATCCAGCTGGTTTTTTCTTTGATTGTGATGTTACTATGCAAAAAATTTTCAAACAGGTAATACACATTGAAAGATTTTAAAAAATTTATATTCAAATAAAAATATTTTTTGATATAATGAACAAATATTTAATATTATAAAAATAAGGATGCAAATATGAAAAAAATTCTTCTCTTAGGCGCTCTTTTTGCTGTAAATCTTTGGGCTGTTAATGATATAGAGGTAAAAAATGCTTTTGTAAAACAAACTCCACCTCATGCGAAAAATAGTGCTATTTTTCTTACCATTTTTAATAATACTGATAAAGATATTGCTTTAATAGGCGTCAAAAGCGATATCAGTGAAGCAAGTGAACTGCATACACATATACACAAAGATGGAAAAATGATGATGCAAAAAATTCCTGAAATTATTATAAAAGCTCATTCAAGCACAGAGCTTAAATCAGGAGGTTACCATATAATGCTTTTAAAACTAAAAAAACCTATTATTAAAGATATGAAGGTAAATTTAGATTTAAAATTTAATAATCACAAAACCATAGAGTTAAAAAATATTGATTCTAAAGAATTCTAATTAATGAGAAAAATTATTTTTATCCTAGCTTTTGCTTTTGTTATTGCTACTTTATATATTATTTTTGATTTTTATATAATAAAAGATTCTCAAAAAATAACAAAAGCTGATTTTTCCACCCCATTGACTTGCGATCTTAATGTTAAAGACTGCACATATAGTTTTAATAATAAAGAAGTCTTAATTTCCCTAAATCCTAAACCCTTACAATCTTTAGATGTTACAAATCTAAAGATTGTAAATCTAGGAAATTATAACAACTTAGGAATTAAAATTTATGGATTAAATATGTATATGGGTGAAATTAAGCCTAAAATACATCGATTAAATTCAACAGACTATGAAAGCAAAATAGTTCTTGCTACTTGTGTTTTAGATACTATGCGTTTTAGGGTAGAATTTATGGATAATAATAAACCCATAGGGTTTTATTTTGATTTTGAGCTAAAAAAATGAAAAAAAATATTATTTTATTTATAGTTATAGTTGCCATTATTTTAGGTGTAATATTTTTTATTAAAAATCATCAAAATTCTTATGATTTTATCTTGAAATCAGATTTAAAAGAGGAAGCCACCCTAAAAGATTTTAAAGGAGATAAGCTTATTATCTATTTTGGATACACTTATTGCCCTGATGTTTGTCCGGCAACTCTTAGTTTAGTAGGCAAAGCCTTAAAGCAAATCAATAATCCTAAGGCTCACCTTCTTTTTATTTCTTTAGATCTAAATAGAGATAATAACTTAAGTAATACAAACGAATGGTTACGATACTTTTACCCAAAAGCAGATGCTTTAATTGCAAAAGATGAAAAAACTCTTCAAAAAATAACAAAACAATATAATATTCAATATCAAAAAATAGATCTAAATGATTCTTTTATGGGTTATTCTATAGCACATAGCAATATGCTTTATCTTATTGATGAAAAAGGTCATTTTTATAAAGAAATTAGCGATTTAAATCCACAAGAAATTTTAAGAGAACTTAGAATTTTTCTAAATTCTCAATAATCATACTTAAGCAAAAAGATCAGTTGAGAGGTATCTTTCAGCCGTATCGTTTAGCATAGTTAAAATTCTTTTATCTGGAAATTTCTTTGCTAGCATACTTGCGGCAAATACATTTGCTCCACTTGATATACCTACCATTAAACCACTTTTGGCAAGTTCTTTGGCTGTATTTATAGCATCTTCATTACTTACCGTGATCACTTCATCTATAACTTCTTTATTTAAAATAGCAGGTATAAAATTCGCCCCTATTCCTTGTATTTTATGGCTTCCCGCTTCACCTTTGCTAAGCAATGGAGAATTTAGAGGCTCGACTCCAACAATATGCACTTTTTCTAATTTTTCTTTTAGTATTTCCCCAACTCCACTAATAGTACCGCCAGTTCCAAAACCAGCTACAAAAATATCAAGTTTATTATCCAAATCTCTTAAAATTTCTAAAGCCGTATTCTTACGATGCGCATTTTTATTTGAAATATTTTCAAATTGAGAAATCATAAAAGAATTTGGAGTATTTAACAATATTTCATTTGCTTTATCAACCGCTCCTTTCATTCCTAAATTTGCAGGAGTTAATTCTAACCTAGCGCCAAAGAGTGTTATCATTTTTCTTCTTTCTAAACTCATAGATTCAGGCATTACAGCAATAAATTTAAGTCCCAAATCTGCACAAATCATAGCCAAAGAAATTCCAGTATTCCCACTAGTTGCTTCAACTATTGTAGTATCTTGATTAATTTTTTTACTATCTAAAGCATCTTTAATCATTTCAAAAGCTGCTCTATCTTTTATAGAATGACTAGGATTTAAAAATTCGCATTTAGCAAAAACATTGATACCAAATTTTTTCAAATGTATAATGGGAGTATTTCCTATAAGCTCACTTACTTTTTCATGTACTTTCATAATTTTAATATCCTTTTTTATTTAATAATGATAGTTTTATAAAAGTTTAAAAAAATAAAGTAAATAAAAGATGCAAAATATCCGAATCAATCAAGAAAGAAGGCTAGAATTTATCTAGCCGAAGTTTTATTTTTTCTTTTTGTTGCTTGCTTTTGCAACAGCTTCTTTAAGGTTTTTACCTACCTTAAATTTTGCAACTCTTGTAGCAGGAACTTTAATTGTTTTTCCTGTGCTTGGTACTCTAGCTTCTCTAGCAGCTCTTTCTTGAGTTGAAAAAGTACCAAAACCAATAAAACTGATGCTATCACCTTTAGCTAAAACATCAGTAATAGTAGAAATAACTGCATCAGTAGCAGTAGTAGCGTCTTTTTTTGTTAGCCCAGCTGTTTGAGCAACTAATGAAATGAAATCTGCTTTAGTCATAAAAGCTCCTTTGTTTTAATTGAAACGCCTAATTTTAGCATATTTAAAAAACAATATCAAGTAAAAAACAGCTTTTTTTAAGTTTTTTTCAAAAAACTTTATTATTTTTTCTTATATCTTTCAAATTCTCCGCTATTATCAATTTCATTACCAATTTTCTCGTATAAATCATAATAAAATTTAACAAATTCTTTACACTTAGGCATAATAGGAAGAAAAATATTATCTTCAATTTCACAAAATCTACTTAAAAACTCTTTTGCATCAAGTCTTAAAGCATAGTGTTTTGCCAATTCATGATAATTTTTTAAAGTTAGTTCTTTAAATTTTTCATAATGTCCTAAATCAAAATTTATCTTCAAATTATTATTTTCAAAAATCAATACTTCACTTTCAAAAAGCAAACTAAGATGAATAAGTCCTTCTGTATAATAAGGTCTAACTTCATCAACTCTTTGCCAAGAAATAAGTCCAATAGCTCTTTTTATAAGTTCATGAAAAACAGGCATTATCAAGTCATCTTGTTCGTGATAAAAGAAATTTATAAGTCCACCTGTAGTAGCTTTATATTCTTCTATATTTTTAAAAAAACCACTCTGATTCATTGTTTTTTCAGTATCATTAGCAATAAAAAATATATGACCAAATTCATGGCCTATGGTCGATACTTCATAAACCCTTTTCCAAATTTTTTCCTGATAAAATAAAATATTTCTTCCAAAATCCAAAAATTCTTTATCAAAAACCTCGCTAGAAATTTTCATAAAAGGCTTTGTTTTGGCATTTTCATATACAAAATTTATAAAGGCAAATATTTTTTTACCCGCCTTAGAACTTACAAACTCATCATTTGGAACGACTTGAGCTGAAAACAAACCTTTAAGTTCAGCACCATAAAATATCATCGGAGTGCAAATATAAAGTTGAGTTTTTTCTATATTAGATAAAACTTCTTTTTCTAATTCACAATCTTCAAGTCCTATATTTTTATAAACATGTTCAAAACTTTCCTTAATTTCACTACCAAATTTCAAAACATCAAAATCATTCTCATCTTCTATTCTTATATCCCATTCTAATGCCACCGCATGAGTATAATTATCTTCATAATATTCTAAAGGATGTCCCACTTGTAAAGGTGATTTTACTTTCATCCAAGCAAATTCAGCTTCTTGCCAAGCTTTTATAACCCTATCTTCATCTTTTTCACAAAACGCTAATTTTAATTTTTCAAAATATTCTATATAAGCTTTTTCCTCTTCGCTGCTAGCAAATATTTTAAGCTGATCAATCATATTTTCAAAAGCAAATTCTAATTTTAAAATTTCATTCTCGAAAAATCTCGCATAAGGAACAAATTTCCATAAATTTCCTATTCTAACTAAAACACCATAGCTTCGCTCACAAATTTCTCCTTCTGGAGTTTTTTGATATAAATGATTTTTACGTAAAAATTCCATTGCATCATCTAAATTTGGGAATTGAGTAGATAAAATTTTATTATTTTTTTCTATAATTTCTTTAGTCCAAGAAATTTCAAAAATATTCATAATTAAACCTATATTATGCACTCCTTGTATTAAAGACTGATAAAAATTATTTAAAAGTTTTTTCTCTTTTATTTCATTAATTAAATTTTGATGTTCTTTTTCATAAAACTTTCTAACCTCTTCATAGAACTTATGTTTTAACTCTATAATCTTATCTTCCTTAAAGTTGTTTTTTTTCCACTCTTGAACTAAATTTTCTTCTTTTAAATCAATCAAACGCCTAAGTATGGCTAGCATAGTTGTTTTATCTTGTTTTAACTCACTTAAAGAAATCAAAGATCTAAAATACTCGCTCACATCTTCTTTGTCTAAAAACTCATATAACGCATTATTTCTTTCTTTGTATTTTCTAACCAATTTAGCTATTTCTTTAAAATTATTCATACTTTTATTCTCCTTTTTAACTTTTTTAATTATAATTCATTTTTTAAAATAAGGAGTAAAAATGAGAGATATGGGAGAACCAAAATTAAAAATTGTAGCTATGCCAAGTGACACAAATCCAGCAGGAAATATTTTTGGCGGATGGATACTTTCACAAATCGATTTAGCAGGAGCTATCGCAGCAAGAGAACTTTCTCCTGAACGCGTTGTAACCATCTCTATGGATAAAGTAGTTTTTAAAGAACCTGTTTTTATAGGTGATATAATTTCTTGTTACTCTAAAGTTGTAAATGTGGGCAACACTTCAATCAGCGTTGAAGTAGAAGTCACAGCTCAAAGAGTGGATTCTCAAGGTTGTACTTCTTGCATTAATGTAACTTCGGCTTTAGTAACTTACGTAAGTGTTACAAGAGATGGAAAGAAAAAGCCTATTACTGAAGAACTTAAAAGAATTCATGGCTTTTTAAATGCTTAAAGCTTATTTTGTATGATAAAACTTTATCCTTTAAGCTTATCAGCATTTATTTAAACCGCCACTATTATATTTTTTATCTAGACATTCTTTGAAAAATTCCCCTCTGGTTTTTGGAATTTTTCCTGGATGTTTTTGTTTCATGTGTTCTAAATACTTATCATAACTAGAAAGTCCCACCAAGGGATGAAAAAACCTTTCGGCTTTTTCATAATAATACTTAAATTTTTTGAAATTCATCAATCTTAATATACTTAGTTTCTTTAAGAGGAATTTTAATTTTACCTAAGCAAATTCCTATACAAGAAATTATAACAAGCAAGGTAGCTATCATAAAGAACACACAAAGAATTGCATTAAGTAAATTTCCAACTTTACTTTGAGTGGCTATTGAAATTTCTTTTTTAATTGTAGAAATTTCTTTTTCATCTTTAGTATTATTTAATTTAAATTCTAAATCTTTAATTTTTTGACTTTGTATGCTAACGGCGGCTACATGACTTACCGCATTTGCTACTTTATTGCCTTCTTCATAAGGCATAATTTTTTGAATTCCTCCATACAGAGTTGCCACTAAGACAAATACCGCAGGTACTAAAGTAACCCAAGTATATCTTGCCTTGCCCATTTTTACAAGTATAGTTGTAGCAAGAAGCAAAGCCATACCCGCAAGCATTTGATTACTCACGCCAAAAAGAGGCCAAAGCGTATAAATTCCTCCCTTAGGATCAATGGCACCTTGATAAAGAAAATATCCCCAACCTGCAACACTTAAAGCCGTAGCCAAAAGTCCAGCTGGATAATTATGAATATCTCCTAAAGGTTTATAAACATTACCCAATATATCTTGCACCATAAAACGACAAGCCCTTGTCCCAGCATCCACCGCTGTTAAAATAAATAAAGCTTCAAACAATATAGCAAAATGATACCAAAAAGCCATCAAATCCACGCCGCCAAAAAGTTCATGCAAGATCAAAGCTACACCTATAGCAAAAGTTGGAGCTCCACCTGTTCTTGAAAGTATAGTATGCTCTCCTATATTTGTAGTCAAAGTAGTAATTTCTTCAGGAGTAATGCTAAATCCCCAACTTGAAATGGTTTGTGCTACACTTACAACATCTGTTCCTATCAAAGCAGAGCTTGAATTTATAGCAAAATAAAGACCTGGATGTAAAATACAAGCACAAATTAAAGCCATAATCGCCACAGCACTTTCAGCAAGCATAGAGCCATATCCAACAGCTAAGGCATGAGTTTCGTTTTCAAGCATTTTAGGAGTAGTTCCACTAGAAATCAAAGCATGAAAACCACTGATCGCACCACAAGCAATGGTAATAAATAAAAATGGAAATACTCCACCTGCAAATACTGGACCTGTTCCATCAAAATACTGAGTATTTGCTTTTGGCATTTGCAAATCAGGAGCAACCAAAACAATAGCTACAGCCATTACCACAATAACACCGATTTTCAAAAAAGTTGAAAGATAATCTCTTGGAGCAAGTAAAAACCACACAGGTAAAACAGAAGCAATAAAACCATAAGCCATCATAACAATTGCCAAAGTTGGAGCTTCTAAAGTAAATATTTTAGCCCAATAAGGATCAGCAGCTATAACGCTACCATAATGAATAGCCAAAATTAAAAGCACAAAACCTATTATAGAAGCCTCCCCTACTCTACCTGGACGGATAAAACGCATATAAATTCCCATAAATATTGCTATAGGAATAGTCATTGCGATAGTAAATAAACCCCATGGAGATTCTGCTAAAGCTTTTACAACCACCATAGCTAAAATGGCAATAATAATAAGCATAATGCCAAAAATCGCCACCATAGCAACTCCACCTGTAAATTTACCCATCTCATCCTTAATCATCTCGCCAAGACTTCTACCTTTTCTACGAGTAGATATAAAAAGAACAACAAAATCATGCACAGCACCCGCTAAAACTCCTCCTACTAAAATCCAAAGCATAGAAGGCAAATATCCCATTTGAGCAGCCAAGATAGGTCCTACTAATGGACCTGCTCCTGCAATAGCAGCAAAATGATGTCCAAATAATACAGCCTTATTTGTAGGCACAAAATCACGCCCATCATTTTCTACAAGTGCTGGTGTTGCGCGATTTTTATCAAGTTCTAAAACCTTATAAGCTACAAAATGCCCATAAAATCTATATCCTATCATATAAATACATACAGCAGCAACCACCAAATAAATCGCTGATACACTTTCGCCATTTTGTAAAGCTAAATAACCAAAACAAATAGCGCCTAAAGTTGCAACAAGCAACCATAAAATTTTAGTACTTAACTGTGTCATAATTTCTCCTAAGAAAATAAAATATTTTCAAAGAATAACAGATTTATAGATTAAATTGTATAGAAAGATGTTTAGTTTTTTCACATTTTTAAAAAATATATGTTTTTTGTTTCTTTAAGTAGCATAAAAATGAAAAGCTTAAAAACAATCTTTAAGCTTTTTTAATCTAAATAAAGAGAGAATTTACACTTTCGTTATGATAAACACGACGTATTACTTCAGCAAAAACAGATGTAACACTTAATACTTTAATATTTGGTAATTGCTCTTTTAAAGGTATGGTATCTGTTACTACAAGCTCATCTAAAGCTCCACTTGCTATTCTCTCATAGGCTTTTCCACTTAAAACTGCATGAGTACAGCAAGCCATAACAGATTTTGCACCTTTTTCTTTTAAAGCTTCTGCAGCTTTAACTATAGTGCCAGCAGTATCAATAATATCATCTACTAGGATAACTTCTTTATCTTTTACATCTCCAATGATGTTCATTACTTCACTTTCATTGGCTTTTTCGCGACGCTTATCAACTATAACTATATCAAGTCCTAAATGCTTTGCAACACTCCTAGCTCTTGCAACACCGCCTATATCTGGACTTCCTATAATAGCATTTTTAAAATGTTTGGCTTTAATATAATCATTAAAAACTATACTTCCATAAAGATTATCTACTGGAATATCAAAAAAACCCTGAATTTGCCCTGCATGCAAATCTATCGTAGCTACGCGATCAATCCCAGCTGCCTGAATCAAATTAGCCACAAGTTTAGCAGTAATTGGCACCCTAGGATTTGCTTTTCTATCTTGTCTCGCATAGCCAAAATATGGGATAATAGCCGTAATCGAATTTGCACTTGAGCGACGCAAAGCATCTGTAAGAATTAAAAGTTCCATTAAATTATCGTTTGTAGGAGCGCAAGTACTTTGAATAATAAAAACATCCTTTCCGCGTACGCTCTCATCAATTTGAACACTAATCTCTCCATCACTAAATCGTTTTACTCCAGCATCACTTAAAGGCAGGGAAAGATATTTAGAAACTTGTCTTGCAAATTCCACATTAGCTGAGCCTGAAAAAATTTTATAACCTCGCATAAAAAACCTTAATCAATAAAATTATGAATTAATACAAAAGATTTTAATAAAAAAAATGTTAAAAACTGCTGTAAATTTAAAAAGCTTATATAAAAATATAAGCTTTTTTAAGAAATGTAAGCTGTCTTTTTAGCATAATATCTTACTAACATAGAAAGTGAAAAACATATTATAAAATAAATTCCCGCAACAACACCTATCATCGCTAAAATTTCTTCAAAACTTCTTAGTTTTGCCAATATAGTTTTTGAATTATAAGTAAGTTCAGCTATACCTAAACCCGCTAAATAAGCTGTATCCTTTACAGTGGTTACAATTTGAGATAATAAAGCAGGTATTATTTTTCTAAAAGTTTGTGGTAAAATAATATAAAAAAGAGTAAAAAATTTACCAAAACCTTGAGAATAAGCTGCTTCAAACTGACCTTTTGGTATAGAATTTAATCCACCTCTAATAATTTCAGCCATAACCGAACTCGTATAAAGTGAAAATCCTATAGTACCCCAAAAAGCTTGAGGAAATTGTCCAAAAAATACAGGTAGAACAAAACAAGCTGCAAGCATCCATAATAATAAAGGAGTATTTCTAAAAATATCTATATAGCAAGCTGCTAAAAATTTACTTAATCTATCCCCATAATTTTTAGTTATAGCTAAAAAAGTTCCAAAAATAATCGAAATAATACAAGTTGCTAAGGCTATTTTTAATGTCAGAAATAAACCTTGCATTAAAAATTCAATATTTTGTGCATTAAAAACATTTTCCATTAACAACCCTTTATCTCGTTAAATGTGCTTTTTTTAATTTATTTTCATAAGCTTTTGCAAAATAAGCCAAAGGATAACAAATTATAAAATATAAAACCGCTGCAAATATATAAGCTGGCGCATAATTTCCATAATCAGCTGCATAGCTATCAGCAGAATGCATTAACTCAGCTCCACCTACAATAAGCAATACAGAGGTATTTTTGATTAAATTTACCATTTGATTGGTCATCGGTGGTAAAATAATTCTAATGGTTTGAGGTACTATAATATAACGCATTTGTTGAATATAAGTAAACCCTTGAGACGCAGAAGCTTCAAACTGACCTCTTGGTACAGCCAAAATTCCACTTCTAACCACCTCGCTTACATAAGCTCCGTGATAAGCCCCAACACCCAATACACCAATAGTAAATATATCAAGCCTTATACCTAAAACAGGCAAGGCATAAAACAAAAAGAAAATTTGTATTACCAAAGGAACATTTTGAAAAAGCTCTACGTAAATTCTAGTGTAGGCTCTGATAATTTTAAATCTACTTGTAGCCATAACTCCGCCTATAGTTCCAAAAATTGTAGCTATAAGCAAAGCAAGAATGCTTACTTCTAAAGTATAAATAAAACCATTAATAAAAGCATCTTTATTATCCAAAGCATCTAAAAATTTCCATACCGCAAAAGGGCTTATACTATTTTCATCATATAAACCCCAAGAAGTAAGAATTTGTCTTAAATGTTCAACAAAACCTACACTTTCATTCATATTATAAACCCCATTTTTTCGCTAAAACATCAATTTCACTTTTATGTTCTTTTACAAAATCATCAACATATTTTGCAAAAGCTGGATCATCTTTTTTGGTTACAATACCATAACTTTGTGGTTCAAAACTATCTGGTAAAATTTCACTTTTATCATCCACATAACCTAACAATATTGATTTGTCTACAGAAAACGCATCAACTCTTTTAGCATCTAAAGCAGCTTTTATACTTGGATAATCAGGAAATTCACTAAATTTAACATCGACACCAATTTTTTTAGCAGCTTCACCTATAGCTTTTTTTGTAGTTGCAGCTTGAGCTACTCCAATATTTGCACCTTTCATATCAGCTAAAGATTTATATTTTTTTTCTTTTAAAACTAAAAGCCCTATAGCATCTTGATAATAAGGCTCTGAGAAATTATAAATTCTTTTTCTCTCTGGAGTAATAGTAAAAGTTGCTATCACTGCATCTACACTACCATTATCAAGCAAAGGGCCTCTTGTTTTAGCATTAACTGCGACTAGTTTTATTTTTTTATCATCACCTAATATACTTTTAGCTAGCAATTTGGCAACATCTACTTCAAAACCTTTAATTTCACCTGTTGCTTGATCAAGTAAAGCATAATGTGGAACATCATTTTTAACACCAACTATTAATTGTCCTTTAGATTTAATAGACTCAAGTTTACCTTCTGCTGCATTAGCATTACTGAATGCAACACAAGCACCTAGAGCAAAAACTGCCAACTTTAATAAAGATTTTCTAAAAACCATTTTTTCTCCTTTCAATTTTGGTTAATTTTTAAGAATTTTCCCTAAAAAGAGTCGCGCTCTTTCGGTTTTTGGATTTGAGAAAAATTCACTAGGAATATTTTCTTCCACAATAGCGCCATCTTCCATAAAAATAATCCTATCTGCTACTTCTTTTGCAAAACCCATTTCGTGTGTAACAACCACCATAGTAGTATTGCTTTGGCGTGAAATTTCTTTCATTACATCTAAAACCTCTTGTATGGTTTCTGGATCAAGGGCTGAAGTAGGTTCATCAAATAAAATATAGGGTTTTTTAGTACAAAGTGATCTTGCTATAGCAACGCGTTGTTGTTGTCCGCCTGAAAGGGTTGCTGGATAAACATTTGCTTTATCCACTAAACCTACGACTTTTAAATACTTAAAAGCTGTTTCTTCAGCTTCTTTTTTAGATTTTTTTTGAAGTTTCATTGGAGCTAAGGTTAAATTTTGCAAAACCGTCATATGTGGATATAAATTAAAATGCTGAAAAACCATTGCACAATATTTTCGACAAATTTCAATTTTATTTTTATGATTTAAAACAAGATTGTTAACTACTACCTCGCCTGAACTAACTTCTTCAAGCCCATTCATGCAACGGATAGTTGTACTTTTTCCACTTCCACTTGGACCTATAATAACAAGCTTCTCACCTTCTTTAACAGAAAGATTGATATTCTTTAGAACATGATGAGTTCCGTAGTATTTATTTACATTTTTTAATTCAATCAAGTTTTTTCCTTTATTTCTAACTAAATATAAAATTAATTAAAATTATTTTATCATTAAATAAAGAAAACTACTTCAAAATGTAACTTATTTTTACCAATAAATTTCCAAAGTGTAACTTTTAGTAATTTTTAGAATTTATACTTTTTCATAGTAAACACCTCTTGGAGAGAAAATCTTTTTAAAATAAATAGTCTCTGGAATCAAATCAGCATTGCCAATATAAAGCCTTCCTTTGTCATTTAAAATTCTATGAAATCTCTCCATAAGTTTTAGTTTTGATTCATGATCAAAATAAATAATCATATTTCTAGAAGCTATAATATCAAATTTTCCCAATCTTGAAAATTTTTCTTCAAAAACATTGCAAAGTTCAAATTTACAGGTACAAAGCTCATTTTTATTAATAGTATAAAATTTATCTTCGCTTTCTAAAAAAAACCTTCTTTTTTCACTCTCACTCAATCGCTGTAAAGTTCTTCCTTGATATTTTCCAAGTTTTGCTTTTTCAATCACGCTTGAATTAATATCAATGCCTAAAACATACATATCTTTAATAAAATTCTGTGCAGCCAGTAACGCTAAAGAATATACTTCTTCTCCACTTGAACAAGGGGCACTTAGGATATTTACTCTCTTTTCTAAGCTTTTGGCATAATAAATTATTTCTTTCAATTGAGCCAATTCTCTTAAAAAATAAGTTTCACCTATGGTTACAAAATCTAAAGTTTCTTGTTTAAGTTGTCTATTACTTTTTAATTTTCCCAAAAATTCGGAAAAATTTTTAGTATTAGTTCCTTCAAGAAATTTATTCAACTTTAAAGCTAATATATTTTTTTTATCGGTTAAATCAATACCGCTCATTTCGTTGATAATTTTTATAAATTCATTAAGTTCTAATTCGCTAGGAGTTATTTTTTTTTCCATGTAATTTTCCTTTTATTAATCCTGATCAATAAAATTTATAATTTCTTTTTTAATTTCTTTTAAGCTCATAGGTTTTAAATGTGGATTCATATCTTTTGCTCTTTTTGGCATACCATAAACGACGCTATCTGCCTCATTCTCACATAAACATCTAACCCCTGTTTTATAAAGCTCAAATAAACCTTTTGCGCCATCATCTCCCATACCCGTTAAAATAATAGCAAGTATTTTATTTGTTTTTGCCAAAGAAACAGCGGAATGAAAAAGCAAATCTACACTTGGCTTAAAACTTGATACCACATCTTGCCAAGAGGCTACAATATTTAAATTTCCAGATAAAATAGTATTTTTAGGGCAAATATAAATTTTATTGCTTAATATCTCTTTATCGTTCAATAAGCACACTTCACTAAAAGCCTCCTTATTAAATTGCCTCACAAAAGATGGAATAAAACTAACACTCATGTGTTGAGCTATAACTACACAAGTATTTTTTATATCAATATCCTTTAAAAGAAATTTAAGCTGATTAGGACCACCTGTTGAAGATCCTATGAGTATGAGCTTCATTTTCTTCTCCCCTTAATTTATTGAAATTTTATTTTTCTTGTCGCAAATTCTAACATATATAAAGAAAAATAAAGCTTATTTTTAAAAAAAGAAAAGCTGTTTTTATGATTTAATATGATAAGATTAGATTTTTATCTTATTTTATATAGTAATTAGGAAACCAATGCTTAGGGAAAAAATTTATATTGCTAGTGATCATGCTGGTTTTGAATTAAAAGAAAAAATTTGCGTATTTTTAAAAGAAAAAAATATAATTTTTAACGATTTAGGAACAAACACTTGCGCAAGCTGTGATTATCCTGATTATGCACATTTACTTGCCGAAAAAATAGACAAACGAAGCTTTGGCATTCTTATTTGTGGAAGTGGAATTGGAATTTCTATTGCAGCAAATCGTCATAAAAACATTCGCTGCGCATTATGCCATGAAAGCTTAAGTGCGGAACTTGCAAGAAGACATAATGATGCCAATGTTTTGGCATTAGGTGGAAGATTAATCGGGATTGAATTAGCTACAGATATTATAGAAAAATTCATTCAAACTCCTTTTGAAGAAGGGAGACATATGCAAAGAATTCAAAAAATTGAGGTAAAAATATAATGTTTACAAACTGGCTTGTTTTAACTATATTAATTTGTGCAACTATCTATCTGATTGTAATGTTGTTTTACTATAAAACTCTACTTAATAAAGAAAAAACATCAAAAGATTTTATCAAAAACAATCTTGATGATACTGAGATTGTTATTAGAAAACTACAAATCCAACTTCAAAGAAGTCTTGGAAATATAGATATACTCACAGAAGAGCTTAATAAAATCAAAGCAGACCTTACATCTTTAAGAACTAGAAATTCTCAATATCGTTTAGAAAATGACAAACTAAGACAAAGAATTAAAGAATTAGAAGCAAAAATCGAGGCATTATTATGATAAAACTAACACAAGAAGAACAAAAATACCTGCTTGATAGCATTAGAATTATTGCTGATTTTCCAAAAAAAGGAATTATTTTTAGAGATATTACCACTCTACTAAATAACAAAGAGGCTTTAAATTTTCTACTTAAACATTTAAAAGAACGCTACAAAGATTACAATCTAGACTTCATAGCAGGAACAGAAAGCAGAGGATTTATCTTTGCATCTATGATTTGTGCAAAACTTAATCTTCCTTTTGTGCCTATTAGAAAACCTGGAAAACTCCCTTTTGAAACCTTTAGCTGCGAATATGATCTTGAATATGGCAGCGATAAAGTAGAACTTCATAAAGATGCATTTAAAAATATTCAAAATGCAAAGGTTTTACTTGTAGATGATTTAATAGCAACTGGCGGAACAGCTATAGCTTCGTATGAACTCATTCAAAAAGCTGGAGCAAAATGCGTTGAAGCTTGTTTTTTAATGAATCTTAAAGATTTAAATGGAGCAAATAAACTTGAAAAACTTACTTCAGTTTATAGTGTTTTAGAAATTTAAAACTATAGAAAGGCGCAAATGGAAGAATTTTTAAAAAATTTACTTTACCAATACAAAGATCTAGCATATATTATTATTTTTTTATGGTGTATTTTAGAAGGGGAGTTGGCTTTAATTTTGGCAGGTATTTTTGCCCATCAAGGACATGTAAATTTAGGCTTTGTTATATTTATAGCAGGACTTGGTGGTTTTGTAGGCGATCAAATTTATTTCTATATAGGAAGATATAATAAACGCTACATACAAAAAAAATTAAAAACCCAAAGGCGTAAATTTGCAGTAGCACACTTACTTTTACAACGTTTTGGTTGGCCTATTATTTTTATACAACGCTATATGTATGGCTTTAGAACCATTATACCTATGAGTATAGGAGTCACGCGTTATAGTGCAAAAAAATTTGCTATTATCAATCTTTTTAGTGCTTGGGTTTGGGCATCAATCACTATACTTTTAGCTTGGTATTTTGGAGAACAAATTTGGAAGATGGTGACTTGGGCTGAAGAACATTGGTATTATGCAGCCATTATTATTATAGCTTTTTTATCCCTTTTATTATTTGGTTTTAAACAAATGGAAAAAGCTATACTTAAAGATAAAAGGAAAAAATCATGAAATTTGAATTAAACGATAAAAAACTAGATGCTATAAAAGCAGACTTTGAACTTATTTTTATACAGGATAAAAATTTAAAAAATTTTAACAAAGAAAAAGATTTTTTTAAACTTAATAATTACAAAGGCGAAGGTGTATTACTAGACTTAAACAATAAAAAGCTTTATTTAGAGCTTAAAAGCCTTGCTTATGAGGATATAAGATTAAGTCTTTGCACAGCATATAAAACTCTTGAAAAGCTTAATATAAAAAGCGTAAAACTTCCTAGCATAATAGGAGATTGTGTAGTTAGAAGTTTTACATCTTTAGTTGAAGGCGTACTTTTTGGAGCTTATAAATTTGACAAATATAAAAGCGAGAAAAAAACAAGAACTTTAGAAAGATTTATTATTTCAAGTGAAGAATTAAATGGTAAGAAATTTAATAAAGATGAAGCTAAGATAGGTTTAGAGCGTGGAGAAATTTTAGCCAATGCTACAAATTTTACCAAAAATATAGTCAATGAAATTCCTGAAATTTACACCCCTTTAAAAATGGCAGAAGATGCGCAAAATTTAGCTAAAGAAAATAAAAACATTATTTGTAAAATTTATGATGAAAAATTTTTGGCCAAAGAAAAAATGAATGCTTTTTTGGCAGTCAATCGTGCCTCGGTACATCCACCACGCCTCATTCATCTAAGCTATAAAGCCAAAAATGCAAAAAAACGTGTTGTATTTGTTGGAAAAGGCTTAACTTACGATAGCGGTGGATTAAGCTTAAAACCAGCTGATTTTATGCTTACAATGAAAGCTGATAAAAGCGGTGCAGCAGCAGCAATGGGGATCATAAAAGCCGTAGCCGAGCTTGCTTTAGATTTAGAAGTGCATTGTATTTTAGGTGCAACTGAAAATATGATAGGCGGCAATGCTTATAAGCCTGATGATGTGTTAATCAGTCGCGAAGGCGTAAGTATAGAAGTAAGAAATACAGATGCAGAAGGACGCTTGGTTTTAGCTGATTGTCTTTCTTTTGCACAAGATTTAAAACCTGATTTACTTATCGATATGGCAACACTTACTGGAGCTTGTGTTGTAGGACTTGGAGAATTTACAAGTGCTATTATGGGAAACAATGAAGAATTGCAAAATGATTTTTATCTAAGCTCTAAAAAAAGTGGAGAATATACTACAATCTTACACTTTAACCCCCACTTAAGAGAACTTATAAAATCAAATATTGCCGATATTAGCAACACTGCCTCTAGTCGCTATGGAGGCGCAATTACCGCGGGGTTATTTTTAGATAAATTTATTCGTAAAGAATATAAAGACAAATGGTTACATCTTGACATAGCAGGACCTGCTTATACGGAAAAATCTTGGGGATATTCTAGTTTTGGTGCAGGTGGAGCTGGAGTTAGAATGTGTGTTAATTATCTAATTCAAATTTTAAGGAAAGCTAAATGAGTTTAAGCGTAGGTATAGTAGGACTTCCAAATGTTGGCAAATCAACGACTTTTAATGCTTTAACTAAAGCACAAAATGCCCAAAGTGCAAACTATCCTTTTTGTACCATAGAGCCTAACAAAGCCATGGTTGAAGTTCCTGACTTAAGACTTAATGAACTTGCTAAAATCGTAAAACCTGAAAGAATTATGCATTCTTTAATAGAATTTGTAGATATCGCTGGACTTGTTAAAGGTGCAAGTAAGGGTGAAGGCTTAGGAAATAAATTTCTTTCAAATATACGCGAAACTGAGATTATTTTACACATAGTGCGTTGTTTTGATGAAGAAAATATCACCCATGTTGAAGGTGGAGTTAATCCTTTGCGTGATGTAGAAATTATCAATACAGAGCTTATTTTAGCAGATATTGAACAACTTAGTAAAAAAATAGAAAAACTCACCAAAGAAACCAAAGCCAACCAAAAGGGTGCTAAAGAAAGCCTCGAACTTGCAAATTCTTTACTTGATCATTTAAACAAAGGCTTAGCTGCAAGTTCTTATCCTGAAAAAGAAAACGAAATTTATCAAGCCTTAAGCAAAGAATTAAGACTGCTTTCTGCTAAAGAAGTGATTTATGGTGCAAATGTTGATGAAAATGGTATTAGTGAAGATAATGATTATGTAAAAGCTTTAAAAGAATATGCTAAAAAAAATGATCATGAAGTTATCAAGCTTTGTGCAAAAATCGAAGAAGAATTAGTAGGATTAAGCGATGAAGAAAGCCATGAATTTTTAAGTTCTCTAGGAGTTAACGAAAGCGGTCTTGATCAAATCATACGCACTGCTTTTACTAAGCTTGGACTGATCAGTTATTTTACCGCTGGTGTAGTTGAAGTGCGTTCTTGGACAATCAAAAAAGGCTGGAAAGCACCAAAAGCAGCGAGCGTGATTCATAATGACTTTGAAAAAGGCTTTATAAAAGCTGAAGTTATTTCCTATGAAGACTATATCCAATACAAAGGCGAAAATGGCGCCAAAGAAGCAGGAAAGCTACGCCTTGAAGGAAAAGACTATATCGTTTTAGACGGCGATGTAATGCATTTTAGATTCAATGTTTAGGCAAAATAGCCTAAACAATATTTATAAATTTTGAATAAAACCTTCCAAAATTTGAATTTGCTTTTCTACGCTTGCAATAGAACTTGAGCCTTCACTTTGCTTAGAATTTAAAGAAAATTCAAAATTTAAAAGTTCCATAGCTTTTTCATCAAATACAGGATCTATTTTTGAAAGATCTTTAATTTCACTTATATCAATACCTTGTGCTTCAGCTTGTGCAACAACATTTCCCACTATAAAATGTGCTTTTCTAAAAGGAATATTTTTTTCACGCACCAAATAATCCGCCAAATCGGTAGCCAACAAATGACCTTTTTTACAAGCATTAAGCATATTTTCTTTATCAATTCGTATTTCTTTTAACATTGCATTTAAGATGATTAAACTATCTTTAGCGGTTTTTACACTATCAAAAAGCCCTTCTTTATCTTCTTGCATATCTTTATTGTAAGCTAAAGGTAGAGCTTTCATTATAGTTAAAAGAGAAATCAGATTTCCATAGACACGCCCTGTTTTTCCGCGTATAAGTTCACAAACATCGGGATTTTTTTTCTGAGGCATGATAGAACTTCCTGTTGAAAAACTATCACTTATGGATATAAAAGAAAATTCCGAACTTGAAAATAAAATCATTTCCTCGCAAAGTCTTGAAGTGTGTGTAAAAATAACTGCTATATCATAAAGTAAATCAAGAGCAAAATCTCTATCACTCACTCCATCCATAGCATTTGGCATAATATCTTTAAATCCTAAAATTTTAGCGTTCAACTCACGATTGGTGGCATAGCTTGTTCCTGCACACGCACAAGACCCAAGTGGCGAAAAATCAGCGAGTTCTAGACTATTTTGCAAACGCTTAATATCTCGCATTAGCATAAAAGCATAAGCTAAAATATAAAAAGAAAAACTCACAGGCTGAGCGTGTTGTAAATGTGTAAAACTTGGCATAATAGTTTTTTTATGCACTTTGGCATGTTCGAGCATGGTTTGAATCAATTCTTTTAAAAGCTTTATAAGTTCAATATGAGATTTTTTGACAAAAAGTTTAAAATCAGTAGCCACTTGATCATTTCTACTTCTTGCAGTATGAAGTCTTCCACCAATTTCACTACCTATAAGCTCGCTTAAACGCTTTTCTATAGCCATATGAATATCTTCATCTTTAATATCAAAAATAAATTTGCCTTGCTCTATTTCACTTCTAACCTGCTCTAAACCTTTTATAATAGCATCTAATTCTTCTTTTTTTAAAATACCACAACTTTCAAGCATTGTAGCGTGTGCTATAGAACCTTGTATATCTTCATTGAACAAAGTTTTATCTACATTTAAACTTGCATTAAATTCTTTTAAAAGCTCATCACTTGCACCACTAAAGCGTCCTGACCACATTTCATTTTTCATTTAAATGCCTTAAATTTTTGGTCCAAATTTGCTAAATTCAATGCCTTCTTTGACATCTTCATAACGTTTAAAATTTTGTATAAACATATGTGCTAATTTATCTCTTGTTGCAATATAATTATTTTTATCTGACCAAGTATTTATAGGATTTAAAAGCGTGCTTTCTACACCTTCTAAAGCTTTTGGAATAGCTAAATCAAACACTTCAAAATTTTCAAATTCGCATTTTGCAATACTTCCATCTAGAATAGCATTAATGCAAGCCCTAGTAGCCTTAATGCTCATTCTTTTACCCACACCGTAGCTTCCACCGCTCCAGCCTGTATTAACAAGATAAACATTAGCTTCATGCTTTTCAATCTTTTCACCAAGTAATCTCGCATAAACCGTTGGATGCAAAGGCATAAAAGGTTCTCCAAAACAAGCTGAAAAAGTTGCTTGAGGTTCTAAAATACCACGCTCAGTTCCAGCTACTTTTGCTGTATAACCACTTAAAAAATAATACATAGCCTGCTCTTTGCTTAGTTTACTTACTGGAGGTAAAATTCCAAAAGCATCTGCACTTAAAAATATAATATTTTTTGGATGCCCTGCTTTTAGACTAGGCTCATGATTTTCAATATGCTCTATAGGATAAGAAACTCTTGTATTTTCTGTTTTTGAAGCATCAGCATAATCAACACTCTTATCGGCTCTTAAAACTACATTTTCTAAAAGTGCATTTCTTTTAATGGCACCATAAATTTCAGGCTCATGTTCAGGATCGAGATTGATTGTTTTTGCGTAACAACCACCCTCAAAATTAAATACACCTTCATCATCCCAACCATGTTCGTCATCACCTATAAGTTTTCTTTTTGGATCGGTTGAGAGTGTAGTTTTTCCAGTGCCACTAAGTCCAAAGAAAAGTGCTACATCACCTTTTTCTCCGACATTTGCACTACAATGCATAGAAAGTTTATTTTCTAGTGGCAACCAATAATTCATCATAGAAAAAATACCTTTTTTCATTTCTCCGCCATACCAAGTTCCACCAATAACTGCTATATTTTCTTCAACATTAAAGATTACAAAAACCTCTGAATTTAAACCATCTTGTTTGTAATCTTCATTGATACATTTGCAAGCATTATAAACAATAAAATCTGCTTTAAAATTCTCAAGTTCTTCTTGACTTGGGCGAATAAACATATTTTTAACAAAATGCGCTTGCCATGCAATTTCAGTAACAAATCTTACTGCTTTGCGACTTTGCAAAGAAGCGCCACAAAAAGCATCTTGAACATAAATTTTCTTTCCACTTAATTCTTGTTTTGCTTTGGTCAAAAGCTTATCAAATAATTCTTTTGTAATGGGCTGATTTACCTTTCCCCAAGCAATATACTTACTAGATGGATCTTGTTTTACAAAATATTTATCTTTAGGACTTCTACCTGTAAAAATCCCTGTATCTACACAAAAAGTATCATTATCCGTACTTAAACCTTCATTATTTGCTTTTTCATGAGCATTTAATTCATCATAACTTAAATTATGAAAAATTTCTTTTATATTATCCAAACCTAAATTATCAAATTTTTTCATCTTTCCCTCACTTTAATTCTTATAGATAGCTAATACTTCGCCTTCGTTAACAGTATCGCCTATTTTAATACAAAGCTCTGAAATAATTCCATCTTTTGGAGCATTAACCTCAATCTCCATTTTCATTGCTTCTAAAACCATGATGGCTTGACCTGATTTTACTTCTTCACCTTCGTTAACATAAATTTTAAAGACATTACCTGAAATACCTGCTAAAACTTCATTTTCAGCATCTACAGAACTTGTTGAATTTGAAGAAACAATATTTTTATTTTCTTCTACTTTTTTTACACTTTTAACATTAACATCTTTATCAAAACCATAGCTTACCTCTACATGATATTTATTACCATTTACAGCTACGGTAAATTTGTTTTCATCTACACTCATAGGCTTTGGCATACTAGCTAATTTGCGTACATTTACCTTTGCCTCTCCTTTTAAAAATGCTATACCTTTTTCTTTACAAGCTGCTGCAATAAATATATTTTCTTCACTCGTTTCTATACTCTCTTTTTCAAGCAAGGTTTTGGTATAAACTATACTTTTACTCTCATCTTTATCAGCTATATTAATAGCAAGCTCTGTAGTAGGTTCTAAATTAAGTTGTTTTGAAGCAAGTTCAACAATATTTGCATCGGGTGTAACAGGAGTTTTTCCAAAATAACCAAGCACCATTTTTCCATAACCTTCTGCTATTTTTTTCCAAGGTCCAAACATCACATTATTAAAAGCTTGTTGAAAATAAAATTGAGAAACTGGAGTAACCGAAGTACCAAATCCACCTTTTTCTACAACTTCTCTCATAGCATGAATGACTTGTGGAAATTTATCTAAGATATTATTATCTCTCATCATTTGTGTATTTGCTGTTAAAGCTCCTCCTGGCATAGGAGAAAAAGGAATAAGTGGATTTACCATAGTAGCTTCAGGTGGTAAAAAATATTCTTTTAAACAATCTTTTAAAACTTCTTCGTATTTTAGAATTTTTTCTTCCTCAAGTCCGCCTAAATCATAATCTTTGCCTTTTAAAGCATGCATCATGGTTAAAATATCAGGCTGAGAGGTTCCGCCACTTACTGGAGCCGCAGCCAAATCGATACCATCAACCCCTGCTTCAAGTGCTGCAAGATAGCAGGCTATACTCACTCCTGCAGTTTCATGCGTATGAAGTCTAATGTGTGTATCTTGAGGTAAAATTTTTCTAGCCATTTTAATGGTTTCATAAATTTTATTTGGATTAGAAGTCCCACTTGCATCTTTGAAACAAATACTATGAAAAGGAATTTCTGCTGCTAAAATTTCTTTTAAAATTTTTTCATAAAAAGGCACATCATGGGCACCTTTACAATTTGGCGGTAAATCCATTAAAGTGATAGTAATTTCATGCTTTAACCCATGTTTTACTATACATTCACCACTAAATTTTAAATTATTTACATCATTAAGGGCATCAAAATTTCTTATCGTTGTAGTACCGTGTTTTGCAAAAAGTTTTGCATGCAAATCAATAAGTTCACTACTTCCAGTATCTAAAGTAACGGTATTGACCCCTCTTGCTAAAGTTTGAAGATTGGTATCTTTTCCTACAATAGCCCTAAATTTATCCATCATGGTAAAAGCATCTTCATTAAGATAAAAATACAAGCTTTGAAATCTAGCACCACCGCCAAATTCAAAATGTGTAATGCCTGCTTCTTTTGCTGCTTCTACTGCAGGAAAAAAATCATCCATTAAAACCCTAGCTCCATAAACAGACTGAAAACCATCCCTAAAGCTTGTATCCATTACATCGATGAATTTTTTAGCCATTATTTTTCCTTAAAAAATATTTTTTCATTATTATACAAAAATTTGATAACACATTACCAAAATTATTGCTATAGGCGATATAAAACGAATAAAAAACAACCAAATTAAGAAAATTTTTCGACTTATAAATTTAGAAAAAATTTTATAAATTTGTTTTTTATTCATAAAAAAACCTACAAATATAGAGCATGCTATAGCACCAAGTGGAAGTAAAAAATTTGAAGTTAATTTATCTAATAAAGTAAAAAAATCTTTGCCAAAAAAACTAAACATAGAAAAAAAATTTAAATTTAACGACAAGATACAACAAATTCCAAAAACAAAAACAAATAAACCTATTAAAAATAGAGCTTTAGCACGAGAAATTTGATAGTTATTAATCATATAAAAAGTTAAAGGCTCTATCATTGAAACAGCTGAAGTAATACCAGCAAAAAAAAGTGCTAAGAAAAAACAAAATGCAAAAATATAGCCTAAAATCCCAAGCTGATTAAACAAACTCATCAAGGATACAAAAACAATCCCCGCTCCTTGAGTATGTGGATCGGCTCCAAATTCAAAGATAAAAGTAAAAACAATAAGTCCCATAATAAAAGAAATCAATAAGTTAATCAAAACAATATACACTGAACTTTTTATAAAATTTGTTTTTTTATCCAAGGCTGATGAATATGTAACTATACAACCTATTCCCAAGCATAAGGTAAAAAATGCAAGCCCTAAGGCTTCGGCAATAGAGCTAAATTTAAAGTGTGAAAAATCAGGATAAAATAAATAAGAAAAAGCATTTGCAAAACCTTGCTTAAATCCCATGCAATAAAACAACATAAAAACAAGCATTAAAAATAAGCTAGGCATTATAACAACGTTTAATTTTTCAATCCCTTTGATTAAACCTTTAGATACTATCAATAAAGTAAGAAAAAAAGATAAAGTGAAGAAAAAAACAGAACTTGTCAAATTTGTAGTGATTAAATTCTGAAAATTACTTGCTGCTTCATCTAAAGTTTTAGGAAGATAATAAAGACTCACTACAGTATATTTTAAAACCCATCCCATGATAACTAGATAAAAAGAGAGGACAAAAATACCACCTAACATAAAAACGCCGCCATATCGCCATCTATTGCCATATTTTATAGCAAGATTTGAATAAGCATTTGCAAGATCACTTTTACTTAAACGTCCCATAGCCACTTCAGCCAAAAAAATACTAAATCCTATAGTTAAGGTAAAAAACAAATATAAAAGCACAAAAACAAAACCACCATTTTCTGCACTTAAAGTTGGAAATTTCCAAGCATTACCTAAACCAACGGCTCCACCAGCAACAGCCAATACAAAACCGATTTTTGAAAAATATGTTCTCATTATTTTTCAAACTCACTTTAAAAAAGCGGCTATCATAACTATAACAACAGCCAAAGGGGAAATAAATCTCAAAAACACATACCAAAGTTCAAAAAATATACCGCTCATATAAGGTTCAAATAAAATTTTTAAAGCATCTTTTTTCATCACAAATCCCACAAAAATAGCTGCCAAAATTCCACCTAAAGGCATAATAACCTTGCTTGAAACACTATCAAGCAAATCAAAAAAACTCATTCCAAAAAATCCAAACTGAGTACTTTTTAAAGAAGATAAAATACACAACATTCCTAAAATATAAACAACAATTCCTATTAAAATCAAAGCTTTTTTACGGCTCATGCCAAAAGTATTAATAAGATAAAAAGCAAAAGGCTCTATCATTGAAACAGCTGAAGTAATACCAGCAAAGATTAAAGAAATAAAAAATGCTGCTCCAAAAATACAACCAATCACCCCAATTTTTTCAAATAAAGTAGCTAAGGAAATAAAAACAAGTCCTGGTCCTTGCTGATTAGGATTGTAGCCAAATTCAAAGATAAAAGTAAAAACAACCAAACCCATTAATAAACCAACTAAAAGATTGATAAAAATAATATTTAAAGTACTGGTAATAAAATTGGTTTTATCAGGCAGACTAGCAGAATAAGTAATAATCGTTCCAACGCCCAAAGAAAGACTAAAAAAAGCAAGTCCTAAGGCTTCAAGAACATTTGAAGTGTTGATTTTGGAAAAATCAGGTACAAAAAGAAATTTAACCGCCATCATAAAACCATCTTTACTAATAGCATAAACAAGCATCAAAATAAGTAAAATAAACAATGAAGGCATCATCCAAACATTTAACTTTTCAATCCCATTCTTAACACCTTTAGAAACAATATAAAAAACACATAAAAAAACCAAAGTAAAACAAATAAACTGACTTAAAAAATCCTCACTTGTAAAAAATCCAAACTGTGCTTTACTTACTTCTAGATCCATAGGCAAATTTCCAGTGATACTTAAAAACACATATTTAACTATCCAGCCAATCACCAAGGTATAAAAAGAAACTATTAAAATCGCCCCCACCATAGTAAAACCAACATAAGACCAAGCTTTTTTATTTGAAGGTGCTAACTTTTCATAGGCATTAACCGGATCTTTTTCGCTAATTTTTCCTATGCTAAGCTCAGCTAAAAATATCACAAAACCTACACCTAAAGTAAGAATTATATAAAGCAAGATAAAAGCAGATCCACCACTTTGACCTACTAATGTTGGAAATTTCCAAGCATTACCCAAGCCCACCGCTGAACCTGCTACCGCTAAAATGAAACCTATTTTTGAAAATTTAGAACTCAATGTTACAACCTTAACTTAAAAATTATTTTAAAATATTATTAAAGCAAAAAAACTTTTAAGCTTTATTGAAAACAATCAAATTTAAATCAAAAATGTGAATTTTTGTAAATTTCAATAAAAATAAAGATACTTTTGGTTATAATTCGGCTTTATTTTTAAGTCTTAAGTAGGGATACGCAAGCCGAACTGATTTAAAAATTGAAAAATTTTTTTTATAGAAAGGTTAAGACAATGAAAAAAGTTCTTTTTTTATTATTAGCATGTGCAGCAGTAGCTTTTGCAGCTGAAACTAATGCTCCAGTAGAGCAAGAAGCTATTAATGTATGGATTAAAGCATTTTCAGTTCTTGCAGCAGGCTTAGGTCTTGGTGTTGCAGCACTTGGTGGTGCTATCGGTATGGGTAATACTGCAGCGGCAACAATTGCAGGAACAGCTAGAAACCCTGGTCTTGGGCCAAAATTAATGACAACTATGTTTATCGCTTTAGCGATGATTGAAGCACAAGTTATCTATGCTCTTGTTATCGCGCTAATAGCACTTTATGCAAATCCTTTTATAGTTTTACAATAAAACTTATTAAAGCCCTTTTTTTGGGCTTTTTTCTATGCGGTTATGGTGGAATTGGTAGACACGCCATCTTGAGGGGGTGGTGCGCTCCGCGTGTGCGAGTTCAAATCTCGCTAACCGCACCATCGATACTATAAACTACTATAAATATCATGCTTATAAAATATCGATAAAATAGGCATTTATAGCTATATAAAGCCTAAATTAAAGTTTTTTCCGTTAAAATTCATTTCGAAACTTTTCTCCTAACTTTTTATTTTTTATTCTAAAAAGTTAGGAGAAATTACCACAAGGAGTCTATTTTTAAATGCTTACACAGAAAGATATAGTAAATATTAGTCCAAAAGATAAAAAATTTTTAATTAGCGATAGTGATAATTTATTTGTATTAGTTTATCCTAGCGGCAAAAAGTCTTTTGTATTTGATTGTAAAGATCCAAAAACAAGAAAATTAAAAAGAATAACTTTGGGGCAATTTCCGCAAATATCAATTAAAGAAGCTCGAGATAAAAAAATGAGATAAAAACTTTACTAAAAACTAATGAAAGTATAAGAAAAAAAGAAGGATGTGATACAAGTTTTAGAAAAATTGCTGAACAGTATTTTCTTCAAAAAAACGACATAACAAAACGCACTCTCAATGAGTCTATTAAGCGAATGGAAAATCATTGCTATCCTATTATAGGAGATATTCCCATTAGTAATCTTAAAAGAAGCGACATTTTAAATGTTCTTGAAAAAATAAAACTACAAAAAAATCCGAAGTCGGTAAAAAAATATTTACAACATTAACTTATGCAGTTAACAAAGAGATGATTGAAAATAATATTATGCTTGGTATAAAAAGAAAGGATTTGGTCTATAACAAAAAAACAAGACATTTTGCGACTATTACGGAAGTTTCAAAAATTAAAGAATTAATTGAAAATATTATTTATATACAATGTGATACAAATACAAAAATGGCAATCTTATTGTCGCTTCTTACTGCGCAAAGAAGTTTTAGCATAAGAAGTGCTGCTTGGGAAGATATTGATTTAGAAAATGGCTTGTGGAACATACCTGCTTCAAAAATGAAAATGAAAAAAGCGCATTGTATACATCTAAGTGATATTGCAGTGCAATTATTAAAAGAATACAAACAAATAAGTCATCATGATCTTTTATTTAAATCCATTAAACAAAAAAGAAAGGCGATGGACTAAATGAGATCTTGAGTGATAATACAGTAAGAATGGTATTTAGAAGAATGGGATATTCAAATGAAGATTTTACTCCACATGGTTTTAGATCTATGTTTAGTACTCTAGCTCACGAAAATATTCAAAAACATCAGTTTAGTAGCAATATTATAGAAATGTGTTTGGCGCATACGGAAAAAAATAAGGTTAAAGCTTCATATAATTTTGCACAAAATTTAAAAGAGAGAAGGGAGTTGATGCAATGGTATAGTGATTATTTGTGCGAAATATGCCCAAAATTAAAAGATTTTATTTTACTTGATTTTATATAAAAAGGAATAATATGAAAAACAAATATTTAAAAGAAGCATTCACTCGGGCGGGGGGGGGGTGAATTTCTTGAAAATAAAGAAAATAGAGAAAAACTCATAAAAACCCTAATAATACACTTAAATTCTTATTTAGAGGCTGAAAGTAATCTACAAAAAATCAAGATTTTAGTCAAAATATATCAAAATTTACAAAAATGTAGCCGAACTCCTGTTCTTATTGACATAGAAGAACTTGAATTTAACAAAGAAGACATTTTCGAAGAATTATTTTATGCTTTAGGCGGTTTAGGAGGTATGTATTCCGTAGAAATAATACAATCAAGAATTGCAAATTTCATCAAAATACTTGGCGGAGAACCTAAACTTTTATTAGAACAATTTTAAACACATAGACTTCTTCTTGAAGTCTATGCAAATACTCAATTTTAGAAAAATTAATTATTCAATAACGCAGCTTTTATTGTATCATTTGTTGCTTTGGCATATATAGCAGTAGTATTTAGTTTTGCATGTCTTAGAATTCCACAAGGTTTGTTCCTTTGGCTGTTAATCTCATGGCTAAAGTGTGTCTAAGCAAATGAAGTCCTTTTTTGCTGATCAAAGCTTTAGCGTAAATATTATTTACAATCAAAAAAGCATTGCTTCTATTTAAATGTTTTCCTGTGCTAGTTTGCATTATGTAATCACTATCTTGGATATTTTCTTTAAAATATTCAAGCTCATCATCTACTTCTTCTTTTTTAATAAATGCAAATTGTTCTTTACCGCCCTTGCCTATTATGGATATTTTTAATATTTCATCATCAACCTCTTCAAAATCACAAAGTTTTACATTTAAAGCTTCAGAAATTCTAAGTCCTCCATAAAGCATAAGTTTTTTCTAAAACTATTGTAAACTTCTTTTTTGCTTTTTCTTTCTCTAAAACATTATTTAGCCTTATAATTTCATTTTCATTAAGATAATTTAATTTTCTTCTGATTTTTCTGTTCTAAATCTAATTTTCTTCATATCAAAGGAAAAAACAAACAAATCATCATTATTATCGCTTATAAAAGAAAAAAAGCTAGTTAATACTCTCAAATAAGTTATTTTTGTTTTTTT
>NZ_MJWW01000010.1:0-1762 GCF_001762445.1 Campylobacter sp. BCW_6877 | reverse complement strand
TAGGCTATAATTCTACTTTCACAAAAATCTTCATCCTAGATAAAGAAAAGCTCAATGATACCTATCTTGATGCTAGAAAAAGGCTTTATAAATCTATCAATACTTTAAAAGAAAAAAGAAATGAAAAAATAAAAGATATCCAAGACTATTTAAATAAAGAAATTTCCTTACAAGATAATCTAAATAATCAAAGCTTTAATACTAAGGAAAATGATGTTAATTTAATTTTAAACGAAGTATTTAACATAGAGCAATTTTATGATAAAAATACCAATACCATAGTATTAAAGACAAATAATATAAAAATCATATTCTTAGATAAAGTAAATTTACAAGATTTGCAAGATAATTCTAACAATACTTCTTTCATCTCTATGTCAAATTTGATCCATATTTATGATAATCATTGTGATATTTTTGCAAAAGATAGAAGTGTTTTGGATATAAAGGACATAGAAGAAAAATATCAAATAGATTTTAAAAGTTTAGATATAAAAATCTTCCTAAACTCCACCCTCCTTACAGGCTCAAATGAACTTCCTAATAATCCTTTTTACTTTGGAGAATTAGATCAAGATAATACTATAAAACAAGATACACCTAGTTATTATTTTTCTCCTAAAGATGAAAGCAGTGGCAAAGGAAGACTTAGCATCTTTTATAAAAATGATGAACTTTGTTTGCTTAATTATTCTATTATAGAAAATTCTTTAAATATCAAATTAGAATGTTTAAGCAAACAAAGCTTAGAGTATAAAGACTTAATTTCAAACACTTTAAAAGAACAAAAAACCACACAAGTAGATAAAAAACAAGCTATAGCTAAACTTCATGCTCTTTTAGAAAATCAAAACCTAGAATGTATCCATGGAGGTAAAGTCATACTTAAATCAAACAAAGGAAAAACTTTTAAAGATGATGGTGTGCCTATAATGCTAGAAAGTGATTTATTAAACTCTAGTATAGTAGCTTGTCCTAATACTATAGCAGGTGTAAGTGTTCCTTGTACTAAAGTTGTTAATGTAAAAGGATCCTTATCTCAAAAGAAAGTCAATAATGAATATGTAATCTTACAAGAACTCATCTCAGCTTGTAAAACAGATAAAGGCTTTGCTTTAAAAGTAAGCTTTACTCCAAGTAAGTTTAAATTTGATCACAGCTTTGATCCTAAAGAGGGCTTAGGAGAACAAAGTAAAAATCAAATAGAGTTAAAAGAACCTATAATAAGACTTCATTATAAAAGTGATAGATTTCAAAAAGATAATTTACCTATCTATAATCTTTTAATCAATAATGAAAAAAAAGAACAAAATAAGGCTTTAAATGAATTTAATATAGATTTAAAAGATTTAAAAGATATAGAGGATATAAATATTCTTAATCAATTCAAACAAGACTTTAGTAAAGATTATGAATTTAAAGAATTAAATCTTAGCTTTGATACTAATTTAATCAAACTTTATTTTATTATCCCAAAAAACATTGCTAAAGTTTATAAAAGTGCTTATAAGGAATTTGAAAATAAAGATTTAGGAGTAGGGTATTTTACACAGCTACATGAGTATGATAAAATCATCAAAAATTCCCTAGAAGACAATAAAGAATTAAACGAATATCATTTTAGTTTTTTAGCTCCTGCAAAAATGCAAAATTTAAAACTTCAAATCGCACAAGGACTAGATGAAATCTTAGAAGATGAAGATAGAAAACAAGAGTTTTATGTTTGTAAGTTTGTGGTGGTAAATGGGGTTAGTGAAAACAA
>NZ_MJWW01000009.1:0-3296 GCF_001762445.1 Campylobacter sp. BCW_6877 | reverse complement strand
AAGATTGGCTTGTTACTACAGATAAAGATACGGGTAAATTAGACACTATAGTTGTAGGTGGAAGTGGAAATGGAAATGTAAGTGCTGATAAAATTACTATAGATGAGGGCAATCTCGATCTAGGACAACTTGATAATATAAATGATATCATCTCAGGTGTTAATCAAAACAATATTGGCAATATAGGAACCAATGGTAGTGGAGAAATATCTTTAAGCTTTGATCCAATAACAGGAAAGCTTACTACAGATTTTAATCTTAATGCCTCCATATCAGGTGCAACCTTTAGATCTTTAATCTCTACTACTACAAGAAGATCAACCTTTATAGATAATGTTATGGGTAATTCTATGCAAACTTTTGCTTTAGCTTCTTCAAGTAAGTCTCAAAGCATTGCTATGTCTGAAAAGGGTAATTTATATGCAGATGCAAGTGATTATATAAAGAGTGATTTAAATAATGGAAGCTATGGTTCTAATAAAGAACATTCTTTATTCATCCTTCCTTATGCTTCTTCACAGAATGTTGAACTTTCTTTAAATGAAGAAAGTAAAGGACACACTAAAGGAACCATTATAGGTTATTCTACTTTAAAAGACAGTGGAATATATGGTGTGTATGCAGGTTATGAAGATACAAAAATGGGTTCAACTTATTTTGATATTAATAATAGAACCTATTATGCAGGTTTAAAATATTTTAATACCTTATTTACTACAGAAAAAGGTCAAGAAGTTTATATCAAAGCTCAAGGTAAAGCTGCTTTGATTAAAAATGATTTAACTAAAAAAATAGGAAATAATGAAGCTAAAGCTGAACCTAATTCTTATGCTTATGGAGTCAATACAGCCTTAGGTATGAATTTTATTTCTAATAAAGATATATTCTCCCCTGAAATAGGTCTTGCTTATGAAGGAGGTTATACTGAAGCTTTTTCTATGAAAGATACTATAGGACAAGCAACAGTTAAAGGTGGAGAAAGAACCTATGCAAACTATTTAAATCTTTTCTCTACTAAAACAAGCTTTACTTGGTTTAGAGATTGGTTGCCTAATTTAAAAACTTCAGTAGAACTTGGAGCTAAGTTTAATATCAATCCTAAAGTAGAAGCTGAGGCTAGATTTGGAAATATAAAAGTAAGTGATGAGTTTGATTTACCAAGAATACAAAAATTTGTAAGCACTTCTTTTATCGTTCCTGTTAATGAAGCTTTCTATTTTAGTTTAAACTATAATGGAATGTTTGATAAAGATGGCAATACCCATACAGGATTTGCTCAGTTTAATTATCTTTGGTAATCTTATAAAAGATCATACTTAGTTTAATTAGTTTACTCTCCTACTTGTTAAAAATTTCATCCTAATAATTTTAAAATTATTAGGATGGATGTTTTTATTGTATTTATTTTTGTTTTATTATTTAATTTTATAAAAATATAATTATCTTTTTATGCAACTTATAAGATAATATTGGATTTAATGTAACCATCAAGGAAAAATATGTTTGATAAAATTCATTATTATTATTTTAATGCTAATTATGAAAAATGTTTAAACTTGAGTGAGCAATTTTTAAAAGAAAGTCCAAAATTTGCTTTAGAATTTGCTATGCTTTCTTCTTATAAACTTTCTCTTTTTCAAAAAGCTTTATATTATGCTCAAGAGCTTTTTTCTTTAAATCCTACAAGTTTTAATGGTCTTATGCTTGCTAAAAGCTATATTGAAAATTTAAGACTTGATGAAGCCTTGAATTTATTACAAACACTTTTAACTCGCAAAGATGATTTAGAAGATGAACTTAAGTTAGAATTGGCTTTTATTTATAAACTGAGTAATAAACTAGAAGAATCTGAACAAATTTTCAAAGAATTACTTTCTAAAGATATGTATAATCTTAATCTATGGAAAAATTATGCAGAAATTTATTTTAAACATGATTTTACGAAGGCATTAAATGCACATGAGCACTTGTGTCATTTTATGCAAGATTTGATTGATAAACTACAAAAAGGAATCATTGCTGAACAAACCAATCTTAATTTAGTCAAACTCGAAGATAGGCTTCACAGTAAAACCAAAGAAAATCTTACCATTTCTAAAATAGAAGATTTTTTAACTCATCAAATTTTACCCCAAAAAGCATACTTGCTTTTTAAGCTTTTTAGAATATCTGATTCTTTAGAACTTTTTCAATCACTACAAGAAGCCAATCAACACCATGCACAGTTTTGGCAAAACTATGCTAAGGTATTAGAATTTAACTCAAACTATCAAGAAGCTTATCATGCTTATAAAAAATGTCTTAGCTTGGATTCTCATGCAACCTATCAATTTGATTTGGCTTATCTTTTGATGCGTATGGGAGTGGATGATAATTTTGAAGAGGGCAAGAAATATTATGAAAGCAGATTATTTTATGCTCATAATGAAACTTTTTCTACTTATCATTATAATGAAAGCCTAAAAGCTTTTAATAAATTTGGCGTTGATGCTTTTAAAAATAAAGAAGTTTTAGTATTTTGCGAGCAAGGCTTTGGCGATACTATAATGTATGCAAGATGCTTAGAAAAACTTTGCAAAATCGCTTCAAAGGTTTTATTTGCTCCTCAAAGTGCCATGTATGAAATGTTTAAAAATCAAATCAAATTTTTAAATCAAAATGATGATATTTTTAAAAATGTAAAGGTTTTAAAAAATCTACCTACAAATTTTGATTATGCTATTCCTATTTGTTCTTTGCCTTTTTTTATTGATATTAAGCTTGATGAGATTACACGATTAAAAACACCTATATTGCCACAAAAAAAACCGCATAATAAAAGAAAAAAACTTGGTATTTTTTACTCTACTCCTAATGCTGAAAATTCTGATTTATTAAGAAATGTAAAATTTGAATTTTTATTTGATATATTAAAAGACTTAGATTATGAAATCATTTCTTTTCAAATGCAATTAAAAGAAGAATTACCTAAGGTAATAGAAGATAGAAGCAAGCTTATAAAAAATTGGAATGATACTCTAAATTATTTATATGATATTGACTGTATGCTTAGTATTGATAGTGCTATAGCGCATTTAAGTTTAGCTATGGATCTTCCTACTATAGTTCTTTTACATCCTAGGTTTGATTGGCGTTGGGGAAAATTTGAAAATCCTAAAAGTTATTTTTGGCCAAAAGCAAAATGTTTTATCATAAAAGAACAAGAAGAAACAAAAAGGAATTTGCAAAAACTGATTAAAGAAATCTTAAACTAAAGCTTAGTTTAAGAGCTTTAGGTGGAAAATTTGGTTTTTGAT
>NZ_MJWW01000008.1:0-28472 GCF_001762445.1 Campylobacter sp. BCW_6877 | reverse complement strand
TCTTATAAAAGATCATACTTAGTTTAATTAGTTTACTCTCCTACTTGTTAAAAATTTCATCCTAATAATTTTAAAATTATTAGGATGGATGTTTTTATTGTATTTATTTTTGTTTTATTATTTAATTTTATAAAAATATAATTATCTTTTTATGCAACTTATAAGATAATATTGGATTTAATGTAACCATCAAGGAAAAATATGTTTGATAAAATTCATTATTATTATTTTAATGCTAATTATGAAAAATGTTTAAACTTGAGTGAGCAATTTTTAAAAGAAAGTCCAAAATTTGCTTTAGAATTTGCTATGCTTTCTTCTTATAAACTTTCTCTTTTTCAAAAAGCTTTATATTATGCTCAAGAGCTTTTTTCTTTAAATCCTACAAGTTTTAATGGTCTTATGCTTGCTAAAAGCTATATTGAAAATTTAAGACTTGATGAAGCCTTGAATTTATTACAAACACTTTTAACTCGCAAAGATGATTTAGAAGATGAACTTAAGTTAGAATTGGCTTTTATTTATAAACTGAGTAATAAACTAGAAGAATCTGAACAAATTTTCAAAGAATTACTTTCTAAAGATATGTATAATCTTAATCTATGGAAAAATTATGCAGAAATTTATTTTAAACATGATTTTACGAAGGCATTAAATGCACATGAGCACTTGTGTCATTTTATGCAAGATTTGATTGATAAACTACAAAAAGGAATCATTGCTGAACAAACCAATCTTAATTTAGTCAAACTCGAAGATAGGCTTCACAGTAAAACCAAAGAAAATCTTACCATTTCTAAAATAGAAGATTTTTTAACTCATCAAATTTTACCCCAAAAAGCATACTTGCTTTTTAAGCTTTTTAGAATATCTGATTCTTTAGAACTTTTTCAATCACTACAAGAAGCCAATCAACACCATGCACAGTTTTGGCAAAACTATGCTAAGGTATTAGAATTTAACTCAAACTATCAAGAAGCTTATCATGCTTATAAAAAATGTCTTAGCTTGGATTCTCATGCAACCTATCAATTTGATTTGGCTTATCTTTTGATGCGTATGGGAGTGGATGATAATTTTGAAGAGGGCAAGAAATATTATGAAAGCAGATTATTTTATGCTCATAATGAAACTTTTTCTACTTATCATTATAATGAAAGCCTAAAAGCTTTTAATAAATTTGGCGTTGATGCTTTTAAAAATAAAGAAGTTTTAGTATTTTGCGAGCAAGGCTTTGGCGATACTATAATGTATGCAAGATGCTTAGAAAAACTTTGCAAAATCGCTTCAAAGGTTTTATTTGCTCCTCAAAGTGCCATGTATGAAATGTTTAAAAATCAAATCAAATTTTTAAATCAAAATGATGATATTTTTAAAAATGTAAAGGTTTTAAAAAATCTACCTACAAATTTTGATTATGCTATTCCTATTTGTTCTTTGCCTTTTTTTATTGATATTAAGCTTGATGAGATTACACGATTAAAAACACCTATATTGCCACAAAAAAAACCGCATAATAAAAGAAAAAAACTTGGTATTTTTTACTCTACTCCTAATGCTGAAAATTCTGATTTATTAAGAAATGTAAAATTTGAATTTTTATTTGATATATTAAAAGACTTAGATTATGAAATCATTTCTTTTCAAATGCAATTAAAAGAAGAATTACCTAAGGTAATAGAAGATAGAAGCAAGCTTATAAAAAATTGGAATGATACTCTAAATTATTTATATGATATTGACTGTATGCTTAGTATTGATAGTGCTATAGCGCATTTAAGTTTAGCTATGGATCTTCCTACTATAGTTCTTTTACATCCTAGGTTTGATTGGCGTTGGGGAAAATTTGAAAATCCTAAAAGTTATTTTTGGCCAAAAGCAAAATGTTTTATCATAAAAGAACAAGAAGAAACAAAAAGGAATTTGCAAAAACTGATTAAAGAAATCTTAAACTAAAGCTTAGTTTAAGAGCTTTAGGTGGAAAATTTGGTTTTTGATAACATCAGCTAGCATTTTTGGCATTTGGTTTATAATATCTTGATAATTTTGCTTTGCATCTTGACCTTTTAATGTCAAATTTAATTTTGCATTTTTTGCTGCAAGAATTTTTCCATTACTTGTAGAAATGATTTTAAAATTAATACTAGCCACACCTTCCTTACTCGTTGTGATAAAATAATTTGTAATATTTACATAAAAATCTTGCAAATTTACCACCACAACATAATCTGTAAATTTAGCATACATTTTAGCCTTGTCTTTTTCTTGTGTTAAAAAAGGACTTACATTTATAAGTTTTGCATCTTTAGGACTAAAATGCGACAAAGTTTTAGAACTTTGATAAATACCATTTGCAGCAGAATTAACCCAATTAAGTTTTAAACTTTGAATCAAATTTTTAGCAAATAATGTAGAAAACTCCTTATCACTCACCCTAAAACCATCTAAAAAATAACCGAAATTTTTCCTAAAAGTTAATACAATAGCAAAATCAATATCTTTATCTTTGCTGATTTGTGATTTTTTTTCAATCAAAGTAGAACTATCAAACAATGCTTTTTGTTGATTTAGATTTGGATTTGCAACATTTTGATTTAGATCTATTAGCTCAAAACTATCTGCGCTTTTTTCAATTTTAATAACTTTTTTCTGAGAAAAATTATTTGCCAAAAGATTAGAACTTAAAACTAAACTTAAAAACAAAATGAAACAATACCTCATTTTCATCCTTGTAAATTATTTAAATATAAAATTATACTCTTTATTTTATAAAAAATCTTGTAAAAAATTCATAGATGAAACACAAATAAAAGGACTGGATTTATAATTTAAAGGGTTATATAAAATGTATTTTTTAGAAAAATCTCCCATAAATCCTCCATTTTGATTAATCAAAAAATCTCCTGCTACAATATCCCAAATATTAAGCTTTTCAAATCTTTTATAAACTCCTGCCTTAGCCTCTAAAATAGCACAAAATTTTAATCCAGAGCCTATATTAATAGCTTCTAATTGATGCTCTTTTGCAAAGTCTTCATCTTCTTTGCTAAGATGATTAACACTCAATAAGGCTTTATATTTATTTTTCTCGTATTCTTGCTGGTCAATTTGCAAAGGTTTATCGTTTTTATAAACCTTAGTTTTTGCATGAGCATAGAATATATCACCTTTTGATGGATTTTGTATAAGCGATAAAACAGGGCGATTATCATGAACCAAACTTACCATAACGCAAAATTCATCACTGCCTTTTAAAAAACCACTTGTTCCATCAAGAGGATCAATAAGCCAAAAAGTTTTTAATTCTTCACATTCTTCTTTGCTGAGTAATTTTTCTTCTGATAAAATTTTAATATCCGTAGAACCTAAAATATCATTTAAAATTTTATTAGAAGCAAGATCTGCTGATGTAAGTGGGCTTTTATCTTCTTTTTCCCAAGTTTTAAAATTTTTTCTCTCTTTTAAAATAGCTTTAGAAGCTTGATTGCTAGCATTTATAGCAATTTCTAAAAATTTATCAAGATTAAGCATGATTATAAGACTTTCTATAAGATTTTTTAAAATTATACAAGAAGATTTTGTGGAATTTTTAATTTCCACAAAAATTTTTAATTAAATTTTACTAGTTTCACCCAAATAAAGTTGTCTTGGACGGACTATTTTAAGACTTTCTTGCTCTTTTTGTTCTATCCACTGAGCTATCCATCCTGGGGTGCGTCCTATAACAAATAAAGTGGCAAACATTTCATTTGGAATACCTAAGGCTTTTAAAATAAGTCCGCTATGAAAATCAACATTCGGATATAGCCCTCTTTGTACAAAATAATCATCATTTAAAGCAATCTCTTCTATACGCGTTGCTACTTTAATAAGATTGGTATCAATACCCAACTCATCAATAAGTTGATCACGAAGTTTTTTAAGTACTTTTGCTCTAGGATCAAAATTTTTATAAACCCTATGCCCAAAGCCCATCAAACGGAAAGGATCGTTTTTATCCTTAGCCCTTTTGATGAATTCATCTACCCTATCAACACTACCTATTTGCTCAAGCATTCTAATAACACCTTCATTAGCTCCACCATGTGCATGACCCCAAAGTGCACCAATACCTGCTGCTATACAGGCATAAGGATGAGCATGAGTTGAACCCACAGCACGAACCGTTGAAGTTGAAGCATTTTGCTCATGATCTGCATGAAGCATAAAAACTGTATCAAGTGCTTTTACTTCTATAGGTTTAAGCTCTACATGATCGTAAGGATAAGTTCTTAACATATATAAGAAATTTTCTGTAAAACCACGATCTAAATTTGGATAAGCCATAGGAAAGCCATGTTTATATCTATAAGCGGTGGCGACTATAGTAGGGATTTTAGCCACTATTCTAGCTGCCATTTCCATATATTCTTCTTTTACGTTCATGTTTAAATGATCAGGATAAAAAGCACTAAGCGATGAAACAGCACCTTGTAAAACTGCCATAGGATGAGCATTATCAGGGAAAGAATCAAAAAGACGATGCATACCTTCATGGATAAAAGAACGCTTTTTCATTTCATAACGAAACGCTTCAAGACGCGTAGCATCAGGTAATTCTTTATAAAGTAAAAGATGAACCACATCTAAATAAAGTTTGTTTTCAGCAAGCCACTCTATAGGATAGCCACGGTGCATTAAAATTCCGTTTTCTCCATCAATATAAGTGATTTTTGATTTACAAGTAGCCGTAGAAGTCAAGCCCTCATCATAAGAAAACATTCCTGTTTGTTTATAAAAACTTGACATATCTACAACGCTTGGTCCAGTTGTACCATCATATATAGGAAATTCATAGCTTTTTCCATTTCTATTATCAGTTATAGTAACGGAATTTGACATTTTCGCTCCTTTTATTGTTACTTTTATTAATTCTAACAAAAAAGGACGATTATGAGTTTTTTTATTATTAAATTTTTAAGATTTTGTTTGTTTTTTTGAGTAAAAAAGTAACTTTCATTTTTTAGAATTAGAAAGAAATTTAATCATACTCATAACAATAATAGCCTCAAATAATGCTGTTAAAATAAGCGCTGAATAAAGCTTCTCATCAATAACCTTGCCCGAATAACCCAAAGTAGCTGTTGCTATAAGCAAGGTTAAAGGCATAGAATGACTAAGACCAAATAAAATCATATTTTTAAAACCAATTCTTTTTAAAAAAACACTTGCACATAAAATTCTTAAACCCACCATAACAAACATAAGCAAAAATGCTTGTAAAACGATTTTATAATCTAAAATCATTTTAAGATCAAAGGTTGAACCTATATGGATAAAAAAAATAGGGATCAAAAACCCGTGTCCAAAAGTAGAAAGCTTGTGCTCAAGATCTTTTTTATGATCAAAAAAAGTAGCTATAAATGAACCTGCTATAAAAGAACCAAGAACGATTTCAAGTTTTGTAATAACCATAGCAACAATGATCAGTATAAAAATCGCCATACAAAATCTTACATCTTTTTCATTTTTATCTTCCCATGGCATAAGCACAACTTTAAGCTGAGGATACCACCAAAAAAGCACACCAAGCATTTTAAACCCAAGCAAACAAAGTCCCAAAAAGATATTAAGATATAAAATACTTTGTGCTACATCAATAATACCTGTTCCTTCTCGTAAAAAAGCTCCCGCTATAGTCAAAAGCACAATAGAAATCACCTCAGCTAAAGTAGCTACTATCATAGCAATATTTAACCAGTAACACTCTTTTCCAAAATCCTTAAAAAGTAAAGATAAAAGCCCTACACTCATCACAGGTATAATGATAACAAATACTAAAGAAAGTCCAAAAATCCATACTATAAAAGAAGATAAAGCATAAAGTAAAAAAATATAAAAAAAACTTTTTTTGACAACTTCTTTATCCATATTAAAGAAGGCTCTTAAATTTACCTCCATGCCTGCTATAAACATTAGATAATAAAAACCTACATTTGCCAAAAGTGCAAAATTTTCACTTTTTCCTATGAAGCCAAAATACGCTATTATCGCCCCTAAAATAATTTCAGTAGCTGAAAGAGGCAAGCGTAAAATTTTTGCAATATGCGGAGAAAAAAGTAAGCATAAAGCTATAACAATAAGAATTTTTAAATCAATTAAACCTTGCAGATCAATGACACTCTGATGCAAAAGTAAATCCCATTTCTTTTAATTTTATTATATCTTGACTTGGTTCTTCACCTTTAGTGGTTAAATAATCCCCTATAACAATAGCCCCAGCACCTGCTTGAAAAATTTCATATTGTCTTTCTCGTAATACCACTTCACGCCCACCTGCTACCATTACCACGCTTTGCGGTAAAGCCTCTTTGGTATCACGAACAATTTTTAAGGCTTCATCGGCACTCAGTCTTGGAACTTGTAGTTTTAAATTTTCATTTGCTATAAAAAAATTAATAGGCGTTGAAAAAGGCTGTAATTCTTGCAAAGATTTTCTAAAACTTAGCCTATCTTCTTCACTCTCACCCATACCATAGATTCCACCACAACAAAGCATAAGCCCTGCTTCTTTAGCGTTTAAATTGGTTTGAAATCTACTTTCCCAAGTATGCGTGGTGCAAATTTGTGGAAAAAATTCCTTAGAAGTTTCAAGATTGTGATTATAAGAAAAAATTCCTGCTTTTTTAAGTTCTTTGAGTTGTTCCACGCTTGCCATGCCATTACAGGCAATTAAAAGCAAGTTAGGCACTTCTTTTTGCACGGCCTTAGCAGCTTCGCAAACATACTCAAGCTTTTCATCATCAAGCCCAAGTCCTGCTGTAACCAAACAAAAACCCAAGGCTTCATTTTTCTTTGCCATTTTTGCTTCTAAAACGATTTGTGAAAGTTCTTTACGACGATATTTTTGAATATCTGTTTTTACATGGGCACTTTGGGTACAGTATTTACAGTCTTCTGAACAATTTCCACTCGCTATATTTGAAATAGCACAAAGCATGATTTGCATTTTAATCCTTCATTTCTTTTTTAATTTTACACTTTAAACATTCTAAGAATGTACCTTTTTTAAGCTCTTTTATCACTAAAGTTTCGCCACACTCTTCGCATTTTTCTTCGCTTGGTTTGTATTTGCTTATAAAATTGCATTTTGGATAAGCGCTACAGCCATAAAATTTACCGCGTTTTGAAAAGCGTTCTACGATTTCACCTTTTTGACAACTTGGACAAGTAATACCTGTACCATTAGCTTTAGCTTTTGCGGCAGTATTTTCGCTTTCATTTTTACTTTCACTTTTTAAATTTCTTGAATACTTACATTTTGGAAAATTTAAACACGCTACAAATTCTCCAAAACGTCCTTTTCTAATAGCAAGTTCCCCGCCACAATCAGGACAACTTTCACCTAATTTTGTAACAGTTTTTTGACTGGCGATTTTTGTTTTTCCTTCTTCGATTTTTCTCATAAAAGGATAGTAAAATTCTTTTAAAGTTTCTTGCCAATCTGCCTTATCTTCTGCGATTTCATCTAAAGTGTTTTCAAGATTTGAAGTAAATTTGCTATCTACTATATCGCTAAAATTTTTCTCAAGCACTTCGGTTACATTAAAAGCAACCTCGCTAGGAATGAGTTGTTTTTTGTCTATTTTTACATAATCACGGCTTGTAAGTATAGAAATGGTTGGAGCATAAGTAGAAGGACGACCTATGCCTAAACTTTCAAGTTTTTTTACAAGTCCTGCTTCTGAATACCTTGAAGGAGGTTCGGTAAAATGTGAGTTCATTTCTAAATTTTGCACTTTTAAATTTTGGCCTATTTTAAGATTTGGTAAAATTTTATCCTTATCCATATCACCATAAACTTTATAATATCCCTCAAAAAGGATTTTTCTACCGCCTATTTTAAAAACTGCTCTATCATTTTTTACAAATACATTTTGAGTTTGAGAAATAGCAGGATTCATCTGACAGGCTAAAAAGCGATTGTAAATAAGTGTGTAAAGTTTTAACTCATCTTTGTCTAAAAATTTAGCTGCAATTTCTGGAGTAAAACTTAAATTTGTAGGGCGTATAGCTTCATGTGCTTCTTGGGCGCCTTTGGCCTTTGTAGTATATACATTTGCTTTGCTTGGAAGATAGTCTTGGCCAAAATTTGCTTGTATGAATTTTCTTGCATTCTCTATAGCTTCTTTGGCCAAATTTAAACTATCAGTTCTCATGTAGGTAATAACCCCCATCACGCCCTCGTGAGTATTTACTCCTTCGTAGAGTTTTTGAGCTATCATCATGGTTTTTTTAGGGTTAAAACCAAGGCGATTGCTAGCACTTTGCTGTAAAGTTGAAGTCATAAAAGGAGGTGGTGGAGCGATTTTTCTTTCTTTGCTTTCAATGTCACTTATAGTATAAGCTTCATTTTTACAAACTTCCAGTACAAGTTTGGCACGATCTTTATTGATAATGGTAAGTTTTTCTATCTTAGCTTTATCAAATTCAACTAGTTCTGCATCCAAATCTTTTTGAAAAATCATATCTATGCTAAAATATTCCAGTGGTACAAAGGCACGAATTTCTTTTTCACGATCGACTATGATCTTTAAAGCCGCACTTTGAACACGCCCTGCGCTAAGTCCTCTTTGAATTTTTTGCCCTAATAAGGGGCTGAGTTTATATCCTACAATACGATCTAAAAGGCGTCTAGTTTGTTGGGCATTTACAGAGTGCATATCTAATTTTCTTGGATTTTTTAAAGCATTTTCTATAGCACTTTTAGTAATTTCATGGAAAACGATGCGTGGCAAGGTGTTTTCATCTTTTCCTATAGCTTTTGCAATATGATAAGCTATGGCTTCTCCTTCTCTATCCTCATCCGTTGCAAGATAGACTTCTTTGGCATCTTTGGCTTTGCTTTTAAGTTCTTTAACTAAGGCGCTATGATCGCTTGTGATTCTATACTCAGGGATAAATTCATCATCTTCTATTTTAATCCCAAAGCTTGATTTAGGTAAATCTCTAATATGTCCTTTAGAAGCAATCACTTCATAATCTTTTCCCAAAAAATTTCCTATGGTTTTAGCTTTTGCAGGAGATTCTACTATGATTAAATTTTTCTTCATTTTACACCCTTGTTAAATAAAAAGCTGAATTTAGCTAAAATTATTTAAAATTCTACTTATAAAATATATTTTAAAAACAAAACTATCATAACAAAATAAATAAAATATAATTTTAAGTAATTTTAAATACAAATCATAATTTTTGGAGTATAATAAAATAAAAAAGGCAAAATTATGAATGGCAAAACTTATAAATTTCATCCAAATGATACAAAAATGGATAAAAAAATAATTCAAATTACCGAAAAATCCGGATTTAAAGCAGCTGTGTTTTCTATGGCCGCTATGACTATGCTAGGAAGTGTAGTCATTTCATCTGCTCTACCTGCTATCAACAGACATTTTGAAGAACTTTTAACCCAAAGTGGTGCTACTCTTGCTTCAAGTTTCACATTAGCTCATCTTGATATACTTGTTCGCTTAGTTTTAACCATTCCTGCTATTTTTGTTGTCATTTTATCTCCATTCGCTGGTATTTTAATGGATAAATTTGGCAAATTAAAATTCATTCTTCCAGCTATGGTGGTTTGGACTATTTCTGGAGTAAGTGGCTTTTTCTTAAATGATATTTATGCTATACTGACTTCAAGAGCTATTTTTGGTATGGCAACTGCTTTTATAATGACAGGCGCTTCGGCTTTACTTGGAGATTATTATAGTCGCGGTGGCTTTAATCGCAGAGAAAATGCTTTAAGTCTTCAAGGATTTTTTTGTGCGGTAGGGGGTGCTATTTTTATTTCTATTGCGGGATTTGTTTCAAGTTATTCTTGGCGTTATCCTTTTTTGGTGTATGGACTTGGAATTTTAATTACCTTAATGGCTATCATTTATCTTTTTGAACCTAGAAAATTTAAATTCTATAATCATACAAAAATAGAAGCAAAAACAAATTATTGGCAATTTTTCCCTATCTATTTTATAGGTTTTTTTATCATGGTAGTTTATTATATTTCGCCAACTCAACTTCCTTACTATATAGAAGAACATTTAAGATTGGACCCTAAATATATAGGTATTTCGATGTCTGTGTCTGCACTATGTTATGGTTTTTTCTCTCTAAGCTATAGATATATTATAAAATTCTTAAGTATTAAAACTATCTATGTTTTAACTCTTTTTATCGTATCTTGTTCTTTTTTGCTGCTTTTTTTAGTAGATAGCTTTTTCACAGTTTTAATCGCCTTAGCTTTGCTTGGAATGGGCGGAGGTATTATGCTTGTAAATAATACGGCTTATCTTTTTTCAATCTGTCCTGAAAATGCTCGCGCTAGGGCTTATGGAATTTTAGCAAGTTGTATATTTTTAGGACAATTTTTAAGTCCTATTATCTCTCAACCTATCGTTAGGAAAATGGGTCTTGTAGATGCTTTTTTAATATGGTCAATAGTAATTTTTATAGTGTGCATTGTGTTTTTATTTTTAAAGCAAAAACCTAGGATAAATTAGCAAGAAAAATCTTGCTAATTTTATTTATTACAAACCTACCGCACTTAAAGTTTGGTATTTACTCATATAAATTTGAGCTTCAATTTTTCTCATCGTATCAAGTGCTACTTGAACTACAATAAGTACGGAAGTACCGCCAAAATGAAAAGGCACGCCCATAAATTTCACCAAAACCCAAGGTAAGGTTGCAACAAGCCCTAAATAAATAGAACCTGATAAAGTTAAACGAGAAGCCACTTCATTAAGATAATTTGAAGTTCCTTCACCTGGACGAATTCCAGGGATAAAACCGCCTTGTTTTTTCAAATTTTCTGCTATGTCTTTAGCGTTAAATACAATAGAAGCATAAAAATAAGCAAAGAAAATTACAAACAAGAAAGTTAAAATATGAAACAAATAACCATTTGGATTTAAAAAGTCATTAATGGCTTGTAGATAAGGATTTGTACTAGTTTGTAAAATCGTTGTTGGAAACATCAAAATCGCACTAGCAAAAATCGGTGGAATAACTCCACTAAGATTGAGTTTAATAGGAATATAATTCATAATGCGTTTGTTTTGATTTTGCATTACAACTTTACGAGAATAAGAAATAGGAATTCTTCTTTCTCCAAGTTCTACATAAATAATCACGCCTATGGTGATTAAAATCAAAGCAAAAATTGCAAAAGCGGTTAAGAAATTCATCTCACCTGAATTAATTTGTCCTACAGTTCCTGAAATCGCTCTTGGAATACCTGAAACAATACCTGCAAAAATGATTAAAGAAATACCATTTCCTATACCTCTTTGTGTAATTTGTTCGCCAAGCCACATTAAAAGCATAGTTCCTGCAAGCATAGAAATAGCACAAAGTGCGATAAACATATTTAAATCTTCCACCATTATAGCCCCTGCACCACCACGACCATGTAAGCTTTGCAAACCTATAGCAACGCCTATACTTTGAACCAAAGTAATCACAATAGTCGCATAACGGATAATTTGCATATATTTTTGCATACTATCACGTTCTTTTTTCATCTTACCGATATTTGGAAAAGTTGCTGCAAGAAGCTCCATGATAATAGAAGCAGTAATATAAGGCATAATACCTAAAGAAATGATAGAAAAGCGTTCAGCCGCTCCACCACTAAAAACATTAAATAAACCCAAAGCATTGTTTTGATTGTTATTAAAAAATTCCGCAATCACATCAGCATTGACGCCAGGAACTGGCACATAAGCCAGAACCCTATAAGCAAACAAAAATGCTAAGGTGATTAAAATCTTATTCGTCAATGCTCTATTCATTATTTTGATCCGGTGACGCTAATATTCTCGTCTTTGATTTTTGATACTAAGTCTTTTGCACTTACACCAATTAATTTGATTTTATTCACAGATTTTGAAATTTTGTGAACACTTTTAATGCTCTCAAATGTAATTTCACTAAGCTCTTTTACAGCTGTGATTTTTTCAACATTGATTACATAAGGTTTTTGAATTTTAGAAGTAAAACCTACTTTTGGTAGTCTTCTTTGAAGTGGTTGTTGACCCCCTTCAAAACCTCTTTTTTCATTATAGCCTTTTCTAGCAGTTTGACCTTTACCCCCTTTAGTAGCAGTCTTACCCATGCCAGAACCTTGACCACGACCAATTCTTTTAGTTTTATGCGTTGAACCCGCTGCTTTTGTTAAATTCATCTTCTTATCCTTTTAACATTGTTAAAGCTTTGATTGTAGCACGAACCACATTAGCTGAATTATTTGAACCCAAAGACTTGGTTAAGATGTCTTTAATACCTGCAAGCTCCACGATAGGGCGTGTAGAACCACCCGCGATAACTCCTGTACCTTCGCTAGCTGGTTTAAGTAAAATTCTACTTGCGTTGTATTTTACCTCTACATCGTGAGCGATAGTTGAGCCTTTAGTTTTAACTTCAACGATATTTTTAAACGCATCATCAACAGCTTTACGGATAGCATCTGGAACTTCCTTAGCCTTACCATAACCAACACCTACCAAACCTTTACGGTTTCCAACGATAACTAAAGCAGTAAATCTAAATCTTCTACCACCTTTAACAACCTTAGTAACTCTGCCGATATCGACGATTACTTCTTCAAATTCTTCTCTATTATATTTTTCCATCGATTTACCCCTTATAGCCTAATGCCATTTTCTCTTAAAGATTCAGCCAAAACTGCAATAACACCATGATATATATAACCATTTCTATCAAAAACGGCTTGTTCTATCTTTTTAGCTTTTAAAGTTTTAGCAAATTCAGCAGCGATTTTTTTAGCACCTTCTTTATTTGCTTTAACGCCAAGTTTGCGTCCATCAACTGCTACTAAAGTTACAGCTTTTACATCATCAATCGCTTGGATATATAGAGTTCTGTTCGATTTAAATACAGAAATTCTTGGAAAATTTTCACAACCTGAAATTTTCGCTCTAATTCTTTTTTTTCTTTTGATTCTTAAAGTTAGTTTTCTTTTTAATACATTTGCTCTCATATTCTACCCTTACTTCTTAGATGTCTTACCAGCTTTGCGGATAATGCGTTCATCAGAATACTTAACGCCTTTTCCTTTATATGGCTCTGGTGGTCTAAATTCACGAATTTGAGCAGCAACTTGACCTACAACTTGTTTATCACTTCCTTTAACTGTAATAGTATTTTTATCCACTACAATTTCAATTCCTTCCGGAATATCATAATTAATAAGATGAGAAAAACCAAGGCTTAGTTCTAAAACTTTACCTTTTAAAGCTGCTTTATAACCAACTCCATTGATTTCAAGAGTTTTTGAAAAACCTTGAGTTAAACCTACAACGATATTGTAAGCTAAAGCTCTGTAAGTTCCCCAATAAGCTCTACTTTGTCTATCTTCACCTTTTGAAGAAAAAAGAATATTATTATCTTTAATCTCAACATTTACATTTGCTTTAGTATCGAGTTCTTTTGCCAAATTTCCTTTTTTAAATTTAAGCAAATTCCCTTCTAATTTTACTTCTACTCCTGCTGGAATAGCAATCGGTTGTTTACCTATACGAGACATATTTTTCCTTTTTATTTGTCTAGGATATTTCTACTTTTTTAAAAGAATGGATACCCAATGCCATAAAAAGCAGATTTTTTACCAAATAGTACATAAAATTTCGCCGCCAACACCTGCTTTATAAGCTTCATCATTAGCCAAAACGCCACGACTTGTGCTAACTACAATAGTACCATAACCATTTTTAAAACGCTTGATTTCATCTTTACCTTTATAAACACGACGACCGGGCTTAGAAATTCTTTTAAGCTCATTGATAACACTCTTACCTTTTTCATCGTATTTTAAAACTACATTGATAAATTTCTTTTTATCTTCTTCAATAACATTAAAACTCTCAATATAGCCCTTAGCTTGAAAAATTCCAACTAAAGCTTCTACAACTTTAGAATGTAAAAGCTTAGTTGTTTCAAGCTTTCTCATTCCTGCATTTCTGATACGAGTGAGTGAATCTGAAATAATATCATTTATCATATTTTATCCTTACCAACTTGCTTTCTTAAGACCTGGAATCAAACCTTCATTGCCCATTTTTCTTAAGCAAACTCTGCAAATTCCAAAATCTCTATAAACCGAATGCGGACGCCCACAAATTTGGCATCTCGTATAAGCTCTAACCTTAAATTTAGGCTTGCGTGCCGCTTTTGCAATCATTGATTTTTTAGCCATCTTACTTTCCTTTTGTAAATGGCACACCGATAAGTTCTAATAACTTTTGTGCCTGTTTGTCATTTTGTGCTGTTGTAACTATAGAAATATTCATACCATGAGTTCTTAAAATTTTATCATACTCCACTTCTGGGAACATCAACTGCTCATCAAGACCGAAGTTATAGTTTCCGCGTCCATCAAAACCATCTCTACTTAAGCCTCTAAAGTCTTTCACCCTTGGCAAAGCAATAGAAATTAATTTATCGAGAAAAGCATACATATTTTCTTTTCTTAAAGTTACCATTACACCTACAGGAAAACCTTCGCGAACTTTAAATCCTGCAACTGATTTTTTAGCTTTAGTAATTACAGCCTTTTGTCCTGCAATTAAAGAAATAGTATCTGCAACATTTTGCAATACTTTTTGATCTTTAGCCAACTCACCAGCACCTACGCTGATAACTACTTTTTCGATCACAGGGATAAGCATAGGATTTTTAATATCAAATTCTTTAACCAATGCAGGTTTAATGCTTTGATTGTATTTTTCTTTTAATCTCATCATCGCTTACTCCTGAACTTTTGCCACATTGGAAATATCCATTGGCATTTCTTTATTGATAAAACCACCATTTGGGTTTTTCTCGCTCGGCTTAATAGCTTTTTTAGCAATTTTACATCCTTCAACTACCACTTTAAGTGTTTTTGGATATACCGCTAAAACTTTACCTGTTTTACCTTTATCATCGCCTGTGATAACCTTAACGCTATCACCTTTTTTGATTTTTAATTTAACCGCCATTATAATACCTCCGGTGCTAGTGAAACGATTTTCATAAAGCCACCATATCTAACTTCTCTGCCCACTGGCCCAAAGATACGAGTTCCGATAGGCTCTCTTTTGTTATCAAGAATAACCGCAGCATTTTCATCAAAACGAATCAAAGAACCATTATCTCTATGAATTTCTTTTTTAGTTCTAACGATAACCGCTTTTACCACTTGACCTTTTTTAACTTTTCCATTTGGTAAAGCTTTTTTAACGGATGCAACAATCACATCACCTACAGTAGCATATCTTCTTTTGCTACCCCCTAAAACCTTGATACACATTAATTCTTTTGCACCGCTATTATCAGCAACTGCAAGTCTTGTAAAACTTTGAATCATTACTCAACTCCTGTAGCTAATACAGATTTTAAGCGAAATGATTTTCTTTTTGAAAGTGGTCTGCATTCTACTGCAACAACAGTATCACCCACTTTAACTTCATTTCTCTCATCATGAATTAGATATTTTTTAAAGCGTTTAACAATTTTTCTATATCTTGGATGAACCACTTTTCTTTCAACCAAAACACTTGCGGTTTTTTCACCAGCGATTTTAACAACAACGCCTTGAATTTCTCTTTTAAATGCCATTTTCTCTATCCTTATCTTAAAGCGTTAATTGCTGTATTTATTCTAGCAATGTCTTTTTTTACTTGGCTAATCTCTTTTGGATTAGTAAGTTGCATTGTTTTTAGCTTTTGTTTTAAAGTGAATAAAAGCACCTTTTTTTCTTTTAGCATTGTTGCAAGCTCAGCTGCTGTTTTATCTTTAATCTCAGTATATTTCATTTTGGCTCTCTCTTGTAACAAACTTAGTTTTAAATGGAAGTTTATGCATAGCTAAAGTCAATGCTTCTCTTGCCATTTCTTCGCTTACTCCTGCCATTTCATAAATGATACGGCCTGGCTTGATATTCATTACCCATTCCTCAACAGCACCTTTACCTTTACCCATACGAGTTTCTAAAGGTTTTTTTGTCAAAGGCTTATCTGGGAAAACTCTAATCCAAGTTTTTCCTTGTCTTTTAACGAAACGAGTTAAAGCAATACGCGCTGCTTCGATTTGGCGTGAGTTAATGCGTCCTGCTTCAGTTGCTTTTAATGCAAATTCACCAAAAGTAAATTCTGTTCCACGATTAGCATAACCTCTGTTACGCCCTTTCATCATTTTGCGATATTTAGTTCTTTTTGGCATTAACATGATTATTTACCCCTTCTTGTGCGTCTTGGCTTTTTAGCTGGAGCACTTTCTTCAGTTTTTTCAGGTTGCATACCTTTGTGTAATACCTCACCTTTAAAGATCCATACTTTAACCCCTATGTTTCCATAAGTAGTTCTAGCTTCTGCAAAACCATAATCGATTTTTGCTCTTAAAGTATGAAGTGGAACGCGTCCTTCAAGATACCATTCTGTTCTTGCCATTTCAGCACCGCCTAAACGACCAGAAACTGAAACTTTAATCCCTTTAGCGCCTGCTTTTTGCGCGCCTTGAATTACTTTTTTCATTGCTCTTCTAAAAGCAATTCTTTTTTCAAGTTGAGTTGCAACACTTTCAGCAGCAAGTTGAGCTGAAGCTCCTGCTTTTCTTTCTTCTTTGATATTGATATTTACATCTTTACCGATTAAATCTTGCAATTCTTTTCTTAAATTATCAACATCACTACCTTTTTTACCGATGATGATACCTGGTCTTGCAGCAACTACAGTAACGCGAAGTTTTTTAGCAGTTCTTTCTACTAAAATTTGGCTAATTCCTGCGTAATAAAGTTTTCTTTTTAAGAAAGCTCTGATTTTGTAATCTTCACCGATATTTTCTACTAAATTTGCTTTAGTTGGAAACCATCTTGATTCCCAGTTTCTATTGATTCCTAGTCTTAGACCAATTGGATTAACTTTTTGTCCCATTAGCTTTCCTTTTTCGCTGTTGCTTTTTTAGTGCTTGTTGTTTTTTTAGCTGGAGCTTTTGTTGTAGTAGTTTTTTTAGCTACTGCTTTTTTCTCTTCAGCTTTCACTTCTGCTTTTGCCACTTCTACTAAAATATGTGAAGTTGGTTTTCTAATACGACTTGCACTTCCTCTAGCTCTTGGTCTAAATCTTTTCAACACCGCAGCTGCATCCACGCGACAACTTTTTACAACCACTTCGTTTGCTTCAAAGCCACCATTTGCTACTGCACTTGAAATTGCGTTTGCGATATATTTTGCACCTTTATTTGGCATAAATTTTAAACTAGCCATAGCTAATTCTGCATTCATCCCCTGAACTTCCCTAGCAATCAATCTTGCTTTAGTTGGAGATAATCTTATGAATTTAATTAATGCTTTACTCATATCTTATCCCTTACTTACCAATTTTCTTTTGCACAGAGCCTTTATGCCCTTTAAATGTGCGTGTTGGAGCAAATTCACCAAGCTTATAACCGATATGATTTTCAGTAATATAAACTGGAATAAAGCTTTTACCATTATGAACATTAAATGTAAGTCCTATCATATCAGGAGTAATTGTGCTTCTTCTTGACCAAGTTTTAATTGGTTTATTATCATTAGCCTTTTTAGCAGCGATGACTTTTTTCATTACATGATCATCAACAAAAGGACCTTTTTTTAGTGATCTAGCCATCTTACTTTCCTTTTCTTCTTGAAATTATTAGCTTATCGCTAGCTTTTTTACGACGAGTTTTCGCACCTTTGGTTGGTTTACCCCATGGAGTTACTGGATGACGGCCTGAATTTTTCTTACCTTCACCCCCACCGTGCGGGTGATCTACTGGGTTCATAGCAGAACCACGAGTTTGTGGACGGATACCTCTATGGCGATTTCTACCTGCTTTACCGATAGTTACATTAGCCCATTCTTCGTTACCTACTTCGCCGATACTTGCCATACATTCAGCTAAAACTTGTCTCATTTCGCCGCTTGCAAGTCTTAAAATAACATATTTTTCTTCTTTACCCATAAGTTGTGCGTAAGCACCCGCAGAACGAATCATTTGACCGCCTTTACCTGGCTTTAACTCAACATTATGAACAATAGTACCCACAGGAATGTTTTTAAGTTTCATTGCGTTACCTGGTTTAATATCAAGTCCGCTTTCAGCAGCTGCAACAATATCGCCAACGCTTAATCCACGTGGTTGAAGAATATATCTTTTTTCCCCATCTTTATAAGCAATCAAAGCAATTCTACAATTTCTATATGGATCATACTCGATTGCTTCTACTTTGCCTTCTATACCAAATTTACGGCGTTTAAAATCAATAATTCTGTAAAGTTTTTTAGCACCCGCTTCTTTATGACGACTTGTAATTCTTCCATAGCTATTACGACCTGCGTGCACTGGAAGTTTAACAAGTAGTGAGCGCACACTTGGTTTAGCTGTAATATCTTCAGAACTTAAACCTGTGATATATCTTCTACTTGGAGTATATGGTTTATAAGTTTTAATTGCCATCTTAAGCCTCCGTATTTTCTAAGCTAACACCTTCAGGTAGCTTAACATAGAATTTTTTGTAATCGTTTCTTTGACCTAAACGACCTCTAAAACGCTTAACTTTTCCATCCATTCTTAATGAATTGATGCTTTTTGGAGTTACACCAAAATACTCTTTTAAAACCGCTTTTAAGCCTGTTTTAGTCATCTTTGGTGAAGTTTGAATAACTACGACACCTTGCTCTTGCAAATTCAAACTTTTTTCTGTGTAAAGTATAGTCTTTATATCAGTAATATCTGCCATAATTATCCCTCTTTTGTAATAGATTCTAACGCTGATTTTTCTATGATAACAGCATTAAATACAGATACTAAATAAGCATTTACTTCAGTTACATCAACTACATAGCAATTTGCTAAATTTCTGTAAGCTAAAAGTGTTTTTTCATCTAGTAAATCTTTAACGATTAAAGCATCTTTGACGCCAAGTTTTTTAATCACAGCGTTTGCATCTTTTGTTTTACCACTTTCAATAGCCAAAGAATCAGCAGTAAATAACACACCTTTAGCTGCTTTATCTGCTAAAGCTCTTTCAAGCGCCAATCTTTTTTGTTTTTTATTTACTTTTTGGAAGTAGTTTCTTTCATTTGTTGGACCAAAAGCAACCGCACCGCCTACCCAAACGTTAGTTCTTGTTGAACCCGCTCTAGCACCGCCACGACCTTTTTGTCTCCAAGGTTTTTTACCACCACCGCTTACATCACTTCTACCTTTAGTATGAGCTGTATTTGCTCTTAAACTTGCAAGGTAAGATTTTACATATAAGTAAAGATTGTGTGGATTTACTTCCGCATATTTTGAAGGTAAATCAAGTTCACCTGCTTTTTCTAATTTATCATTTAAAACAACTACTTTACTCATTTTGCAATCCTTATTTTACCCATAGCACCATTATAACCTGGTACTGCACCCTTAACTACTAAAATTTTGTTTTCAGCATCATAAGATACAACTTCGTTTTTAACGGTTACTTTAGTATTTCCATAGTGTCCTGCCATTTTCATACCTGGTTGAACACGACCTGGCCATTCTCTATTACCAATAGATCCGTGGCGTCTATGAAATCTCGAACCGTGACTTGCTGGACCCCCTGCAAAGTTATGTCTTTTCATAACACCGCTATAACCTCTACCTTTGGTGTTAAAGCTTACTTTTAAAATTTTTGCTTCATTTAATGGAGTTTCATCTAAATCTCCTGCTTCAGTATTTGCTACTTCTAAAGTCGCAAATCTATTGTATTCTGCAGAAAGATTATACTTTTTTTGTTGTCCTGCGACACATTTATTACTTGCTTTACCTTTTGGATATGCTACTAAAGCCTTTCCGCCTTTAACCTCACATACTTTTGCATTTACAACTCTTAGTAAAGTTACAGCGATACTTGGATTAGTAATTGTTCTGCTCATTCCGATTTTTTCTACAATATATTCCATATCTTATCCTTACTTACCCATAGCTCTTACTTCAACGCTTACTTCTGGCGCTAAATCAAGCTTAGTTAAAGAATCAACTGTATCTGGAGTCGCTGCTACTATATCTAGCATACGCGCGTGAATTCTTATCTCAAACTGCTCACGAGAATCTTTGTTAATGTGTGGAGATTTTAAAACTGTATAGCGTTTGATTTTAGTAGGCATTGGTATCGGACCTCTGATATCCGCACCTGTTCTTTTAACAGCTTCTACGATTGCTGCAACTGTTCTGTCTAGTACTCGATGGTCATAAGCTTTTAGCTTAAGCCTAATTCTTTCCATAATATTTCCTTTAAAAAGAACTCGTTAGTTAAAAACTAACCAATTTATAAAAATTGAAATGAGAGTATATAAAATCTTGTTTTCAAAGTCAAGGAATTTGATGAAATTTTTCTATTATTTTCCTTTTAAAAAGGATAATAATAGAATTTTTAGAATTTAAAAATTATCATTATTTTTTAAATTTTTGTATATAATGATCAATATCTTATTTCATTAAATTTTAAAAAATCTCTTAATTTTTCATATTCGCCATTTTCCAAATAGCGATATTTTCCCGCTTTTAACATACCAAGATCTAAAGCCCCAAAAGCAACACGCTTAAGATCCATAACCTCAAGATCAAAATGCCCAAAAAAGCGTCTAAGCTCTCTATTTTTACCTTCATTTATAACCACTCTAAGCTTGGTATAACCTCCACTTGATCCAAAAATTTCAAAGTCTATAAAAGGAGCAAAACTCATAGAGGTGATTTTGGTTTTTACATGTGCGCCTTTTTTTTCATTTTTAATCTCAAATCCATTTTGCATTGCCTCGATGACTTGTTTGCTCACCATACCTTTAACTTTAAGATAGTATTCTCTTTCTAAATCACTATGCATTAAAGCATCAGCAATCACAGGAGAATCTGTAAGCAAAAGTAAGCCTTCACTTGCATAATCCAGCCTACCTACGCTAAGCCAAGTGCTAAATTGTCTTGGCAAGGTATCGTATATGGTTTTTCTTCCACGATCGTCTTTTTTACTGACAATTTCACCTTTTTGTTTATGGTAGATTATCACGCTAAATTGTGTTCTTTTTTGCACTCTTTTACCTTTAACAAAGACTTTATCATCAAATTTAACCTCATCGCTTAAAAGGGCAATTTTGTTGTTTATTTTTATTAAGCCTTGTTTGATAAGCTCATCAGCTTCACGACGTGAATAGCAGGTATTATGGGATATAAATTTATTAATTCTCATTTGATCTTCCTTAAAAAGGGCGTTTTTGCCCTTTTTTACATTACAAAAATAGTTGGAACTATGGTTGGGTATTTTTTAATCTTTCTAAAGATGTGTTTTCTTAAAACTTGGCGGATTTGATTTTCTAAAAATCTTGGATCATTGAGTACTTCATCTTTAACATTGATGAAAAACTGTCCTAAAACTTCAGCCATATCTTTGCTAAAAGCATGATCGTGTTTGTCAGCTACTAGCCCATAGCTAAATACTCTTGGCTTGTTGATCAGTGTTTTTGTAGCTTTGTCAATTTGTGCGATAATAACTACTATACCACTATCTGCAAGTTTTTGGCGATCTATAACTACATCATCGGCGATTTGTTTGTTGATTTGATTATCTACAAAAACTTTACCTGTTTTTACGGTTTTTATGCGTTTGACATATTTTTGACAAAGTTCTACTTGATCGCCATCACTCATAAGATAAATATTTCTTTCAGGGATACCGCACTTCATTGCTGTTTCTTTGTGTTTGGTGATATGGTTGTATTCCCCATGAACCGGTAAGAAAAATTTAGGTTTAGTAAGAGTTAGCATAAGTTTTTGCTCTTCTATACTAGCGTGTCCGCTTACATGAATTTCGCTAAATTCTTGATACGCTACTTTAGCTCCTGCTTTTAAAAGATAATCAAGCACAGCAGAAACACTTGCTTCATTTCCTGGTATAGCTTTAGCTGAAATGATCACTTGATCTGTAGGTTTGATTTTTATAAATTTATGCTCATCTGTTGCCATTCTATAAAGCGCACTCATGGTTTCGCCTTGACTTCCTGTGGTTACGATAAGCACTTCATTGTCTTTGTATTTGCTTACTTCATCAGCATCGATGAAAATTTTTTTATCAAGTTTGATGTAGCCTAATTCCATAGTGGTATAAAGATTTCTTTCCATAGAACGACCGATAACGCAAACTTTTCTACCGTATTTTAAACCATAAGCGATGGCCTGATAAACGCGGTGGATATTAGAACTAAAAGTACTCATGATCACCCTGCCTTTGGTGCGTGCAAAAATTTGATCAAAAGTTGGTCCTACAGAGCTTTCACTTTTTGTATAACCTTCTTTATAGGAATTTGTACTATCACTTAAAAGACATAAAACCCCTTCTTCTCCATAATGTGCCAAACGCCCTAAGTCTGTTGGATAGCCATCAATTGGAGTTTGATCGATTTTAAAATCACCTGTGTGGATAATAGTTCCTGCTTTTGTCTTGATCGCAAGTGCTGAAGCATCAATGATAGAATGCGTGATATGGATCCACTCTATATCAAATTCACCTATTTCATAAACTTTGCGTTTTTCTACAGGGCGAAACCATTTGCGTTCTGCTTTTAAGCCATGTTCTTCAAATTTGTTTGAAATCATTCCTAAAGCCAAAGGCGTAGCGTAGATAGGAAATTGAAATTCTTTAAAGAAATAAGGCACCGCACCGATATGATCTTCGTGTGCATGGGTGATCACTATACCACGAATTTTATCTTTAATTTTTCTTACATAATCAAAATCAGGGATGATAATATCTACCCCATGCATAGTCCCATCTGGAAAACTCATACCTATATCTACTATAATTGCGTCTTTATTGGTTTCAAAAACACTGATATTTCCACCAATTTCCCCTAAGCCCCCTAAAGGAGTGATGCGGATTTTATGTTCGCTAGAATTATTATATTTTAAAGGGTGCAAGCGGTTTTCATGTGAAACACGGTTGGCTTCTATACATTCTGCAAGAGCGATTTGCCAATCTTCATTGCCTGTGAGTTTTGAAGGAAGATTACGATTTTTCTTCTTTTTTTTCTCAGTTTTATTTTCTGAGTTTTCAGAATTTTCCTTGTTGGAATTTTGATCGATTTTTGGAGTATCATTTTCATTTTGCAAAGAATCAACTAATTTTTTTCTACGATTTTTATATTTATAGCGTTTATTGTTTTTTGAATTTGAGTTCGGATTTTGTTCGTTTTTATTTATCTCTTTGTTTTCGTCCATATTCATCCTTTAATTTGTCATAAATTTTAAGGTATGAATCAACGCAAATTTCATGTGGTCTGATGTTTTCTTTTAAGCCAAGAGTGCTTAAAACTTCTAAAACTTTTGCTTTATATGTTTTTAAATTTCCTAAGAGTTGTTTTCTAGGAGCTTTAAAACAGTCTTTTAGAAAATTTTTGAAATTTTCTATTTCACAAAGTTCATCAAAATCCTTAGTTTTAATCAAACTCATCACCGCTGACACAACTTTTGGCGGCGGATTAAAACATTGTGGATCAACATCAAAAAGCATTTTTCTTTCGCAAATCATTGCACTTAAAACACCTAAGGAAGAAAACTCACTATTTCCTTCTTTAGCGCAGAATTTTTCAGCCATTTCTTTTTGCACCATTACAATAAGCCCTAGACAATTTTTATCTTCTAAAGCTTTTAATATAATGTGACTTGCAACATAATAAGGCAAATTTGCAACCAAAAAATATGGTTTTTCATCAAGACTAGGATTAAAAGCTTCGCTTGCGTCTTGATGGATCAAGTTAAATTTTCCACATTCAAGTTCTTTTTGAAATTTCTTTTTTAAAATAGGTATGAGATCATTATCGATTTCATAAGCTTTTACTTGAGAAATTTTTAAAAGTTCTTGCGTTAAATCACCTAAGCCAGGCCCAATCTCAATGATATTGTTCATCTCTTTGGGTATGGCTTGGATGATTTTTGCTAATACGCTTTTATCGATTAAAAAATTTTGTCCGTATTGTTTTTTTGCTTTAACCATAAGAAATAATTTTATCTAAAAATTCTTAATTAAGTCTTTTTAGGTAGAATTATTTTTATAAAATTTCATAAGGATCAAAATGATTGTTTGTGCGGGTGGAAATGAAAATTTTTCTTTTGCAAAAGCTATAGGTATAGGTTTGGTTGAATCAGCTTTTCATTTGGGTCAACTTTGCTTAAAAGAAAAACCATCAAAACTCATATTTATAGGAACTTGTGGGCTTTATGATAAGGGGGAAATTTTAGAAATTTATAGAAGTTCATGTGCTTTTAATGTAGAATTTTCTAAAATTTCACATGCTTTTTATACTCCTGCAAAATATGAAATTTGCTTAGAAAAAGAAAATGTTTCTCGTGAAACAATCAAAATCAATTCTTCAAATTATATTTGTCAAAATTCAAAAGCAGCAAAAGAATTTTCGAAATTAGGTTTTTTTGCAGAAAATATGGAAGCCTTTTCTGTTTTAAGCGTAGCTCAAAATTTAGATATTGATGCAGAGTGTATTTTGTGTGCGACAAATTTTTGCAATGAAAATGCTCACGAAGATTTTATAAAAAATCATCAAAAGGCGAAAGAAAAATTAGAAGAATACTTAAAAAAATATCACTATATTTAAAAATTCAAAAAGGAAAATAATTTTGAAAGAGCTTGTTAATATTTTAGATTTTTTACCCGAAGAATTAGGAGAAAAAATCAAACCGATGTTTCGCGTGAAACAAATTTATCAATGGATTTATCAAAAATACGCCAATAATTTTTCCGATATGTCAAGTTTATCAAAAGATCTACGTTTAGAACTTGCGCAAAATTTTCATTTCTCTCCTGTAAAATGTGTTAAAAATGAGCAAAGTAAAGATGGAAGTATAAAATATCTTTTTGAACTCGTTGATGGTTTAAGGGTAGAAAGTGTGCTTTTGCCTATGAAAGAAGAAAAAATAGACACAGAAGGCAAAAGAATTTCTCATGCAAGATACACTATCTGTGTTTCTTCTCAAGTGGGTTGTAAAAGTGGATGTAGTTTTTGTCTTACTGCCAAGGGTGGTTTGAAAAGAAATTTAAGCGCAGGGGAGATAGTCGGACAAATTTTATGGATCAAAAAACAAAATAATATCCCTTATGAACGCCGTGTAAATATAGTATATATGGGTATGGGCGAGCCTTTGGATAATCTTAAAAATGTTTCTAAAGCGGTAAAAATTTTAGCACAAAATGAGGGGCTTGCCATAAGTCCCCGCCGTCAAACCATCAGCACTAGTGGTTTAGCAAAACAAATCAAAGAATTAGGTCAAATGAACTTAGGTGTTTTACTTGCTATATCATTGCATGCGGTTAATGATGAGCTTCGAACCGAACTTATGCCTATCAATAAAGCTTATAATATCGCTGCGATTATGGATGCGGTGCGTGAATTTCCTATAGATCAAAGAAAAAGGGTAATGTTTGAATATCTTTTAATTGATGGTATCAATGATAAGCTTGAACACGCTAAAGAATTAGTCAAGCTTTTAAATGGCATTAAAGCCAAAGTGAATTTAATACTCTTTAATCCACATGAAGGAAGCTTATATAAACGCCCTAGTTTAGAAAATGCGATTAAATTTCAAGATTTACTCAGCAATAAAGGTGTAACTTGTACTATAAGAGAAAGTAAAGGGCTTGATATCTCAGCTGCTTGCGGACAGCTTAAAGAAAGGGCGAAAGAACAATGACAATGCTAGATATTTTTGAAATCGTTTTTATAACAGCTGTTGTGATTATAGGTTTTGGCGGAATTGTTTTTGTAGTAACAAAAGAAAAAAAATAATTCTTACACTTAATGGTGTCAAGGGGGAGACTTGAACTCCCGACCTCCGGCTTATGAGACCAGCGCTCTAACCAGCTGAGCTACCCTGACTAAAAATAAAAATATAATTATACTACTTTTTACTAAAAATTTTCTGATTTTTTTAAAAAATAATTTTATTTTCAATATTTACAAAATTTCTTTATTTTTAAAGCTTTTATTAGATATAATAAAAGCTTTATTTCATAGACAGGTGTCCGAGCGGTTGAAGGAGCACGCCTGGAACGCGTGTAAAGTGCAAGCTTTCGAGGGTTCGAATCCCTTCCTGTCTGCCATTCTTATTTTTAATATTTAAAAATTATTGTTCTGTCAAAAGTTATTTTATTGTTTACAAATTCTTAAATTTTTGATAAAATATTAAAAATTTTATTTATTAGGTTTTTTATAATGCTACAATCAAGACTTTTGATGAATTTAAAAGAAATAGGAATATCTTTTATACCAAAATATTTTTTCAAATAAATTTAGATAAAATTTTTAATGATATTTTAAAATACAATATTAAAGACTTAGAAGAAATACAAACTCGAGTTAAATATTATAATCAAATAAATGAATTTTTTACACCTACAGCAAAGGAAAAAATAGGAAAATTTCCTTTTAAAGACACCTCTTATGCTTTTGATGCTTATGAAATCAGTAAATACTTTAAAGATGAATTTTTATGGAATAAAGAATTTGGCGATGTAAGACATACTTTTAAAGAAGCAACTATTTGCAAATCAAGATCTTTGGAAAATAATATAAATAATATTTTATTAAAACTTGATAAAAATAGGCATTTTTGCTTTTTAAAAGATAACATAAACTATGAAAATAAAAAGGATATAGCAATATTTAGAGGAGCAGTATATTAAAAACATCGAAAAGAATTTTTTGATTCTTATTTTGATAGAACTTTTTGCGATATAGGAGATACTTCAAAACAACCTAGCCAATGGAAAAAAACTTTTTAAACAAAAAAGAACAAATGAAATATAAATTTATAATTTCTTTAGAGGGTGGCGATGTAGCAAGCAACTTAAAATAGGCTATGAATTCTAATTCTTTAGTTTTAGCTCCAAAAATAACTTGCGAAACTTGGTTTATGGAAGGAACTTTAAAACCAAATTATCACTTTGCTTTGATTGATAATGAGAATTTGTCAGCAGTAATTGAATATTTTAAAAGTCGCCCAAAAGATGCATTGGAAATTATTAATAATGCTCATCAATATATTAAGAAATTTTTAGATAAGAAAAAAGAATTCCATATAGGAATTTTGGTTTTGACTAAATATTTTTATTATTCTAGACAACTTGAACTTAACAAAAAAAGAGATATTTTAGAATTAATCAAATAATTTTTCATAAAATAAATCTTTTTATACATTTATCACAGCTTATCATTTTTGGCAAAAATATATGGGTATTGTTAAATTTGGGAAAAATGGTTTTGTGCTTACATCGAATATAGATGAAGATGCGGAACAAGGTGGAGAAATAACTTATTATGAAAAATATTATTATAATTTTGAAATCGTAGGCAATATCTATGAAAACAAGGAGTTATTAGAAGTTAAGGAGTGAAAATTTTATAATATAATACTATATAATATAATATTGATTATCTTTGGAATAAAAGGAGAAAAAATGAATAACAAAAGAAAAGTTAGGGAATTTCTGTCTTATATGGAGAAATATCTGTTTTTTGTATTGGGATGGTTAAATTAATAGAAAAATTGATAAAATAAAAAAATATTCTATCATTATAAAAAATAGGAAAAGAAAATGAATTTAAAAGATGTTCTAAAGGAAATTGATATTCTAAAAGATTTTTTGAAAGAACACAAACTAGCTTTTGAAACTAAAAAATCACTAGAAGAAGATTTTAAATTAAGATATACAAATGATTCTAATGCAATCGAAGGGAATACACTTACCTTATTTGAAACAAAAGCAGTGCTTGAAGGTATGACTATTGCAGGAAAAAGTGTAAAAGAACACTTAGAAACCATAAACCATTCACATGCTATTGATTTTATGTTAGAACTTGCAAATGCTAATACAATTTTAAATGAATTTGATATTAAATCTTTACATCAAATTATTTTACAAACAATTGATATAAAGAATGCTGGAGTATATAGAAAGGCTAATGTAGTGATTAGCGGTGCAAAACATATTCCACCTGATTATTTGAGTATTGATTTTGAAATGAAAAACTTTTTAAATTGGTATGAGAATGAAGCACAAAATTTACACCCTATTATTAGAGCTTCAAGAATACATATTGACTTTGTTAGAATACACCCATTTATTGATGGTAATGGAAGAATGTCAAGGCTTTTAATGAATTATGAGCTTGTTAAAAATAATTATCCACCTATCAATATTAAGTATTCTTCAAAAGAAGAATACTTTCAAGCTTTGGAAGAAGCTTGTTATTATAAAAACTTTGAAAAATTTGACACAATAGTAATAAAAGAAGTTAAAAATGAACTAGAAAAAAGAAAACATTTCGCTCTAAAAAATGAAAAAAATGAATATCAAGAAAATTTAAAAGATAAAATAAGAAGGA
>NZ_MJWW01000007.1:0-3285 GCF_001762445.1 Campylobacter sp. BCW_6877 | reverse complement strand
TAGGTATCTTACAAACTGCAGATAAAGCTATGGATGAGCAACTTAAGATCTTAGATACAATCAAGACTAAAGCAACTCAAGCAGCTCAAGATGGGCAAAGCTTAAAAACAAGAACCATGCTTCAAGCAGATATCAATCGTTTGATGGAAGAACTTGATAATATCGCTAATACTACTTCATTTAACGGTAAACAACTTTTAAGTGGTAATTTCATCAATCAAGAATTTCAAATCGGTGCAAGTTCAAATCAAACCATCAAAGCTACTATAGGAGCAACTCAATCTTCTAAAATCGGTTTAACACGCTTTGAAACAGGAGGAAGAATTTCAAGCAGTGGTGAAGTGCAATTCACTTTGAAAAACTATAACGGTATAGATGATTTTAAATTTCAAAAAGTTGTGATTTCAACTTCAGTTGGAACAGGTCTTGGTGCTTTAGCTGAAGAGATTAACAAATCAGCTGATAAAACAGGTGTTAGGGCTACTTTTACAGTGGAAACTCGAGGTATGGCTGCGGTTAAAGCAGGATCTACAGGAGAGGATTTTACTATTAATGGGGTAAAAATCGGCCAGATAGAATATAAAGATGGCGATAGCAATGGTGCTTTAGTTTCTGCGATCAACTCTGTAAAAGACACTACAGGAGTAGAAGCCTCTATAGATGAAAATGGCAAGCTTTTGCTCACTTCAAGAGAAGGTAGAGGGATTAAAATCGAAGGAAGTATAGGCGGCGGTGCTTTTATTAATAAAGACATGATGGAAAATTATGGTCGTTTATCTTTGGTAAAAAATGATGGTAAGGATATTCTAATCAGTGGTTCTGGACTTTCTTTTGCAGGTTTTGGTGCGAGCAATTTTATCTCTCAGGCTTCTGTATCTTTAAGGGAGTCTAAAGGTCAAATTGATGCTAATGTCGCTGATGCTATGGGTTTTGGTTCTGCAAATAAACAAAATATTTTAGCAGGGTATTCTTCTGTTTCTGCTTATATGAGTTCAGCAGGTTCTGGATTTTCAGCAGGTTCTGGATTTTCAGCAGGTAGTGGGAAAAATTATTCTGCAAGTATAGCCGAATCTGCGATAGCTATTTCAGGTGCTTCTCAACTTTCAGCAGTTTATAATGTATCTAAAGGTTCTGGTTTTTCAAGTAAAAGTGGACTTTCTCAGTTTGCAACTATGAAAACAACTGCTTTTGGAGTTAAGGAAGAAACTGCAGGTGTAACTACACTTAAAGGCGCTATGGCTGTGATGGATATAGCAGAAACCGCTATAACAAATCTTGATCAAATCAGAGCAGACATTGGTTCGGTGCAAAATCAACTTCAAGTTACTATAAACAACATCACTGTAACTCAAGTAAATGTTAAAGCAGCAGAGTCCACCATCAGAGATGTAGACTTTGCTAGTGAGAGTGCAAACTACTCTAAAGCAAATATCTTAGCTCAAAGTGGTTCATACGCTATGGCTCAAGCAAATTCGACACAGCAAAATGTTTTAAGATTACTTCAATAGTAAATTAAATAATTTTTACAAGAATTACTGTAATATACACAAATCCAAGCCTAGTTTAAATACTGGGCTTTTTTATTTTTTAAGCTTTTAAAATTTTAATTAAATTAAACTTGGAACACTTCTTGCTTTAATCTTTTCGATGCAATATTTTGAAAGGATTTAAAATGGGTTTTAGGATAAACACCAACATCGGTGCATTAAATGCACATGCAAATTCAGTTGTTAATTCTAACGAGCTTGATAAGTCTTTAAGTAGACTTAGTTCTGGTCTTAGAATCAACTCAGCCGCAGATGATGCTTCAGGGATGGCGATAGCAGACTCTTTGCGTTCGCAAGCAGCTACTTTAGGCCAAGCCATAAACAATGGTAATGATGCCATAGGTATCTTACAAACTGCAGATAAAGCTATGGATGAGCAACTTAAGATCTTAGATACAATCAAGACTAAAGCAACTCAAGCAGCTCAAGATGGGCAAAGCTTAAAAACAAGAACCATGCTTCAAGCAGATATCAATCGTTTGATGGAAGAACTTGATAATATCGCTAATACTACTTCATTTAACGGTAAACAACTTTTAAGTGGTAATTTCATCAATCAAGAATTTCAAATCGGTGCAAGTTCAAATCAAACCATCAAAGCTACTATAGGAGCAACTCAATCTTCTAAAATCGGTTTAACACGCTTTGAAACAGGAGGAAGAATTTCAAGCAGTGGTGAAGTGCAATTCACTTTGAAAAACTATAACGGTATAGATGATTTTAAATTTCAAAAAGTTGTGATTTCAACTTCAGTTGGAACAGGTCTTGGTGCTTTAGCTGAAGAGATTAACAAATCAGCTGATAAAACAGGTGTTAGGGCTACTTTTACAGTGGAAACTCGAGGTATGGCTGCGGTTAAAGCAGGATCTACAGGAGAGGATTTTACTATTAATGGGGTAAAAATCGGCCAGATAGAATATAAAGATGGCGATAGCAATGGTGCTTTAGTTTCTGCGATCAACTCTGTAAAAGACACTACAGGAGTAGAAGCCTCTATAGATGAAAATGGCAAGCTTTTGCTCACTTCAAGAGAAGGTAGAGGGATTAAAATCGAAGGAAGTATAGGCGGCGGTGCTTTTATTAATAAAGACATGATGGAAAATTATGGTCGTTTATCTTTGGTAAAAAATGATGGTAAGGATATTCTAATCAGTGGTTCTGGACTTTCTTTTGCAGGTTTTGGTGCGAGCAATTTTATCTCTCAGGCTTCTGTATCTTTAAGGGAGTCTAAAGGTCAAATTGATGCTAATGTCGCTGATGCTATGGGTTTTGGTTCTGCAAATAAACAAAATATTTTAGCAGGGTATTCTTCTGTTTCTGCTTATATGAGTTCAGCAGGTTCTGGATTTTCAGCAGGTTCTGGATTTTCAGCAGGTAGTGGGAAAAATTATTCTGCAAGTATAGCCGAATCTGCGATAGCTATTTCAGGTGCTTCTCAACTTTCAGCAGTTTATAATGTATCTAAAGGTTCTGGTTTTTCAAGTAAAAGTGGACTTTCTCAGTTTGCAACTATGAAAACAACTGCTTTTGGAGTTAAGGAAGAAACTGCAGGTGTAACTACACTTAAAGGCGCTATGGCTGTGATGGATATAGCAGAAACCGCTATAACAAATCTTGATCAAATCAGAGCAGACATTGGTTCGGTGCAAAATCAACTTCAAGTTACTATAAACAACATCACTGTAACTCAAGTAAATGTTAAAGCAGCAGAGTCCACCATCAGAGATGTAGACTTTGC
>NZ_MJWW01000006.1:0-3930 GCF_001762445.1 Campylobacter sp. BCW_6877 | reverse complement strand
TAGGTATCTTACAAACTGCAGATAAAGCTATGGATGAGCAACTTAAGATCTTAGATACAATCAAGACTAAAGCAACTCAAGCAGCTCAAGATGGGCAAAGCTTAAAAACAAGAACCATGCTTCAAGCAGATATCAATCGTTTGATGGAAGAACTTGATAATATCGCTAATACTACTTCATTTAACGGTAAACAACTTTTAAGTGGTAATTTCATCAATCAAGAATTTCAAATCGGTGCAAGTTCAAATCAAACCATCAAAGCTACTATAGGAGCAACTCAATCTTCTAAAATCGGTTTAACACGCTTTGAAACAGGAGGAAGAATTTCAAGCAGTGGTGAAGTGCAATTCACTTTGAAAAACTATAACGGTATAGATGATTTTAAATTTCAAAAAGTTGTGATTTCAACTTCAGTTGGAACAGGTCTTGGTGCTTTAGCTGAAGAGATTAACAAATCAGCTGATAAAACAGGTGTTAGGGCTACTTTTACAGTGGAAACTCGAGGTATGGCTGCGGTTAAAGCAGGATCTACAGGAGAGGATTTTACTATTAATGGGGTAAAAATCGGCCAGATAGAATATAAAGATGGCGATAGCAATGGTGCTTTAGTTTCTGCGATCAACTCTGTAAAAGACACTACAGGAGTAGAAGCCTCTATAGATGAAAATGGCAAGCTTTTGCTCACTTCAAGAGAAGGTAGAGGGATTAAAATCGAAGGAAGTATAGGCGGCGGTGCTTTTATTAATAAAGACATGATGGAAAATTATGGTCGTTTATCTTTGGTAAAAAATGATGGTAAGGATATTCTAATCAGTGGTTCTGGACTTTCTTTTGCAGGTTTTGGTGCGAGCAATTTTATCTCTCAGGCTTCTGTATCTTTAAGGGAGTCTAAAGGTCAAATTGATGCTAATGTCGCTGATGCTATGGGTTTTGGTTCTGCAAATAAACAAAATATTTTAGCAGGGTATTCTTCTGTTTCTGCTTATATGAGTTCAGCAGGTTCTGGATTTTCAGCAGGTTCTGGATTTTCAGCAGGTAGTGGGAAAAATTATTCTGCAAGTATAGCCGAATCTGCGATAGCTATTTCAGGTGCTTCTCAACTTTCAGCAGTTTATAATGTATCTAAAGGTTCTGGTTTTTCAAGTAAAAGTGGACTTTCTCAGTTTGCAACTATGAAAACAACTGCTTTTGGAGTTAAGGAAGAAACTGCAGGTGTAACTACACTTAAAGGCGCTATGGCTGTGATGGATATAGCAGAAACCGCTATAACAAATCTTGATCAAATCAGAGCAGACATTGGTTCGGTGCAAAATCAACTTCAAGTTACTATAAACAACATCACTGTAACTCAAGTAAATGTTAAAGCAGCAGAGTCCACCATCAGAGATGTAGACTTTGCAGCTGAAAGTGCAAATTTTTCTAAGTATAATATCCTTGCACAGTCAGGTTCATATGCGATGAGTCAGGCTAATGCTGTACAACAAAATGTTTTAAAACTTCTTCAATGATTTCTTAGATGCTTTTATGCATCTAAGATTTTTAAAGTGCTTTTTTATTTTCTAAAAAGTCTTGCAAAGGTAAAATAGCGATTTTAAGTCTTTTATCTTGAGCTTCTAAAAGATCTATGATATTTTCAAGCAAGGATTCGTGTGCGTAAATCCAAGCAAAAAGTTTGTTTTGTCTATCGGCTTCATCTTTGATATCCTTAAGATATAAAGGTGCTAAAAGGCTTTGTTCGTGGTGTAAAGTAGGCCCTAGAATTTCTTTTAAAAAGCTATATTTTTGGCTTGAAAGTTTTTCTTTGATTTTATCGATGTTTTGATTGATTTTATCAAAAGATAATTTGTTTTTTCCATGGGTAAGATTATAAATTTGTTTTTTGATTTTTTTACATTCTTTTTGAAAATTAAGCGCCAAGCTCATATTTTTTTTAATTTTTTTATAGATTTTTAAACCTAATTCTAATTGTTCTTTAGTATTTAAAGCTTTTAATTTTTTAAAATTTTTATCTTTTTCATTTTCGAGTAGATCTTTGCAAGCTTCTTTAAAAGATCTTTCTATAGCACTTTCTATCCTAGCGCCCCCTTCAGTGCAATTATAAGTTTTACTTTCACTATAGAAAATAAAATTTTCAAAAATTTGCCTAAAAAGAGTCCAAATTTCAGAACTTTCTACTTTGCCTTTTCCTCCATAAGCTGTGGTAGTAAATTTTCCAAAATCCCTTTCATAGTCCCCATTGTGCCAACTAGCGTGAATAAAACCTTTAGAATGCGTTTGTCCATCTTTAGCATAAGCTAGATCTTGTCCTATTAAAATGATATTTTTATGTCCTAAATTTTCTGCAAATTCATAAGCCATATGAGATACACTCATGCCTGCATTAATATACCCATAATCATCTAGATCTAAATATCTTGCAAAAGGTTGTCCTTTAAGAATAAGCATATAGTTTCTTTTGTTTTTTTCAAGATAATCAATAGTTTTTTTATGCACCAAAGAAGCAACTAAAAAAATAATATCTTTATCAAATTTACCAAAATCATTATTAAAACATTCTGCTACTATTTCATCACGCTCTAGCATGCAAACATAATCAGGTTTTATACCTTCTCTTGCAAGTATATTATAAGCACTGTCTGCACAAAAAATCGTAGCTTTATTGGCATACTTTTTTAATAAAGGAAGTTGTTTAGTTAAACTTGGTCCTGTAGAAACGACTATGGCTGTTTCTTTAGCACTTTTTCTTTTTTTTAGAAGTTCTTTATAACTTGGATGTGAAATGAGTTTGGGAAGATTATAAACAAATTGTTCTATACCTTGCATAGCATCTTTAGGATCATTTCCATGCATGAGATTATGGTTTTTTATGGTTAGGATATTAAGCTTGTTAAGTTTTAAAATATCTTCTTTGTATTCTTCGTAAAAATTATTAGCAATGTGTAGATTATAAGAACGATAAAACAAATCCCCTGTAAGGCGAAAGATTTTTTCAATTTTGGGTAAAGTTACATCATCTTGATGAACGATGATAAGCCTTCCTAAGCTTAAATCTTTGCTAAAATCGACAAAATTAAAAGCTAAAAATATAAGCTCTAGCTCTTTTTCAAAAATAATCATTCTTTTAAGATTTTTATTTTGCAATAAAATTTTATATAAAATCCCATTTCCTATTCCATAGAAAAAAAGTACAGGATAACGAGCAAAATCTTTAAAATATTTCAAATCTTTTTCAAGTTCTTTTACGGGATCTTGATACATTTTTTTTAAATTTCTTTTTTTGATGATATTGATATCAAGATTATCTTTTCCTTGCGTAAAAGTAAAGTCTCTAAGTTCTTTAAGATCTTGAAGCTTTTTGCGTAAAATTTCATATTCAGAGCCACCTAAAGCTTTGATATTTTTTTCAAAATTATTTTCCTCTCTCACCTTCTTACCCTTTCCATCCATTTATCTAATTTTCTTTCTTTAAGTTTTTCTTCTAAAGGAAGTATATTTTTTATCAAAGCACTTTCTTGTGCTTTGATATGTCCATAAACTAATTCCATAAATTCTAAGTGTTCTTTTATCCAAAGAACACTTTTATTAAAAACATCTTCTTTGGTTTTAGGATTTAAAACATAAATTCTAGCAAGATTAAGTTCAAATTGTGTCAGTAAAGGACCTAAAATTTCATACAAATCTTGCATTTGTTTTATATCTTCAAGTTTGTTTTTAAACTCATCTATTTTTTCAATAGCTAAATTTAAATATTCTTCTTTTTCATTTAAACTCAAATATATACTTTGTATATTTTCAAAATCATTGCTGAGTATTTTACTAAAATCTCTACAATGTTTAATACTTTGATAAACTTTATAATAAGCCTTAAGTAAAAACTCATTTTGTTTATTTAAACTTAAAGGTTCTAATTTTTCAAAAGGTTTATCTAAA
>NZ_MJWW01000005.1:0-45668 GCF_001762445.1 Campylobacter sp. BCW_6877 | reverse complement strand
GTTGAGATTTCTTTAAACAATATTTGCTCTCTTGTTTAAAGTGTTTTCCATACCTTGAGAAATCATTTCACTTTGTTTTCCATCAATACCTACTAATGATAAAGCCCATGAAGGCCCTTTAATAATTAAATTCCACATAATTACCGCTGAAGCAATTTTTGCAAATATAGTTAATAAGCCTGTGATTGCACCTATAATAAAGTTAGTGTGAAAATTATATACGCTAGTTTTAATTCCTGTAAATTGTTCTACAGAAACAAATAAGAAAAATTCGTCTACTAAAACATTTATAAATAATGATAAATATATAAAGAGAATAATTAATACGGGTTTTAAAAATATAGCCATACCATTAATTAAGAATTCAATAATTTTATCCATTCTTTTAGTTGCTAAGGAGAAAGCTACAACGAATGGTGAAATATAAAAATATTTTATCAAAGAAACTAAATAAGATACAAATATTATAATAGAAGCTGTAGTGCAAACCAATAATGGTATTTTTTGAAAAGTCCATTCTATTAACATTATAGCTATAGCATATCCTGTAATTGTTGAGGCAACTGTTCCTGTTATGTATCCAACGATAGCTCCACCTACTGTTCCTATGATTGGCACAGTAGAAGCTGCTGCTGCTTGAATTACAGCCATGAATTTTCCAGTATTTTCCATTACAAAATCTTTTATAGTTGAAGCTCCTGGTAACATCATCCATACTAATTTACCTGCTATCCATCCTAAAGAGCTATCTGTAATATCATCTTTACTAATTTCAATATCTCCTTTATTTATATTTTCTTTAGTGTTTTGAATATTTTTTTTAGTTGCTTTAATCATCCTTTCTTTTTGTTCATCTTCATCACCTTGCTCTTCTTTAAACATAGTTACTTCTGCTAAAATTGCACTACTTGGCGTAAATAAAGAATTTATCCATCCAAGTTGCATTTCTCTTACTGCAAAATAAGCATCAAGATTTTTCATTTCATTGATTTTTTGAGTGTTATCTCTTAATTTATCAATTTTTTCCATTTGAGAATTTATTTTAGTTATTTCATTTCTTGCTTTTAAAATATCAGCTTCTAAAGCTATACAAGCTTCCAAGGAAATATCGCCATTTTTTCCTGCCATATCATTACTATCTTCAGCTAAAAATCGTTTTATTTTTTCTTTATCTTCATCTGTTAAAGAAGTGATATAGCTTTCTCTAATGGCAGATAGTTGGTTTTTATATCTTAAAGAACAAGTTTTTTTATAAATTTCATCTCCTTGACTTATAAGAAACTCATTTTCTTTCTTTTTTTCTAATAAGGCTTTAATACCTTGAATATTTACTCCACCTATACTTTTATAAATTTTATCCATATAGGTTTTTCCACCAATTGCACTAGCCATATCTGCAATATCTGTTGATTTTAATGCAAAATATCTAATGACGTTTTGCATAATTGTTGAGTGAGCTAAACCATTTCCTTCGGGTATAGGCATAAAAAATGTTCCTATCATAATCATTGGAATATAAAATTTATGTAAAAATTTTTGCTTTCCTTCATTTTCGCCCCTATTTTCTAAGTAAGCTTGAATTTTTTCTGCACTAATTGAAGTAAGAAAAAATCCACCAACTAAAACAAGAATTAGAATTTGTAAATGTTGATAAATTTTTTCATTGGCTAAAAATAGATTTGAAAAATACGCCATATTGTTTTTATTAAAACCATCTACAGCTGAAGTTTCTTGCAAACTTATACTTGAAGTAGAAAATCCTTTATTTTGATTTAAAACAGAATTTGGAGCTATCAAAAAATCCATAAAACTTTGATTTTTTTGTATAGTTTTAATGCTAAAATTATCTATACCATCTTTTAAGGTTAATTCTCCTAAATTATAAGTTTTTTCTCTATCAATAATATTTGGATTTAAAGTTGCTAAAGCAACTAAATATTTTGCAAAATTAATTTTAGTATCGCTTGGCGTCCATTTAATTATACTTTCTAAATTAATTTTTCTATCTATATTTTCATAATTTTTTAATTCAGTATCAAGTCCTGTATACACTTGTTTAGCACAAGATAAATTAGTTTTTGAAGCATTAAATTTTAAATCTAAATCAAAATTTTCATTTTTATAAACTCTACAAAAAGTTGTCCCATTTTTAAAATCAAATCCTATGATTTGAGTTCCATATCCGCTATTAACCTTTCTACACTCCCAACTACATCCATTTTTAGAATCTATGTCATCATCACTATTAGGAAATATTTTTTGCATTTCTTCTTTAGTAGTTTCAGAAACAACTCCTTGCCCATTATTTGTTCCTTCTGCAAATAAGAAATTAAACAGCAATAAAAATAAAATTATTTTTTTCATTTGTATTTAACCTTTTGCTTATAATTGTTTTGAAAATTATTTTTAGCATTTAAATTAGGTTCGCCATTTAATTCAGGACACATAAATTTACAACCATTTTTCCATTCAGAACAACCATACCAAAATTTGTTTTTTTCATTTTTACTTTCTCTTTTTATTAAGTTTCCTTGATTACATTGAGGACATTTAAAAGATGTATTTAAATTAGTGCTTTTATTTTCTAATTCAGGTTTTCCATTAACAGATTTCGCCTTAAAATCACAACCATTAGAATACTCAGAACAAGAAAAGAATTTTCTAAATTTTCCATTTATTTCTCTTAAAAAACCTTTTTGACATTTAGGACAAGTTATTTTTTCTTTTTCTTCATTAGAAACAATTTTTTTGTTTAAACTCTTTTCATTATCAATTATTTTTAAAATAAAATCATTAATTGAATTTAAAAAATCGCTTCTTTTTAGTTTTCCTTCTTGTATCTCTTTTTGAGATTCAAACCATAAAGCTGTCATGTCTGGATTTGTCAATATAGGATCTAAATTTTGGATTAAATTAATTCCAAGTTCTGTAGCATTAACAACTTGCTTTTTATCCTTTGAAACTACAATATAGCCTCTGTTTATTAAAGTTTCTATGTGATTACTTCTTGTTGCTGGAGTTCCTATTCCGCCATTTTCGCCTTTTTTATCTTTATCTTTTTCTATTAAAAGTTTTTTGATTTTTTCATCTTTAACATATTTAGAAACTTGATTTAAATCTTTTAATAAAGTAGTCATAGTGTAAAATGGTTTTGGCTTAGTTTTTTCAGCTTTAATTTCAATATTTTGGCATTTTGCAAGATCGTTATCCTTAATATTTTTCAAAAAGCCAATTTCTTCTTTTTCATTTTTATTGAAATATTCTTTAAAACCAAGTTCTGTATCTACTCTTAATGTTGTTGAAAAAACATAATCTTTTATATTTATTTCTAAATTGTAGCTATCGTATTTACATGGTTCATAAAATTGCATTAAAAATCTTTGAGTAATTAGAGTATAAATTAATTTTTCATCTTTTGAAAGTTTATTAATATCAATTTTACTTTGAGTAGGAATAATTCCATAATGTGCTGAAAGTTTAGTATCATCAAATGCTTTTGATTTAATGTTTAAATTTACATTATTTTGTCCTATGTCATCATTAAAATTATTTTTAATCAATTCTATAATTTGTGGAGCTTCATTATAAATATTTTCTGGTAAGTATTCACAATCGCTTCTATTATAACTTATAGCTTTATGCTTTTCTCTAAGATTTTGCGTAATATCTAAGGTTTTTTTAGCCGAAAAACCATAAAGTTTACTTGCTTCTGCTTGAAGATTTAATAAATTGTATGGAAGTGGTGGATATTCTAATTTTTGATTAATTTTTAATTTTAAATTAACATTTTGATTTTCTGTTTCTGTTTTTATTTTTTTAGCAATTTCTTCATCTTCAATTTTTTCTTCCACTTTTAATGGAATTTTTATTATTTCATTATTGATATCAAATTCACCATTAATTACAAAATAAGGCTTGCTAATATGATTTTTATTTTCTAAATCTCTATTTACTATTAAAGCCAAAATTGGAGTTTGAACTCTTCCAACGCTAATTAATTTATTATTGTTTAAAATGCTATAAAGTCTTGTAAGATTAAGTCCAACTATCCAATCAGCTTCACTTCTAGCAAAACCGCTTTCACTTAGTCCATTAAATTCTGAATTTGGCTTCATTTCGTTAATTGATTTTTTTATAGCTTTTGGTGTTATGTCGTTGATTAAACATCTTAAGATTGGTTTTTTAGTTCCTGAGTAGTAAAGAATTTCGTCAATTAAAATTTGTCCTTCCTCATCAGCATCGCCACAATGTATAATTTCTTTTACTTTATTATCATTTATCAATTTTATAATTAATTTTAATTGAGATTCAGAACTTGTAATGGGAATTCTTTTGAAAGGAAATTTTATATCAAGTGGCAAAGCTTGAATATTCCATTTTTTATATTTTTCATCATAAATTTCTGGTTCTGCTAATTTCATAATATGTCCAAATGCCCAAGTTATAATATTATTATTTTTAACAATATGAGTTTTATAATTTTCAGCTTTTCCATCAATGCCTTCTGCAATTGCTCTTCCAAGTTCAGGTTTTTCTGCAATAAATAGCTTCATCTTTTATTCCTTTTTTTTGCAATTAAATCTTCACGATTTTGATAATTTGAATTTGGTTTATAAGTTGGCTTTATTTCTTCTTCATCAAATAAGCCAGTTTGTTTCATTTCATTTGTAGCTAAATCAATACTTTCTATAAGCTTATCAAGTTTATTATTTTTTATTTCATAAAAGTTTTTAAGTAATTTTCTATTTTTAGAATTTGTAATTTGATCTTTTTCTGCTTCTAGATAATTATTTAAATTTGCAAGTATTTCTTCAGGTTTTTTTTGATTAAAATTTATAAAATTTAATTCATCTTTTAAATCTTTTGGAAGTAAATTTTCATTAAGTATTTGTATGTTTGTTTGATTACTTAAATTTTTACTTAAATAAGCAAGTTTATCACCTATCATTAAAATAGAATAAGGAAAAACTTCATAAATATTATGATGTAAATCTGCTTTACACTCATCAAATATTATTTGAGTTGTTTTAGAAAGACTTATCATATCAGTGGAATTAAACCATTTTTCAAGTTTATTGTTTATTTTTTCATCATTTATTAAATAAAAATGTTCTTCATTAATTTTTTTAATATTTCTTTTTGCAACGATATCTTCTAAATTATAAACTTCTTGATTTTCATTATCCCAATAATAAATAAAATCTTTTATCTTAAAAAACGCTTCATCAATATTTTCTGTTTTAAAAAAATCAATTAAATCTTCTTTGTTTGTAAAAGTATAAATATCATCAAATTGTTTATCAAAATTAATTTTTATAAAATCATTTTTATTTTTATTAAACATTTGATATATTTTTTCAATTTCGAAATTCTCATATTCTTTTTTTATTGCTGTTGCTAAAAATCCATTATTTTTTGTATTGAAAGAAAAAAATCTCATAGTTACTCCTATATAGGTAAATTTTTATACATTTCAAACATTTTGCTTATTAAATCAGCTCCGTTAGGTATAAATAGGGCTAAACTAGCAATTTTAGCCCATATAAAAAAAAGAAAGAAAGCAATAATGTTCGATATTCCCATCCAAATAAAAAAACTTAAATAATCCGTGTGCATAGTATCTTTTCTAGCTTGAATAGCTCCATAAGTAGAGGCAGTTATAAAAATAAGAATTGGAATAATAATTATTATCCAATCAACTATAGTTTGTAATGCGAATAATTGTAAGTAAGCACCTTTTTCTTCTAAACTGCCACTTGCTCCTGCTAATTGAAATACTTCATTTTCGCCTCTTGCCCAAAAAATTGGAAATATTTTATTTGTATAATAATTGCTTTCATATAAATTATTTAAAATATCTAATAATTTTATACCTAAGATAAAAAATATACAAGAAGCTGTGTGTAATATAAAAGCGATACAAAAAACAGATATTATTGAACTTGATGAAGTGTTTCCATTTCTTGCTTTTAAAATTCCATTAGATAGAGTGAATAAAAATGGAGCTGTTGAGAAAGCTAGAGCTGCTAAGCCAAAAACAAAAGCAGTTGTTATAAGTTGAGTTGGAATAGCATTCAGTTCCATTATAGCTTCCAATTAATTATAAATGGAGTGTAATTAACTCCTAATTTAAGATATTTATCAAATATTTTTTTAATTTCTTCTTCTTTATATTTTTCATTATTTTTAAAATTAAAATCTTTATAATCATTGTCTCCAAAATAGAATTTTTTAATAATTGCTAGTTTTTCTTGTTTTGTTTTAGCTTTGTCCAAATCGTTATAGAGTGCAGTTAAGATTTTAAAATTATCATGAACGCTTATAAAAATAAAATGAATAGTGTGTTCTTTTAAATATTTTTCATCAATATTTTTTAAGTGTTTTTGACAAAAAGGACATTCTGGATCTGAAAAAACATAAACTTCTTTATTTCCATTTCCTAAGGTTATAATATATTTTTTATCATTCATGAGTTCTTTGATGATATTAGAATATTTATCTTTTGATAGTTCTTCTTGGACTTTATCTTTTGAAAATTCTAAAGTGTTGAAATCTACATACTCATTAAAGAAAAAATTATCTTTTATAAAAATAACTTCTTTTGTTTGTTCTTTGTTTGTTTTGAATTCAAAAACATAAGCTTCAAAAGGAAAATTATTTTTTTCTTCTACAAATTTAATTTCTAAATTTGGAATATCTTTTAATCTTTCTTTATAAAATTGAATTATTTTTTCAATTTTTTCATTTTTAGATAAAGTTAAAGTTTTTTTATAATTATTATCACTAGCATAAAGTTTTAAATTAACTAAAAAAATAAAGACTATTGATAATAGTATGAACAAATATCGATTTGTTCTTGTTTTCATTTTATTTCCTTTGCCAATTTTTGAAGTATTTTACAAAAAAACAAAATTTGAAAAATAAAAGATTTCTGAAAGTAGAACAAAATTTCCCACTTTAAGAAAACTTTTAAGAAAAAAATTTTTTTTTATTTTATTATTTCGCCACTATTTTAATTAAAAGGAGAAAAAATGAAATTCCAAAATTTAGGTGATGAAGCTTATAATAAGCTAATTAGTTCAGATTTAGGGCAAGCTATGCTTAAAGCACAAGAAAAAACGGATCAGATTAATATGTCTAAATACACAAATGAAATAGGAAAAGAAATATTTGTACCTTGGAATCCTTATAATTTGAATTCTAAATATAAATTTTCTATAGTAATTGCAGATGCTTTCGATAAAATGATCAAAGAAGTAATTCCTAAAGATACTATTATTTCAAGTCAATTCCAAAGTTGGATTAATAAAGAGAAAAATGAATTAATGGTAGATTCTAAACTTAATCGTGATCAATATTTTAAAGAACAAATTGATCTTGAAACGGGCGAAGTTTATCAAAACAGTGGCTTATCTTTAGTTAATGCAAAAATGAATTACTTAGAAAAATCCATTGAGAAATTAAAAAAAGCTTTTACAACTTTTTTAAATAATAATCCTGAAAAAGCTTTAGCAAATAGTGAAGAATGTAAAGCTTGGAAAGATTATTATGAAGCCAGAAATCAAGAAGTTTCTAATTATATAGAAAACAATGATTTTAGTTATTACAATAAGACAGACAAGGAAGGAAAAATTTTAGAAGAAGGAACGCAAGAAAAAGCTTTAGAACATCAAAATCATATTCAAAGTAAAATTAATGCTGTTGATAAAGCACAGGCTGAAGCAGAAAGTAGAATGCAAGAAAAAACAGAAAATCAAAATGAGTTATTTAGTTCTGATGAAGTTAAAAACCTAAGAACTCAAAAACAATAAGAATTAATTAAATCTCCTAGTTTTATTTAAAAACTAGGATTAATTTGTCTACGGAAAATAATATGGAAGAAAATAAAATCAATATTCTTTTTTTATATCACGAAAATAACAATAATATAAATTCATCTTTTGGAACAATAATAAAAATTGAAGAAAATATTTTTAATGGTTTTTTAATAAATATTCAAAAAAATTCTCAAAAAAAAGAAAGAAAATATGAAATTAAAAATTTTATTGCAAATGAAATACTTAATGAAAATCCACTTATAACTACAAATGCAAGTAATTTTAGTTTTAATCATAGTAATGATGAAGAATTGAATAAAATTTTAATAAACAATAATATAGAATTAAATATAATTTATAAAAATGATGATATATTAATTTATAGTAAAGATTATGAAGTTAAGCTAGAAGATTATTTTAAAAAAATTAAATTAAAGGATTTAAAAAATGAATATAACCTTACAAGAGATGATGAATTTACCAGAAATGATGATGAAAGAAAATATAATAACTTTTACACAAGCGATGAAAATATTAGAAGAAGCGAACGATGGGGAACAAGAACAACTGATGATACTCAATACGATACAACAAGAAATATTGACAAAAATGAGCAAGAAAATAGACAAACTTTTAATGAATTTTCGGAACATAAAACCAATGAAATTAATAGAGTTGAAGAACAAATTCAAGAGGATAGATTTAAGCAACAAGAAAATATATCAAATAGAGATATCAAAAATTCAGGAGAAATATCAGGAGGAATTGGACAATTTCAGAATAAAAATGGATTTACTCAATTTGAAACAATTGAATTCCAAAGAGATAGAGAAAGTAAAGCAACTAGAAATACAAGCCAAAGAAGTTTTGGACAAAATGGAGATAGATTCATTTTTGATGAATTTTCAAGAACTGAATATAAAGATGGAATTAATCGAAACCAATCCATTATTACAAGAATTGATGATATATTATATTCCGACATTACAAAATCATATATTAGAAAATTTTCAAACAGAATTTTTGATAGTTTTAGAAAATATATTGATAAAATCGATGATGAAAATTTTGAAAAAAGAAATGATAGCGATAGAAAAGAAAATGGAATATTTGCAAGAGTGTTTAATAACTCAACAATTCAACTTCGAGAACAGCATAATAACGGAATTAACAGAAAAAGAGGAGATGATTTTAGAGATTTTAAAGAACAATCAGGAGAAAATAGAAGAACTTTGCATGAGCTTGAAACAAGAACTGAGTTATCAAGTAATCAATTTAATCGAGAGGAAAATTTATACTTACAACGAGGAATTGTGGGTGTTAATGAGAGAATACAAGAACAAGAACATGTTAATTTTAAGCGAAGAAGCGAAGAAAATATCACAAACGATAGATCAATTAAGGATGATATTTCCAAAGAGCTTTCAAATGATGAGAATATTAATAATTTTAACTCTAGTCAGTCAGAAGTTGAGTTATTGGGACAAAATAGTGAAAACACATCCAATAATTTACATAGTGAAAATTTTAAATTCACTAGTAAAGAAAAACCAAGAGAACAACAATTTGATTTTGGAGCAAGCGATGAGATTGTTATTGATAATAACAATGGAATATCAAATAGCATTAATGCAGAAGAAAATAAATCGCTTGAAATTAATAGAGAGCATAACAATACCGATGAGCAATCAGAAATTAATACAAGTAATAAATTTAAAGAATATGACAATACAACAGATCAAGGAGAACCTCAATCAGTATCAAGAACAAGCGAATTTAAATTTAAATCTTTTAAAACACATCAATTTTTAAAAAGATTTGATAAGGAAAATTATAAAGGGGAATATCCTGTAAATTTAAGTGTAAAAGAAAGAATTGAAGCAAATATTGAAGCTATTAAACTTACTCAAAAAATATTTAATGAAAATAGGCTTTTTGCAAACGAAGAAGAAAAGAAAATTCTTGCTAGATATACTGCCTTTGGAGGATTAAGAGATTTATTTTATAATGAAAAATATGAAGAATATAAATTAGAATTAAAAGAATTAATTGATGATGATTTATATAAAGATTTAAAAGACTCTTCTTATAATGCTTATTTTACTCCTGATTTTATTATAAAAAATATTTATAAAGGATTAGATTCTTTAGGTGTAAGTAAAAATAATAAAATTAAGGCTTTAGAACCAAGTTGTGGTATTGGAAAATTCTTTTCTTGTGCTCCGCAAAATTATGAATTTGATGCTGTAGAAAAAGACTTAATTTCAGCAACTATTGCTAAATTTTTACATCCAAATGTAAGAATTTATAATAATTCTTTTGAAAAAGTTGATTTTAATAAAAAAGAATATGATGTTGTTGTTGGTAATCCACCTTATGAACAATTAAAAATTAAAGATATGGGTAGTTTAGGAAATAATCTATCAATCCATAATTATTTTGCTGTTAAATCAAGTGAGCTTTTAAAAGATAATGGAATTTTATCTTTTATTATTTCAAGTTATTTTTTAGATTCCAATGGGAATAAGCATAGAAAAATTTTAAATGATTTAGGAAATTTTATTTCAGCTTTTAGAATGCCAAATGATGTTTTTAAAAATTCTCATGCTGATGTTTCAACTGATATATTTTTTTACCAAAGAATTTTTAATAAAAAAAATAATAAAGAATCTTTTGAAATGGAAACAGAATCAAATAATATTTTTATGGATGTAAATCTGTTTAAATTAAGTGATGAAGATTATGTAGAAATTAATAATTATTTTATTCAAAATCCAGAGCAAATAATTGGAAATCCTATTTTAGGTTCTAATCAGTTTGGTAGATTTTCAATGGAAGTAAAAGCACCAGATTATAATTATAATGATGAAATAATAAATCGTATGGAAAGAATACACTCTTTCATTTTTAAAGATAATCCGCCTTTTGAAAAAAAATATACTTTTATTGATTATGATAGTTTAAGTTTAAAAGAATTTCAAAATATAAAAAAACTTAACATTGGTAGTATGTTTTTAATGAATGATAAAATTTATATTAAAAAAGACATAGATTCTTGTGAAGAAGCTTATTTTGAAGATGAATTACCTTTAGAAAAAAAATATTTAATTAATGAAGAAAATATCATTAAAGAAAATAAAAGTAAATTTGTATATAAAAGCTATTTAAACCACGAAGAAAAAAAAATTGCTAGTGAAATTATTAAGTATAGAGATTTAATAAAAGAAAATTTAGCAAATGAAAGAAATCATCTTATTGATAATGAAGTATTAAAAAGGGAAAAAGAAAATTTAAGATTTATAAGAAGAAATATTTTAAATTTAAGTGATTCTAAATTTTTGAACTCTTTAGGAAATAGTAAAAAAGATAAAAATGGATTGATTTTAAAACATAGATTAAAAGATATAATTGAACTTGATAAAATAAATTCTTTTTCTATTTTCTCTACAGAAAAGAAAGTAACATTAAATAATAAAAATACTTATTTAGAAGCTGATTTTTTAAAAGAAAGGATTTATATTCCTTATGAAAGAAAATTGGCACAAAGCAATGAAGAAGCTTTGCAAAAAACTTTAACAGAAAAAGGTTATATAGATTTAAATACTTTAAAAAATTATTCAAAAGACAAAGATTTGGAAAAAATTTTAGTTGATTTATTAGAAAAAAGACTTATTTTTCATGTTTTGAACTCTGATAGAGATAAACATAAAAGTGATTATATCTTAGCAGATGAATTTTTAACAGGAAATGTTAAAGCTAAATATAACGAAATTAAAGAAATGATTGAAAAAAACATTAGTTTTAACAATTTTTCATTACCACTTGAAGAAGTTGCATTAGAATTAAAAAAATATTTTCCAGAATATATTAAATTTGAAGATATAGAGCTTAATTTTGGTGCAAGTTATATAGATATTGAGATTTATAAAGATTTTATTAAAAACACTTTCTTTCACTCTCCTGATAAAATTATTATAGATATTAATTTTGTGAATAGTTTGTATGTATTTGAGAATTTTAAAATTTTAAAAGAAAATTATGATGAATATAGAGATGAAAATATTTTGGTTGAAGAAGAAATTAAAAATACTGATTTAAACGATAATGGTATTAATTTGATGGTTTATAATGAAAAAAGTGAGTTATTTTTTGATTTAAAAACATTAATAGAAAAAATAATTAATGGAAAATCATTAGAAGTTTTTCATTATGAACAAAAAGATGATAATCCACAATTAAAAGTTAAAGTTAATGAAAACATTCCAACAAAAATTGCTTTAGAGAACGCAGAAGCTGTTAAAGATTATTTTGAATCTTATTGTTTTAATAATAAAAATGTAAGAGAAAAAATAGAAAAAAAATATAATGAAGTTTTAAATGTTTACAATAAAACTAATTTTAGTTTTTCAAAATATTTAGAAACACCGTATTTAAATAAGAATATAACTTTAAGAGAACATCAGAAAAATGCTGTTTTTAAAGGTATTTTAAAAAATAGCATGCTTTTAGAACACGAAGTTGGTGCAGGAAAAACTTTAGCAGGGATTACTTTGATTATGGAACAAGTTAGAATGGGAATAGTTAAAAAAGCTCTTTTCTTAGTTCCCAATCATTTAGCTACTCAATGGGAAAAAGAATTTTTATTTGCTTATCCAAATGCAAATATATTAGTAGGGGATAAAATTAAAGATAAAAAAGATAGAAAAGAATTTTTATATAAAATTAAATATGGTAATTACGATGCAATCATTATGAAGCATTCTACTTTTGAAAATATTAACGTTATGGAAAGTTTTCAAACAAATATTTTATATGAATATGCTGAAAATTTAAAAAACTATTTAACAAAAACAATAAAGGTTTCAAGTGAAAAAGATTTAAAAAATTTAAGAAAAACTATAGATAAAAAAATTAAATATTTAGAAGCTAAACTCGAAAAAAGAGCTATTGGAAAAAAATACGATGAAGAAATTGCTTTTGAAGAACTAGGAATAGATGCTTTAGTTGTTGATGAAGCTCATAATTTTAAAAACTTATATATTGATACAAATCAGGATAGTGTTAAAGGACTTCCATTAAATGATTCTTTTAAAGCTATGAAAATGCTTTGTGCTACAAGTTATTGTCATCAAAATAATTATAAATTGTATTTTTTGACAGGAACTCCAGTAAGCAATTCTATTGCAGAATTTTATATTATGCAAAAGTTTTTACAACCAAAAATATTAGAAGAATTGGGAGTTTCTCATTTTGATGATTGGCAAAAAACTTTTACAAAAATTACTTTTAATGAAGAACTTGATAGTAGCGGAGTTAATTACAAATTAACCTCAAGATTATCTCAATTTATTAATGTTCCAGAACTAATGTCTGCTTATAGAGAAAATGTTGATATTGTAACAAATGAAGATATAGAAAAACAAACAGGAAGATTAGTTCCAAAAATTAAAAATGGACGCCCTATAAATGTTATTTCTCCAAGAAGTTATGATATAGAAAGTTATATAGGAATTGAAAATGAAAAAGGATTTTATAACAAAGGAAGTATAATTGATAGAATGGATAATCTAAAAGAAGATCCAAGAAATAACAATATGCTTAAATGCACTTCTGATGCTAAAAAAGCGGCATTAGATTTTAGATTGATTGATAATAGTGCAAGTGATTATGAAGATTCTAAAATTAATAAATTAATTGAGAAAGTTATGTTTCATTATAATGATCAGACTTATCCTTCTTCTACTCAATTAATATTTTGCGATATGGGTGTTTCAAAATTTCATTCTCAAAAAATAAATATAAATGCTGAAAATGAAGCAAGATATAACAATATTGAAGAAGTTATAGCTGATTTAAAATTAGTTTTATTAACAGATGAAGAAACTGAAGAAGAATTTTACGCCAAAGTAGAAATTAATGAAAAAGGAAAAGAAAAAATAATTAAACGATATACTATTGAAGAGTTAATGGAAGAAGTTGGAGATAAATTTGATCTTTATGCAGAAATTTTAAAAAAATTAGTTAAAAGCGGTATTTCACAAAATGAAATTGCTTTTATTGGAGATGCAAATTCAGATATTCAAAAACAAGAATTATTTAATAAAGTTAATGCTGGAGAAATTAGAATTTTAATAGGTTCTACAGCAAAAATGGGAGCAGGAACTAATGTTCAAAAAAGAGTTATTGCTTTACATGAGTTAGATTGTCCATGGAAACCTAGTGATTTACAACAAAGAGCAGGAAGAGTTGTAAGACAAGGAAATTTATTTTTTGAAAAAGATAAAGATAATTTTGAAATTTCACATTATAGATATGCAACTGAACAAACTTACGATTCAAGAATGTTTCAAATCAATGAACAAAAGCTTTTACCTTTAGCACAACTTAAAAAAATTAATCTTTTAGACGGAAAAAGAAATTTTGAAAGTATTGATGCAGAAATCGCTAATGTTTCAGAAATGAAAGCTATTGCTACTGGTAATCCTTTTATTTTAGAAAAACATAAAATTTCAACTATGTTAAAAACAGAAGAAAGATACTTCGAACAATACAAAAAAAATATTCTTCAAAATGAAAGACTTTTGACTTCTTTAAAAGAAAAAAAAGAATTATTACTTAATGATATAGAATTTTTAAATGAGTTTATACATAATAAAGACTTTAAAAAGGAAAATTATAATTTAGAATGCTTTGGTATAAAAACTACTAAAAAACCAAAAAATAAAGAAGATGAAGAAAGTCATAAATCTTTAAAAAATAAAATTAATGAAAAAATAAAAGATATTTTTATTAATTTTAAAAATGAAGCTGAAGTTGAAATTCTTAAAGCAAATGATTTAAAATTAGTTTTTAGAACTTTTATTGGAGAACTTACAAAGCAATTCTGTGTTCAAGGCGTTTTAATTAATAAATATGACAAAGAGTATATTCCAAATAATTTGTTTTTTAAGGCTGATAATGGTTCAATTTTTTATTCTTATCCAGAGATAGACAATATTTTAATAAGATTAACAAACACAATTGAAAAATCAAATACTTTTCTTAATAATTTAAATGAAAGATTAAAAAATACAGACGAAGAAATTTTTTTAAAAGAAAAATTTTTAAGTGAAAATAAATTAGATACTTATGATAGAAAAATACTTTTAGATACACTTAAAAAAGATTTAAGAAATATCAATGAAATTTTTACTATTAGAAATAAATTAAGAAAAAATGGAATTAAAATAAATATGAATAGTCCTGAAATTAAAAATTTATTACCAGATTATTCAAAACTATTAAACGAAAAAGGTAAATTTGTAGCTTCTAATTTGCGTAAAGATGATATAGAAAAAAAAATCGAAATTAAAAATGAAGAAAAAAATAATATTATTGAGATTGAAACTGAAGAAATTAAAATAAATGAAATAGATGATAATTCAACAGATGAAGAAAAAATTGATATATTGATTAATAATCAAAAAAATATAAATAATTTTATTAGAGCAAAAGATATTTTGCAATCAAAAGTATAAAAATTTTTAATTATTTCTTAAAGTGGGAAATTTTGTTCTACTTTCAGAAATCTTTTAAGCAGTAAAAAAAGAAATTGTATACAATAAATAAAATATTACAAAATAAGGAGAAAAATATGGAAGAAATTATTGAAACTCTAAAAAATCATGCAAATCTTAAAAATGATGAAAAATATAGAGAATATGTTGAGCAATTAACTTTATTAAAAGATACTTTTAAAAAAGAAAATAAAATTGATATTAATGATATTGATAATTTTTCAGAAGAAATGAAAAAGTATATAGATAAAAATATTCAAGAAGATGAAAATTATAAACAATTCTTTTTAACTCAAACAGGAGCTTTATTATTAGAATTTCAGCAAGAAGGATTTGTGAACTTGGAAAATTATTATAATAATTTTACTAAATCTTATTTAAAAGATTTAGAGAATTTTGAAGATTTAGAGAATTTAGAACATAAAAAAATAATAGATGAACTCTGTGAAGTATTAGAAGAAAATGAAACTTTAGCAACCAAAGTAAATGATATTAAAGAAGATATTTCTATTTTAAATGAACAAAAATATCCAAATGAAACTGAAACTGAACGAAGTGATGTTCAAAAGATGATTGATTTTATTAAAGATGATGAACAGATTTATTATCCTTTCAAAAGAAAAGAAACTTTAAATAATGTAGGCTTTATGTTGAAATTTCAAACAGAATTATTAACATTTAGCACAGCAGAAATTAAAGAAATGATAGAGTCTGTAAAGAAAAAAAATGCTATTTTGCAAAAAGAACTTGATGATTTAATGATTGAAAAAAAAGAAAAATTACAAGAATTAAAAGAAGAAATGGCTGAAAATTCAAATAAAACTTTATTAATTTTAGGTGAAAAAGGTGAAAAATTAGAAGAAAATGTTGAAAATAAAGAAGAAGTAGAAAACAAAGAAGAGCAAAATGGAAATTTAGAAAATTTACAAATAGAAAATGAAGATTTAAAAGATGAAATTGAAAAAGAAAATACTAATAAAGATATTGACGATGAGAAAAAAGAAGAGCAAATAGAAGAAAAATTAGAAGAAGAAAATAATGATTTATATGAAAAAATCGCTAAAGCACAAGCAGAAATGGATAAAATAGCTGAAGAAAGAAAACAAGAAGCACAAGAAACACAAGATGAAAAAGTTGAGAATCAAGAAATCAATAAAAATTATAATAATAGGAGACAATAAAGTATGACAGAAAATGAAATAGAAAAAATAGTTTTTAAAGATATAACTATTCATGCAAAAAGAATTTACGAAAAATCTTCGGAAATTAGAAATAAAATCAAAATATGTTTAAATGCCAGATTAGATTATAAAACTTTTAATAAATTAAATAGTATTTTTAATCAATTTATTAATTTTGGTAGAGACAATAATTTATTGGATAAATTTTCTGATGCACAATATGCTCAAAAATTAAATAATTTTCATTCATATATATTGAAAGGCTTAAACGATATAATTGAAGAAAAAAAATTAGATGATAAACAAAACATTTCTATCGAAAATATATTTTCAGTAGAAATTGAAAATATCAATTGTTCTGATGAAACTTTATACTTTTTATATCTTTCAAAACTTTCTATTTTAAAAGAATTTTTAGAAAAAGATGAATTTAATATTACTAAAGAGCAAATTGAAAAATCAAAAAATGAAATTTATAATTTATATAACAAAATACCTGAAATTAAAGATAATGGAGAACAGATTAATAAATTATTTATTGCTTTAAATGAAAAGTTTTCTAAATCTGAAATTGAAACTGAAGAAACAAATAATTTTTTTAAACAAGGAATTAAAAAATGAGTTATAAAAAAGATGTATTTAAAGAGCAATATTTATTAAAAAGAAATATTTTTTATTTTTTTGCTTGCAAAAATAACATTTATTTCTTTTTTATATCTCTTATTTATTCTTATATCTTTTCTGATGGATTTGAAAGTTTCATTTTAATTTATTCTATAGGGTGTTTATTTTTATATAGATTCTTTTTTAATATTAAGAAAGATGACAATCCATTTAAAAAGATATTTTTGCTTATTTTCTGGGATAAATTAATTAAAAAATTAAGGAATAAAAATTGATTTTTAAATATTTTATAATTATTAATTTTGCATGTATAGCACTTTTGGCTAATGCTACTGATTCTATTAATAAAATGACTTCTTATATTAATGAACTTGATACAATTAATACTAAACAAAACTTTACCAACAAAAAAATAATTGCTTTAGATGTAAATTCTCTATTAGAACTTAAAAAACATAATTTTCTTTTACTTCAAAATAATAATTTATTATTCAATTATTATGAAATTTATTTTAAACTCATTTAGGCAGAAATCCCAACTGCTTTAGCGGTTGGGCTGAATGCCAAACGAAATACATCTATCTTCTTCTGATTTTTCTTCTAATTCTTTTGATATTATAATTTTTATTTCTAATTTTATTTTTATATTCTTTTAATTTTTCTAATTTATTCCAAAAATTATTTTTTACATTTTTTGATTTTTCTAATAGAGATTTATTTTTTTGCATTTCTTCTTCAAATTTCATAATCAAATCATCTAATTTATCTAGTTCAAATTTTTGTTCTTCTTTTCTTTTTTTTATATTCTCTCTATATTCTAGCTCATCATCTAAATTTTGTGTCCTAAACTTATCATTAATTTCATAATATGGTTTAAAATCACTTTTTTTTCCAATAGCATTTTCTATGCTTGTTTCGTATTTTAGATTAACTAAAATTGTTGCAATTATGTATTCGGCTTTTTCTGCTTCAGTTCCTATAAATTGGATATGTGGAGAATTAATTTCTCTATCTTGTAAATGAAGTTCAACTATTCCTTGAATATTATTATTAAGAAGTTCTGTTTGTATGTTCATTAAAAGATTGTTAATATCTTGTCTATCTATAGATACATCCCTACACCATATGTTAGCTGTTTTAATTTCATCTAATTGATTTAAATAAGCTAATATTTCAGTTTTTAAAGCTTTTTCTCCTGTTAAAGTGCAATTTGGATTTTTTCTTTTTTCAAAAACTTCTTTTAGTTTTTTTAAAAAATAATTTCTAGCTTTATCATCTTTTATTGCAAATATAGCAATTTCAGCTTCTCTTAAAAAGCTTTTTGAATTATTTTTTCTAGCTGGCTGTATCATTAATTTTATTTTCCGATTTGTCAAGCAATTGAAATTTTGCTCTTGTGATAGCTACATAAAATAAATTTACTTCTTGTTCTAAAAAGAATTCCATTTCTTGTTTTTTTTCCAAATTTTTTTCTTTTTTAATTTCATTTTGTAATTTATTTAAATTTGGAAAATCATTATAAAGTTCTACACTATCCCACTCTAATCCCTTGCTTATATGAGAATTTGTGATATAAAAAAAAATATTTTCTTTATTTTTTTTATTATAAAGTTTTATGGCTAATGCATTTAAGACTTTAAAATCATATTTTTTATCAATTAAAATTAAAACTTTATTTAAATTATTATCAAAAGCTTCTTTGGCATAGTTTTTTAATTCAAGCATTGAATTAAAATTAAGTAAAAAAGAATTTCTCTTGCTTATATAGGAAAAACGATTAGATCTAAAATTTAAAATATCAAATACTAATTGAAAAATGTCATCAGGATTTTTCAATAGACAATATTGTTCAATATTTTTATCATATTTAATTTTGTCTAAAAATTCAATAATTCCAGCATTTGTTCTCATAATATAAGATTTGTTTTTAATTTCATTTTTTTCTTTATTGGAAATATTGGAAGTCATTTTAACTTTATTTTTTTTGGTATATTTTAATAAAAAATAATCTGCGTAATTTAAAATTTCTTGCTTACTTCTAAAACTTTTTGAAAGATTTTTTTTATAATCTGCTTGAACAGTTTCAATTGCATTTATAGTTTGATTAAAACCATAAATATTTTGAAAAGTATCCCCAACTAATATTTTAGAGCAATTATTATTTAAAACAATATCGAGCATAATAGAATTAGTATCTTGTGCTTCATCCAATAAAATAAAATCATATTTTTTAACTAAATTTTTACTTTCTTCATATAAAAAATAATATTTTAAATAGAAATTATGTATAAAATCTAATTTTCTAGTTAAAACCAAATTCCAGAGTTTTTTTATATAGTTATTTTTAAATTCTTTTTCATCATTAATTAAAAAATCATTAAAATCTTTTAAAATTAAAAAAAGTTCTTCAGAAGTTTGATTTGGAAAAAATTTTTCAATATCAAATATAGTATAAGAATTAATAAAATTCATTTTCCCTATTTTTTTTCTTACAAAAGAAAAAGCTAAAGAATGTAAAGTTTTAACATCTATATTTTTTTTTGCTTTTTTTTTCATATCCTCGACAATATTTTTATTAAAAGCCAGATATAAAAATTTTTTATTTGGATTTGCTGAAGCTATTTCATTTAAAGTGAATGTTTTTCCACTTCCCGCACAAGCATTAATAATTAATATTTCGCTTTTATTCATTTTTTTAGATAATTCAATAATTTCAATTTGTTCTATTGTGAGTTCCATTTATTTAGCTTTAATATTATTAATTATATTTTGAAGTTGATTATTTTTCATTAAAATAAAAGATTCTTTTTTAGCTTCTAATGTTTTTTCAGTTTTAAGTTTTGTTAAAATTTCTTTTTCCTTTAAAACATTTTTTTCATTTGCTATAATTTCTTCTTTTATAATTTCATTTAGTTTATCAATAGCATTTGCAATTTGATTTTCGCCTTTATCGTATTGAATTTTTCCTTCATTTGCTTTTTCGCTACCTAAATATGAATCTACACAACCACCACATGCATAAAGGCTATTTATAAAAACTAATACAATTAAGCTAATTGATAATATTTTCATAATTTTTTCCTATAATTTGATTTTTTCATCATTATTTAAATCTTTCCTAAAATATCTTTACTTCTTGGAGTATACTCTACTTTTTTCTCTTGATCAGAAGTTTTATCATTATTGGCTATTAATTTAGAAGTTAAATCTTCAATTTTGCTTTTATATTCTTTTTCTGATTCTTTATAATCTGCTATAGATTGTAAAAGATATTGATTTTGAATTTTTTCTTTTTCTAAATCAATTTGTAGTTTATAATAATCTTTTGTCAGATTTTCATTGTTTAAATTTCTATTTTTATTTTCTTCAATTTGTTTATTTAAATATTCATTTTCGCTTTTTAATCTTATTAATTCTTCTTTTGATTTTTTATTTTCATTGGATAAAATATCATTTTCATTATCTAGCTCTTTAATTGTAATTTCTTGCTCTTCTGAAATTTTTTCTACTTCTTTTAATTTTTCTTCTACTAATTTTATTTCTGCTATTTCTTTTTCAAAATCATCTCTCATTGCTGTAATTTCATTAATTTTACTTTGAAGAGTTCCTTTAAGCTTTGAGATAGTTTCTTCTCGTTTAGTTATTTCATCCATTAGCTCATTTTCATAATTAATACTTTTTTCAATTTCATCTTTTAATGTATTTATTTCATTTTCTTTGTTTTTCAAATTTAAAATATCTTTACTAAAAAGCAAACTTGCAAAATTAATAGTATCTTCATTTCTATATTTTTGCTGAATATTTCTAATTGCTTCTAAAATGGAAGTTCCGTTATATAAATAATCTTTTAAATCTTTATAGGCTTCATAAGATTCTTTTTCTGCTCTTTTTAGTCTTTCTTTTGTTTTTTCAAGTTCTTTTAAATGATAAACTTCAAAACTATTTTTAATAATATTTTCTATTTCTTCTTTCTCATTTTTTATTTCATTTTCAACTTTTTGATTTTTATCACTTTCTGAAAGAGAAGATATATTATAAAGTTTTACATTAGAAGTAGAATTTTGTAATATTCTTTCTACAGAATCTTTTTCTAAAGAATCTCTATTTTTATTTATTTCTTGCTTAATTTCAACTTTTGCTTGTTCTTTAGCAATTTCTTTATTCTCATCTTGTTGTTTTAATTTATCTTTTTCAAGTTTTTTTTCTTCAGGTTTTAATCTTCCCCAAACTATAATTTCTTCTATACTTTTAATATTATTAATTCTCTGCTTTCCGTTATTATAAGAATAACAAAAACTTTCATTAATATTTTCAGTTTTTAATTTTGTAGCTAAAAATAACAAAAACTTTGAAACGATAAAATTATTATCTTTTGGAACTTGATAATTTTCTATTAAGCTCATATTTTCAGCTCTTGTATTTGCTATAATATAATTATCAAAAAATATTAAAGCTCCTTTTTTATGATAAATTAAAGATATTCTTTCTTCATTTATTTCTTTAAAATCAACTAAAGAACAACTATCAACACTCAAAAAAACATCTTTAATTTTTGTTATTGTGTTTTTATCATTTACTTCTCTAAGATCTATATTAAGTTTATAATATTCACTATCTCTAACTTCTTGTAAATTTTTAAATTGACTTATAGCCTGATAATTAAATTTTCCTACATTCTTTCCATCTTTAACATTCTCTTTTAATTTTTCAATATCATTATTTAGAGTTTGCTTTAATTTATAAATATTGTCAATTTTTTCATAATAATTAATTCCTATACTTTGCAAATATTCTAAATACTCATCAAAATTTCCATTCCAGAATTTTTTTAAAGTATCTAAAATTCCCCTTTTTGTAATATTTTTTATGTCTAATTCATCAAAATTTACTTTACTAATATTTAGATTAAGCATTTTTTCTCCTTTTTACAAAACATTATATAATATTTTTTTAAAGCTTTCAGCCTCCGACATAAACGTTTTTGATAATCAAATCTTTTACTTTGATTTTTACTAGAGTCTTTTTTTCACCCTTTTCTTTATAAAAATCAATATTTTTATAAGATTTCTCTTTGTTAATTCTAAAAGTTTTATTTGAAATTCCAATTTTTTTGCAAAAATCACTTAAACTCATGATATAACATTCTTCATCATTTTGATCTCTAATAATTCTTGGTTGAAAATTCATAGTTCACCTTTTAATCGATTTAAAGCATTTTCATCACTAATATTTTTTTTAATTTTTAATTTAAAATGGGAATATAATTTTTTAAAATCTTCTTCATCAATGTTTAGAATTTTGAAAAGATCTTCTTTCAATATATTCTTTAAATAAAAATTTTTGAATAAGCAAAATAAAAAATCTTCGCCAAAGTAATAAATATTTTTTATATAGCTTAATTTGTCATTAATATAGTTGGAAAGATTTAAATTAAATTTTTCATCATAATAAATACAATAAGCTATATCTTCAATTTTTTCTTTTTGTTTCAGCAATAATCTAGAATCATTTAAATTATTAATTTGATAATTTAAATTTAATAAAACACTTATGGTTGCGAAAATAGATAAAAACACTTCAAAGTTCTCCTGATTTTCAAAACTTCTTGGATATTCTTTTGTCTTCCTGCTATTAATATGAATATAGTTTAAATTGTCATTTGTAAATACGCTAATTAAATAATTTTCTTCACTTTCAAAAAAACAATAATTAATATTATTAATTACGAAATTTTTATTGAGTTTTAAATATTTACAAATTGCTTGTTTTTGACTAATTATGGAAAATTTTCTTAACAAATTAGATGATTTAGAGAATTTTTCATAAATATTAAAATAATCTTTTATAAACATAGACCAACCACTCCTTTCAAATAATTTAAATTTCTATAAACAATTCCGACTGTGCAACCATTTTTTCAATTCCTTCTTTTGCTGATTTCACAAGTGGAATTATTAGTTGAATACATTCTATAATATCTTTTTTGTTAAACTCATCTCCTTTTGCTTTTTTACAAAAATCTAATCTTTTGCAAAAATTTTCAATTTCTGCAGGAGTATAAGGAAACCTATTAGAAATTGGATTTTCTTTTTGATAAATAGCTTCAATTTCTGCAAAAATAGAATCAAGATTCATTATTTCTTCTAATACAAATTTTAAGTTGAACTTCTTGATATATATTTTAAACATTTCTTCAGCATTTTCGTGAGTCGGCAAATTGATAAAAAATAATTCATCCCATCTTCCCCGTCTTAAAAATTCAGGATTATTTTTTAGAATGGAATTTAAATCATTTGCTGTTGCAAAAAATATAGCATTAAAACTATATTCACAAGCAGGCGTATTAATATCATTTAAAATCGTTAGCAATCTTCCTAACATTTGCTTTTCTTTAACACTTGAGCTTCCAATCATTTTTTCTATTTCATCAATTAAAATTACATATTTTTCATCTTTAGAATCAATTTGTTTTTTATGCAAAAATTCAAAAATATTATTTAACTTTTGAATAGGCTCATTGCTTTCCATAATTTGAGAAAGATTTAATAATATTAGTTTTCTACCCAACTCTCCTGCAAAGCATTTTGGAAAAAATGTTTTACCTGTGCCCGGAATTCCAACTAAAAATACGCCCTTTGCTTTAAAACCATTCTTCTCAGCTTTAATTAACAAATCTGTATATTCTTTTAAAGCTTTCGCACCACCAATATCTTTGAGAGTGAATGGAGATTTTATAACGCTTAATCCAAGTTCCATTTCTAAAATTTTTTCTTCGCTGAAATTCATTTCTTTGTGCTGAGAACTTAATAAACCAAATTTGTTTTTTATTTTTTTAGTAATAAATAAATTTTCATATTCTTTAAAAGGTTCTTGGTTGGTTAAAACAATAATGTTTTCATTGCTATTTTCTCTTAATAAATTTAGAATATCATTTTTATTAGGAAATTCAATAATTCTTAAATTATTAAAAATTTTCTTTAATTCTTCAGGCAAATTATTTTTTGCTTCGTCAAATAAAGCTTGTTTCGACAAAGTGTAAAAGGAATCTTCAAAAATGAACCAATAATTACAAAAATTACTTTTATTAATTGGGGGCATAAAACTACCCCCCCCGATAAGAAGGTTATTGTTATTTAACATTTGACAATCCATTATATATAGTTTTTAAATCTTTATATTCTTCTATTTGATTATTTTCAATAAGCTGATCTTGAACTTTATTAACGATTTTTTCAATTCCTTGAATTTGTCTAATATAATCTTTTTTTATCTCATTTAAAGTTGTTTTAAGCTCAGCAGATAAAGATAAAATAGCATTATTTTCATTATTGTTATTATCTATAGCTTCTTTCTTTTCATCTATAATAATAGTAGTATTCTCGCTATTATCATTTTTACTTTTAATAATATCCGCGACTTGATATTTTTTTGTTTTATCGAAATTTGTATTATATTCTCTTTCATCAATAATTTCTTGTTCAAATCTTAAATCATCAAAATTAAATCTTCTAATTAAAATTTGACGCATTTCTTTTAAATCTCTAAAACTTCCTTTTCCAACTACTTTAGGATTGATAAGATACATTTTAGTTTGTCTATCTGTTAATTTAAAATATTGTTTTTCGGACTCATTTAAATCCTTTGGATTTAAATGTATTAGTATTTCTTTCTCTATCAAAGTTTTTAAATGATTTGAAATTGCTGGAAGACTAATATCTAATAATTTAGAAAGATCTTTTCTAAAATCACTATTAATAATTATAGTATTTTGATAATTCATAAAACTTAAACAATTAATAAAAAATTTCATTTCATTGCCACTTAAATTATTTAAAACGAATAAATTTTCTGCAAAAAATTTAACAAATTGCTCTCTATTTGTAAATTTTTGAGCAACAACACTATGCCGTGAAGTTTCCATATCTGTTTTTTTATCAATATAATAATGATCTTTCGTTGCTAAAACATTTAAATCTTTCATCAATTTTTAACCTTTAAAACTAAAAATTATATTATTATTGTAATATAATTTTATTAAAAAAATATAAAATTGAATATATAATTTATTATTTTGAAATAATATTTGCTTCATTATGTTCCTTATTTTTGCAAATCTATACACATTATTTTCTATAATTAAAAAATTATACTTTAATTATAAAATTATATTACAATAATAATATAATTTATTATTTTGAAATAATATTTGCTTCATTGCTTAATAATTCTTTTTTTTGATTTAATAAGAATTCAATTTTTTTATCGGTTATTAAGTTATTTTTCTCTAATTCTCTTAAAATTTTTAATTTCTTTTCTTTTTCTTTTTCATTTTTTGCAATTTTATCTATAATTGGTTTAATTTCTTCATTCCAAAATTTTTCAATATAAGAATTTTGATTTTTTACAAAATCATTAAGTTCTGTATAGGCTTCATTAAATCCACTTTTAGACATAGAACTCCAAACTCCAGCATAAGAATTAGAAATAAACAAAAATAAAAAAAATAAAATTATTTTTTTCATACTTTATCTTTTAGTAATAATATTTTTTGCTATATTAATTTTTTCTTTTGTTAATTCTTTTTCATTTGAAGAATTGAAAGCTTTTATAACATCATTAGGTTTAATTTCTTTTATTTTTGAATCATTTTCAATATTAGCAATATTTTCTATATTTGGATTTTCTTTTTTAAAATCTTTTATTTTATTCTCTAAAATTTGAGAAGTTAAATTTATAATTTTTTCATTTTCTAAATTCTTAGCTATTTTTTCAAAATTAACATTTTCTAAACCCTTTTCTTTTAAAACTTCTTTTTCTAAATTAGAATATTTATTTAATTCTTCTTTTAAGTGATTGGCTAAACTTTCTCTTGATAATTTTTCATTCTTCCAAAGTTCCGAAATTAAATTATCAGAATCTAAATTCATTTTTTTAATTTGCAACAAATCTGCTAAAAATGCAAAAAAGCCTTTTTCAACATAAGCGTCATTATCATTAATATCTATTCTATTTTGCTTTAAAATATAAGTTGCATTATCTGCTTTACTTTTATATTCTTTGAATCTAGATATTAAACCATTTGCAATTTTTTTCCCTTTTAAAATTGTTTCTTTATCTAAAATTTCTGGCTCTTTTGCATTAATTTCAATCATTGAATTTATCCTTATTTATTATTTTCTTGTGATTGTATTAAAAAAATAAATAAAAAAAATAAAAGTTTTCTTAAAGTGGGAAATTTTGTTCTAGTTTCAGAAATCTTTTATTTTTCAAATTTTGTTTTTTTGTAAAATTGCGGATAATATTTAAAAACAATTGAAAAATAAAGGATTTCAAATGAAGTATTTAAAAAATTTTAATACTAAAAATACTAAACAGATTATGTTTTTAATGGCACTTTTCTTTGCTATTCATTTAAATGCAGCTGATGAATTTGCAGAAGCTGCTGAAGCTATTGGAAGTGCAAGTGAAGGTGGAAAAACTATTTTAGGTGCTATTATGTCTTGGGGTTTTTCTGTGGTTTTGCCTCTCGTTGCTATGATAGTTGGTGTAGCTTTGGGATATAAATTTCAATCCAAAAAAGCAGAACAGGATCAATCAACTTTTAAATTATTTGTAATTTTAGCTGGTTGTGCAATAGCTGGATTTTTTGTATACGCGGTTATAGTAATGCTAATTTCTCGTGCATTATATGGAGATTTTAACGAACTAGCTAACAAAATATATGATTTTTGGAGAAGCGTTAAATGGTAAAAAAAGCAATTTTTATATCAATTGTATTGCTTACTACAAATTCTTTTGCTAAATGCTATTATGTCCCTTGCAATCAAAATGTTCAAAATGGTAAAGAGCAAACAAAAAATGATTTAAAAACTGCTTTTGATAAAGTAAATAATGAGTTAAAAATAGTGAAAGAAAAATATCAAGATCTCTTAACATCTATTGAAAAAAATAATAAAGAGCTTGATGAAAAAATTGCTTTAACTCGCGAAAAAAATCTTAAAAATAAAGAAATATTGTTTTTATTAAAACAAAATATTTCTTTACAATCTAACCAAATTTCAAAAGAAGGATTAGAATAATGGAAAAGCTTTTAAATATTAGAACTACAAAATTTCCTTACTTCTTTTGGAGTTTTAACAAATCACTAAAATGTAAAATTAATTTTAGTGATTTTATATATAAAAATTTAGAACTAAATAATCAATTTGCCTTTAAACCTTTTAATTTTTATCTTTTTTTAATTTTAAAATATGCACCTATATTTATTATTTTTTATTTTGTTTTTAATCAATATGATTTTTATTTTAATACCAGAAATATTATTGCCTATATACTATCTTTTATTTTACTTTTATCAATTAATTTTTTAGAAAATTTACTAAGAAAAGTATTAATTATTTTTTTATTTATAATTGGAATTTTAATATCTTTTTATATTAATGACTTTTTTTTAATGCCTTATACTTTTAAATATTTTATTTTATTTAGCATTTTTTTGCTTATTTACATTGATTTTAAATACAGAATTTTTTCAATTTATAATAAAGAAAATAAAATAATTTCTCATTTTATGATAATGAAAAATCAAATCAAGGATATTTAATGACAAATTTTAAAAAAATATGTTTTTTTACATTGCTTTTGCAAAGTTTTGCATTTTCTAAGGATGAACTAGAACCAAAAAATTTTATTGCACCTACTCCAAACGAGTTACAAACTCAAAATAAGTCCGATGGATATGATGATTTAAAAGCGAATGAATTTTATTTAAATTTAAATCCTAAAGAAATTGATTCTATACAGAAAAAAGATCAAGAAATTAAAGAAGCTTTTGATAGATTTTCACAAAAAGAAATAAACTATAAACCTGTAATTAGACCTTTATCGAGCATGGATAGTATTAGTTTACACCCTTATTTTACTTTTACTCTTTTATTGCCACAAGGTAGTATAGTTAGCCATGTAGATTCTAGCTCTCCTATGGCAGTTTTAAAATATGAAAATAATGCAATTTTAATTCGCCCTAATGCAGATTTTAAAATAGCTAATTTAACTATTCTTTATAAATTAAAAGATGTTAATCACATTTTAAATATTTTAGCAACTTTTTATGAAAAAAATGAAGAAATGGATAAATTAAATCTTATTTATTCTTATTCCAATTTAGAAAAATTAGATGATTTAGAGGTTATTCAGGCTTATATTAAAGAATATAATTCTCTTCCAAAAAGAAAATATTCCTATATACAAATTAATGATATTTCTTATCGGATTGTAGAAGATGAAAAATATGGAAATATATTTATTCAAGGAAAAAAATATAGAGTAGATAATAACACTATATATAAATAGACAAGGAATATATATATGCAAAATGAAAGATTAAATTTTTTAGAAAATGAAATTATGGAGTTAAAAATGAAAAATGAAATTATGGAGTTAAAAATAAAAAAAACAAATGAAGAATATGAACAATTAAAAGCTTGCATTCTAGTAATTTGCAATCATGTTCAAAATTTAGAAGAAAAAAATAAAGGAATTTTAGAAAATTTTAAATTTTATAAAAACAAAACAATATTTGAAGAAATAAAAGAACATGGAATTATTAGAAATAATCAATTCCATTTTACATTAAATGAAGATTGAAATTTGAAAGGAAATAAAAATGAAAAAAATTAACATAGATAATATTAAAAATTACTATGAAAAAAATAAAACAAAATCAATAATAACTATTATTGGTATATTTTTCGTTTTATTATTTATTTTTTTAATAGTTACTAATCCAAATAAAAAAACCAATGAATTTGAAGCTAAAAGCATTGAAACACCTACTCAAGCACAAAATGTAGAAAAAAATTCAACTTATGAATTTAAAGAACCTGCTAAAGAAATTCAAAATCAAAACCCACCCAAACTAAATAACCCTTTTGTCCTTGAAGACAAAAAAGATTTAAATATTACAAATAAAAATGTTTCTAAAAAAGAAGAAGAAATTCCTGACATCTCAGATATTTCTTTTGAAGCAATGAAACAAGAAGAAGCTATTAAAAAAATTAGCAAAACTCAAAAACCTAAAGATATGGTTGTTTATTTAAAAGAAATTCAAAAAGATATTACCTTATTAGACAAAACTTTTAAATATGATCTAAAAGAATATCAAATTGGAGATAAATTTTTAGACTGGTATTTAATTGAAGATATTAATAATAACTTCATTCGCTTTAGAGATGAAAATTTGGATTATAGCTATAATCTAAGATTTTTAGGAGATAAAAATGAATAATGAAATTGCAACTGCAATGGTTTTAACAAATTTAGCTTTAGAATTAAACAATGCTATAAGAAAAGTTCAAAAGTTGCAAAAAGAAATAGATGCTATTTATGATGTAATTAATGAACATAATCTCGGATTTGATTTTTTAGAAATTGCTAAAAAACAAAATTTTAACTCAATACTAAGTTACGATAAAACTTTATTATTAAATCAAACAAATATTAAAAGGACTTTATAATGAAAATATCAAATATAAAAAAATCTTTTTTAGCTTTTAGCTTTTTAATTTTATCTTCAACTTCTTACGCTTTTTATGAACCAAATGATAAAAATTTTAAAGATGGCTTTGAAGCTGGTTTAGAAGCTTTAAAATTTCAAGCTCAAATTGATGGTTTTTCTTATAAGAAAATTGAAATCAATAAACCTTATTTAATTGTTTATAATATTGAAAACATTCCATTAAATGAAGCACTATTTTTACAAGTAATTTCATCACGAGAAGGATATGAAAGTCATTTAACAAAAGAATTTATTACTTTTGGAGAATTTGAAAGAGAAATAGATGCTAGAGAAAAAATTAAATCTTTAATTTCAAAATTTAAACTTAATGCAAAAGATTTTAAAATTCAAAAAAATATAAAAGAAATTATTACTTATCCTTATCTTTATAAAAGATTTTATGAAAAATTACTTGATGAAGCTAAAGCATCAGGTGTTATTATTGAAACGAAAATTATTGAAAAAATTCCTATTAAACAAATTAAAAGTTCTAATAAGCCAAAAAGCATTCCTAAAAAATCATACGAAATTTTTACTCTTAATAATACCAAAGCTATGTCTTATTATAGCTTAGGAGGCAGTGAAAAAGATAGTAAAAATTATATAGAAAAAGGGTTTGTTAAAAGTGGAAAAGAATATGAAATTGAAAAAAATATTACAACAAATTCAGGTGAAAAATTTGTAAAAATTGTAGGTGAAAATATTTATTTTTCTATAAAAGATATTACTATTAAAAATAAAAAGGCTAAAAATGAAAAAAATAATTGTTGTAATATGTAATTTATTTTGTGCTTATTCTTTTATAGCTTGCAGTTCAAAGGTTCAAACAAATGATATTCCAAATGATAAAAAATACTTTTTACCAAGTGAAACATCAAACAAAGAAGTAAAAATTGATCCGCAAATTTTAGAAGACTTTAATTTAGCATTAAAGGATTTTTTTAATTATAAAGAAAAAAAGGAAAATGAACAAAATATTTATAAAACAGGCATGAGGTATTTTAATGATTAAAAAAAATTATATTTTATTGTTTTTATTGCCATTAAGTCTTTTTGCTTCAAAAGAATCACAAAGCATTATACAAAGTGCAAGCGAAGGAAGAAAAGTTATTACAGAAAAATCTTTAGACCCTATAAATATTAATAAAAATAGCAATAAAAAATATTATAGTGAAACTATATTAAATTGGAATCGTTATTTTCAAGCTCAAAATCCAAGAGGCGTAGAAATTATTGGCAAAACTGGAGAAAACATTTTAGTCGCAAATATTAAAGAAGAAAATCTAGTTAAAGATACCAATATAACTAACCCTGAAGAATTAGCCGTTGTTAAAGGCTATTGCTTTATAAAAGATGAAATTAATGTTGGAAAACAACCAGCAAGCCTTCGTCTTGATTGTCAAACAAATGTTGGCTCAATAGTAATGTTTGGAAATTTAATCAATTTGAATGAAAAAGCTTCTTTGGTAGTTGATCCAAAATATATAGAAAAAAACGGAGTAAGATTTGAAGTAAAAAGCTCTATTGTAACAAATGAAAAAAAGACTTCATACAATATAGCTACTTTTGTTAATGATAGAATGTTAGCAAAAGTTGGATATGGAGCTTTAAGTCTTGGAAGTGATGAAGTTAAAAATTCAACTAATGAATATTTAAGAGCTTTAGAAGAAAGCAAGAAAAAACAAAACATCAGTTATGTAAATATTTCTGATGGGCAAGGAAATGTTTATCCGCAAGCTATTCAAAATACAAATACTGAAAAACCAGATCCTTTGGACTATTTAATTAAAGGAGCTGTTAATGTAACTGCAAGTGCTGTTAAAGCTTTTGCTGACATAGCAAAAGAAGACTTACCTTATTTGTATCAAATTGTTCCAAAAACAAAAATATGGATTGATTTAAAAGTAAATAAAAAAGGAGAATATGTAAAATGAAATCAAATCATAAATTAAAAATTTGTCTATTTATTTTATTTGGAATTTCAAATAGCCTTTATGCTCAAAATACTAGCACAGAAGATTTTTTCTATCAAAGAGGCTATGAAAATGGTTTTAGCAGTGGTTATGAGCAAGGAGTTAAAGAAGCATTTTTAGCGGCTAAGGATATGTTGAAAAATTATCAAAACGAACTGAAAGCTTATGAAATCGGAAAATATCTTATAAAAAATCAAAATCTTACCTATCCGCAAGTTTGGCAAGAAATTGATGATAATGGTTTAGTGAAACTTAGAGTTTTACCTTCAAAAATTGAAAAAGAAATTAATATAGATGAACTTTTTGCTAAATACGCTTCTATTCCGCAAATAAAACCTAATATTAATCAAAATTTAGAATTAAATATAAATGAAAAAAATAGTGTTCAATTATCTTATAGAGATTCTAATATAAATAAAATGCCACAAAAAGTATCACAACTTGCAAATAAAAAAACTTTATCAGTTGAAAAAAACTCAAGAAATTTAGATATTTTGAAAAAAGCTAATGTTGTTTTTTCTGACGAAGGAACATCTTATCAAGTTTTATTTTTTACAAATACAGAAAAACAAAATTTTTGTGAAGAATTTCAAATTTGTAAATAAAGCGATATGAAATGAAAACAATTAAATTATTATTAAAAATATTTTTTGTTTTAAGTGTTTTTTTTATTGTTTTAATTGGTTGGGCTTATTTTGAATTAAAAGATAATTTTACAGCTTTTGAACAAATACAAAAAAATGTAATGGCTATGAATAATACAGAAATGGTAGAAAAATACAATACTACAGATAAAGAAAAAGTTATTCGCTATTTAATACTTGACTATTTAGAAAAAAATAAAAAATAAAGGAGATAAAATGAAAAAATATTTTTTAGTTTTTAGCTTATTAGCAATAATAAATCTTAATGCCGTTTCATTAGATGATGTAGTTGATAATGTTCTTGGGAAACTTGATAAAAAATTTGATAATATTTTTTCAAATTCTTTATCTCTCTCTGAAACTTGTTTTGATACAAAAATTGATTTTGATACAGATTTTGATATTTGTAAAATTGCTAGTGCAATTGATAAGTTAAAAATAGACTCTTGTTCTTTAATAGGCGGAGAAGGCGGAAAACAAATTGGTTTAAGTGGAGCTAATGCTTTTTGTAATGCAAAAGTTAAAAAATTTTCTGATTATGCTTCAAAACAAGTTAGTGATTTTGCAGAGTATGCGAGTTTAAATGCTGATGATGAAACTAAACAATTTTTGTCTAAACTACCTAATGGACAAGATATGAAAACTTATTTACGAACATGGGATATAAATTCAATAACAAATAAAAATTCTCCAGAAAATCAAGTTTTAGAATATTTAAAACAAGGAAATCAAGAAGTAGTAAATTTATTTATGGATTATGCAAAAAGTAATGGTGCTAAAACTGATCCATCTGAAATTAAAATTGAAGATTTGCAAGCTCCTGCAAATTTAGAAGAATATAAAAAAGGAATTAGTGAAAGCGTTAAAAATTATAAAAAAATATTAAAAGATACTAGTCCAAGTGATATAAGTTCTCTCGTTAGAAGTAAAATTCAAAATGGAAAAGACAATGAAAACAATGAAGATTTAGCTAAAAATCTAGTTCAACAAAACAAAAAACAATTCGACCTTGCAAAAAATATTGAAATAGGACAAGCTTTATCAGCTAGAAAATATGAAAAGATAGCTATTCCTACTCAAGAATATGTTAATGGTATCAGAAGAGATTTAAGACCAGAAATGATTGCCAAAATTAGAAAGCAACAAGCAATTGAAATTGAAACTATATCTCAAATTGAAGAAAAATGGCAAAAAAAATATGAAATCGCAAAGCTTTTAGCAGACAAAGAAGTAATTTTAGCACAAAAATTTGATGAACAAGGTGCAAAAGCTGAAATTGATAAAATCATTCAAGATGCAAATTCGGATAATTCAAATAAAGAAGAGTAAAATGACAATGGAAAACAATAAAGAAAAAAATAATCATTCAAAAAAAGAAATAAGAAAAGAAGAAAATCTTAATTTTAAATGCGAACAATTTTTTGGAAAAAATTGGAAGTATGTAGGTTTATTTATAGGTTTATCGTTACTTATAGTCGCTTATGAAGTTTCAAATATAAGCTCAAGAATGGAAAAACTTGAAAAAGTTGTCGAAGATAATAATGGAAAAGTAGTTCTAACAACTAGTGATGGGAGAGCCTTAAAGGTTACGAAAGAGCCTTTAAGAGCAGAATATTTAAAACAATATGCAATTTCAGTCTATGTAAATAACTTCATTGTTTCAAAATCTCAACTTACTAATAATTTTGAAAAAAATAGTTTTAAAAATTATGGTGAAGTTTTAAAAGGCGTTCCTACCCTTAGAAATATTTTTTATTATTATATTGATTCAAAAGCAGATGATGCAAAAAATATAAAAGTTAATAAAAAAGCTTTAGGCGATTTAATCGCTTATACACAATGGCTTATTTCAGCGGTTGCAGAAGATAAACTTCCAGAATATATTTCAATAAAAGATTATTCTTTGGATAAATATGAATACAATGGAAACAAATATAAGATTGAATTATCTATTAAAGTTATTGCACAAAGTTGGATTATAAGCCAAGGAGCTTATACTCAACAACAAGGAATATTTAAAATTGTTAGTGAAGGAAGTTTTGATTTAAGTAAATCTAATGATATTAATCCTTATGGTTTAAGAATAGAAAGTTTAAAAATTTATCCACTTATAAAATCAAATTCTTCAAATATTTAAAGGAGATAAAATGAATGATGAAATGACTTTAAAAAATAAAGAATTAAGCGACAAACTAGTTCATCTAGTTTTAACTTTACAAAAAGAAGTTAAGGAATTAAGAGAAGATACAGTGGTTAATGCACAGCATTTATCAATATTAAAAAGCAATTCAACGAAAACGATGAATACTTTAAATAATGAAATGATTAATCACATTAATGAAACTAGCGAGATCATCGAAGAAGTAATCGAACAAAGTGAAGAAAATTCTGGTAATAATTATACAAATTTTCTAAAATCTTTATTACAAGAAGATTTTGCTAAAAAACAACACGAAATAATTGAAGAATTAAGAAGAGAGTTGGGAGGCAAAACAAAACCAGTTTATTCTAATGTTAAACAAAATTCTATAATAGTCAATTTATCGTTTTTAATGTCTATGTTATCTTTTGGACTTTTATTGTTTATATGTTTTAAATTTAATATTTTTGCTCAACTTTTTTAGGATATATTGTGAAAAAAAAGCTAGAACAACTTAAAAATAGGACTCAAAAACTTAAGCAAGAAATAAGAGGTATTTATAATGTAAGTTTTAATAATAAAAATTCAACTCTTATAAATACAGATTTAGAACTCATAGAAAATGCTGTTATAGATTATATAATTCATTATATTAAGGGTTTTCATAATATAAAAAGAGATAAAGGCAAAGGTGCAAAACACATTAAATTTCATTTAGAAAAGGGAAGTGAAGGAGAAATTACCCTAGATGAACTTTTAAATTTAGGTAATTCTATAAGAGAATATTTAAAAGTATTCAAAGAGCCTTTTGATGATGGTAGAGGTGGAAAAGTATATGAGTGGCAAAATAATAATGGAGTGCGTTTTAGAATTGCAACAGATAAAATCAAAGGGGAGGGTCTCATCCCGCCACTATCCCCCTCTGATGAAGCAATTATAACCTTTTATTCTGATAGAAATCTTAATAAAGCAATGGAATTTAAAAATCCTAAGGTTAAAGAATATTATGAAAACAAAAATGAAAATAAAAATATTGTAAATCAAATTAAAAAGATAAAAAAATGAAAATAATAATTTTAATGTTTTTAACTTTTAGTTTATCTTTTTGCAATATTAATTCAAAAGAAATAGCAAACGCTTTAAAATATAATGCTTTAAAATATAATATTGATAAAAAAATACTTTATACTATAGCAAAGATTGAAAGTAATTTTAATACAAATGTTATAGCATTTGTAAGTGATAAAAAAGTTAATATCATAGGAAAAAATATTAAAATTAAAAATCTTAATTATAAAAATAAATATTTAATCCAAATTAATTCTGATATTAATACTTTAAAAAAAATAGCCATATTCTTTATACAAAAAGGTTATAAAATAGATGTTGGCTTAATGCAAATTAATTCTCAAAATTTTACCTTACAGGAATTAGACTATATTTTTAATCTTGATTACAATATCTCTAAAGCCGTTGATATTTTGTATCAATGCAAAAACAAATTTAAAAATGTAAAAAATACCATTGAATGCTATAACAAAGGGAATAAATTGGGAAAAAACTATGATTATTATAAAAGATTTTTAAGTCATTATCTTAAAGATTTTGGCTAAATATTATCTTAAATATAATAAAAAATTATATTTAAGATAATATTTATTAATAAGGAAATTTCATGAATATTACATTATTAGCTTTAAGTGGATTAGCATTAGCTGGAACTTATTTTGGATTTAAAAAGAAAGATCCAAATACAAATATAAGCTCTTGCTTTTTTGATAAATTAGCAACACCATTATATACTTTATTTAACGAATATCACAGTAATTCTTTATTGTTAATTGACTCTATTAAAGAAAATTCTATTTTATGCAATACTCCTTATTCCGAACTTTTCGGAATTGAAATCTCTTCTTATTCAACTTTACCAAATTATATAAATTCCAATGAAATTGATTCTTTAATTTCAAATTTGAAAGAAAATAACGATGCTTTTTTTTATTATGTTTTGCAAAAACAAGAAAAATTTCAAAAACAATATATTCTATCATACAACAAAACTTTAATAAAAATTCTAGCTTCATATTTTGGCGTTAATTTATTAAGTGGAGTTGAATTATGCAATATTATTTATAATCAATATTTGCAAAATAATTTTTATGAAGAAGATAAAAAACTTAAAACAGCATTAACTATACAAAAAAACACGGAGTTAAGCGAACCTGAATTTATGATTTTTAAAAGATTAGCAAAACAAGCTATAAGAAAAAATTATAATGATATTGAAATTTTTCAAGGTTTTAGACACTTAGACATAAATCAAGCTAGTATAGAAAAAATATTTAAATTAAATTTTGAAGGATCTATTTGGTTTTATTTTGATATTTCAACTTTGCAAATTGAAAAACATATTGATAAATTAATCAATTATTCTAAATTGCTAGGAGATAAAAAACCTTTTGTAGAATTAAAAAAATCTTATGAAAACAAAGAATATAATTTAGTTGTTGTTAACGCAATAGCTTATTTAAAAAAGTATGATAGTGAAATTATAGGCTCTTTAGGAAGTTATTTAAAAACTTCATTTATTTCCAAAGAATCGTATAAAAGTTCTCATCTTCAAAAAACACCTTTAAAATTTAGAGATAGTGAATTTGATTTTATTGTTAAAGATAGCTTTTTGCATAATTTTATAGCTTCTACTCACAAAAAACAAACTAATACGCCTGATATTTACGGAATTGATAAAAATGGAGCTTTTGTTAATTTTGCTTTTCAAGAAGAAAACTTCAACCCGCACTCTTGTATTATTGCTAAATCAGGTGCAGGAAAATCTGTGGCTAAACAAAAAATTATCTCTCAAATGATAGGTTTAAATTTTGAAAATGGAAAATGTTCCAATTTGGGAAAAAATGGAGTTAATGTAAGAATTAGAAGTTATGATATAGGCTTTTCTGATGAAAAATTAATTAGATTAATAAAGCTAAATCCTGATAATAATATAGCACATATCGCTTCAAATTTTTATGACTTTTCTTACAATCTAGTTGGCTTTATCGATTTTGAAAATAAAGAATTATTCGAAGCTGATTTAACATTTAATACAGATTTGGTTTCTATTATTCTAGAAACGCAAAATTCAGAACCATTAACAAGCAATGAAAGTGGAAATTTTAAATCAATTATAAGAAAAATATATCATACAAAACAATATCAAAGATATAGAGTTAGAGACTTAAAGGATAAAAATAAAGAAGTTTATGAAAAATTAATTAATTTAAATTATTTGGAATCTACTTTTTTGCAAGATATTAAAGAAAAAGAATTTAATTTTCTAAAAACTCCTTTACTAATAGATGTAATTAAATTTGCAAATAAAGAAGGACAAAATCAACAAATTAAAGAAAATGAGAGACAAGATTATTTAAATTTAGCTAGAAAATTAGATGGTATAGATAAATTAGAAATTTTTTCTGATTTTGATAAAATTGATATTAGTGATGTTGATTTTTTATCCATGGATTTAAATAATTTTAAAGAAAGTTCTTTATTCACTCCAATATTTTTATCTATATTCCAAAAAACTTATTTAAAAGATAGAGAGTATGCACTATCAAGAAAAAACCAAGGATTAGACTTTCCTAAAATTTTTTATGCTATAGAAGAAGCTAGAAATTATTTTAGAGTAAATTATTTTACAACTATGTTTGAAAAGATAGCGTTTGAATCTAGAAAATACGGCGTTCATTTATGTTTTATCGTTCAAGATGCTGATCATATTCCAAAAAGAATATTAAAAAATTTAGATACAAGAATTTTTATGCTATCTCCTTTGAAAAAATTAGAAGCAATTAATGAAGCTAAAGAAAATTTTGATATTCCAAAAAATGTAGAAATAGCATTAACAAATACAGAAGAACATGAAATGTGCTTTTGGTATTCAAAAGGAATTTTCCACATGAAATTTGATATTCCAGAAAATGAAATGAAAATTTTTACAACAAATCCTGATGATATTAAAAAAGAAAACGAACAGGAAGATAAGAAATGATAGTATCTATTTTTTTTATTATATTAGCTTTTATATTTTATAAAAAGTCAAAAACAGATATTTTAAATCAATTTATCTATGAAAATTTTTCTTATGTAATTGGTTTGGTTTCATTTATATGTTTTACATTTTTTATTGCTGATGATTCAAAACCTGAAAAAAGTTTATACTATTTAATTTTAATACCATTTTTAATTTTAATGCTTAAATATATTAAAAAAAGAATTAAAGTTAAAGGACTTGATATTATAGCAAACCAGCAGAGATATTTTGATGAGGTTAACTCTAAAATGATTGATGAATTTTATAAAAATAGAAGAATAATAAAAAGAGATAGAATTGAAGTATCAGTCAATGAAAATTCAAAAAAACTAATGAAAAACGGTTATATAGTTCCTGAATTTTTTATAAATTATAAAAATATGGAATTAACAAAAATTGAAAATTTAAATGAAATTGAGAATTATAAAATTCATAATATTATTTTCAAAAAAGCACAAAATTTTATTAAACAACAAGAAATTAATATTAATTATGAAAATAAATTAAAAGAAAATAATAATTGTTTGGAATTCTTTCTATTAGATTTATGGGAAAATTATACTTCAAGATTTAATATAGGAGTAGCAAATTTAGATATTTTAGCTAAAAATGAAAAAGAAATTGAATTTTTAGGAGCTGTTGATCTAGTTCATTTAAATTGTATCAAAAGAAAAGGTGCTGTAATTTATTATAAGTATTTAGAACATAAAAATAGAATTAAGGAATATTTAAAAGGAGAGCATAATGATAATCCTACAAATGATAAAATTTTCGATGAAAGCTATGCTTTAGAAAATGACAGCGATAAGACAATATACAAAGGTTAAAAAATGATTATTAGATTTTTTATTATTTTATATATTCTAAGTCAAACACTTAACGCTTGTGTTTGTTCATCACAAATTAATTCTTCTTATAATGATTATAAAAATTATATTATCACAAGATTATCAAAACAAGAAGAAGTATTAAAAATATTACAAAAAAGTATCGAAACAAACAAAAACACAATAATAACTCAGATTAATATAATTGAAAAAAACAATAAAATTTTAAGTAATGATTTATTAGAAATAAATAGAAAAATATTTGAATTTAAAAAACAAAATGAAATGAGGTAAAAATGGAATATATTGACGCTCGAGTTCAGCATATAAAACCACAAAGAATGAATATATTGGAATATTTGAGAAAAAATAATGATTTTATTTTATTTTTAAATAGCTTAGTTTATTTAAATATAATATTTTTAATAATTATGTCTTTTTATAAAAATAATTCTAATATTCTTGTTTTTGTTATTATCGTTTCCATTTTAACAGCTTTTATTGCAGTAAATTTATCAATGTGCGAAGAAGAAAAAGATGAAAAAGAAGCTATTATACCAAATGAAAAAAATAAAGATTATCTTATTTCTTTAGGAACTGAAGTAAAAAAATTTTATGGCGATGCTGTTAAAAGCGGAAAAAAGAAAAATAATAAAATTCGTCCTTTATTAATTAATGCCGAAACAATGAAAAGACACTTTTTGGTTATGGCTACTATTGGTGCAGGAAAATCGGTTTTGATGAAAGGGCTTATAGAACAATATGTGAAACTAGGTGGCGGATGTTTTATAATAGATGGAAAAGGAACGGTTGAATTTGCAAAAGAAATTTATGGACTTGTAGCAAGTTTGGGTAGAGAAGATGATTTTGTTCATTTAAATTTATTAGACATGGATAATACTCATACTATTAATCCGTTATTAAGTGGAGGAGCTTTAGCTATATACGAAATTTTAATAGCTTTACTAATTGGCGAAGAGAATGAATGGAAAGAAAAACAAAAAGAATTTATGAAAAATGTTTTAAAACTTATGGTTTATAAAAGAGATAATGAAAAAGATTTTATTTTTGATTTTTCAGCTTTAACAAATATGATGAGTTTAGCTAGCTTACTAAAATACGCTATAGAATATAAAGATTTAGCAAAAAACAATATAGGTTTAATGGATTATGTGAAATATGTTTCAACAACAATTGAAGTTGATATTAATGATTTTTTAAATGGTGATAAAAACGATAAAAACTGGATAGATGAAATGTATAAAAAAATTAATCCACAAAACTCGGGACAAGGAGTTTATGATGTAAGCGTTTGTGTTGGAGCATGGAGAAATGTTTTAACAAATTTAAGTTCTGATTATGGAAAAATTTTTAATGCTCCAAATCCTGATATTTCTTTATGGGAAGCAACTCAAAGAAACAAAATCATTTTTGTAACTTTACCAACTATGGACTCTGATACCACTCCTAAAGAACTTGGAAGATTGTTTTTAGGATTAATTAAAGGCGTTGCAGCTCAAAAAGCAAAATTTGCAAAAGAACCAAAAATTCCATTTGCATTTTTTGGTGATGAATTTGGCTCTTACGCTATAGAAGGTTTTGGAAGACTAGAATCTAAATCTCGTTCTCTAGGTATTTCAATTATGCCAATATTTCAATCATTAGCACAAATTGATGTTATAGCAAAAGCTGAATATGAAAAAAAAGAAATTATAGATGTAACAGGAGTGCATATTATTATGAAAACTCTTCATCCAGAAACCACAGAGTTTTATCAAAAAATGGTAGATAAGATTAAAGTTATGAAAAGAAAATTTACAAAAAGAAGAGAATTTGCTAAAGGGGAAGGAAGCATAGAAGATTCTTATGACTTTGAAGAAAAACCTGCTTTCGAACATAATGAAGTTGCAAACATGAATAACGGTGAGATGATGGTATTTGCGAATGGAAAATTACACAGAGCTATAGCCCAAGCGGAAAGCTCTTTACTTACTTTAGGAAAAAAAGTTACTTACGAGGGAATGAGCGACAAAAAAATTCCATTAACTCAATATATAAATAAAAGACAATTTATTAAAGAAGCTTATAGAATTTTAAAAGAACTAAAAGTTTAATTATGAAAATAAGAAATAGTAACTTTAGAATAATTTCCTACATTCTAAAGTTACTATGATATTCACAAATCTATATCATTTTTATTTTTTAATTCTTCATTTTCTTTTTCAAATTCTTTTATATATTTAACCACAGTTAGATAATTCAAATTAGTATCATCACATAAAGTTTTAATATCTATTTTTCCATTTGAATAATATTTTTCTTTAAATAATGAATTAAGAGCATTAAAAACAATTCTTTTATTTTTACTAGCTCTATTTTTATTAAAAATTTTTAATCTTTTAATTCTTTTATCTTCAAATTCTATTTTATTTTCTTTTTCAATTGAAATTAATTGAAAATCAATTTTAAAAATACTTTGTGCCTTGCATTTATAGCATGTCAAAATTATCTCATTATTACAATTTAAATCTATTAAAATATGATTAGTTTGTTTAGCTGCTTTTATTGATTTAAGTTTATTTTGAAATAAGCAATTTTGACAAGTCCATATAATCTTATACATTTATCTTTTTTTTCAAAAACCTTTTTTAGTAAGCCAGTCATCTAAAGCTAAATTAATAACATAATTTTGGGACTCAACTCTGCTTCCTTTCTCGGAAATATATTTAATTAATCTCTTATATAAATTATATTCCATTATTATTAATTTACTCTTTTTTAATTTAGCTTCATAACTAGTTTCACCTCTAGCTTCTTCAATAAATTTTCTTTCTAATTTATCGTTTAAATCTTTTTCTTTCTTTTCTTTTTCAACAAAATCAATTTTTTTAAATGGATTTGTTTTTGACATTTTAATCTCCTTATAATTAATTTTTACAATATTCTAAAATTTCACTATAAAAAGTTTCTATTTCTTCTTTAGCTTTATTTTTTTCTTTTAATTCTATAACACTCAAACCATCATAAACTGCATTTCTATAACTTTCTCTTTCAAAAATTATAGTTTCTGCTATTTTAACATTATCAGGAATATCTTTCTCATTTAAATATTCTTTTAAATTTTTAATTTTTTCTTTCAAAAATGGATTTGGAGAAGCTCTATTAATAAAAATTAAAACTTTTAATTTATCGTTAATAACACTTGCTTCTTTAATGATCTCAAGCATTTTATTTAAAACAGCTAAATCATAACCACTCGCAATAGTTGGAATTAAAATTAAATCACTTACTACAAAAGCTTGACGCATTTCTTTACTATCACGCCCTCCAGTATCAATAATAATACTATCATATTTTTCTTTTAATTTAATAACCTCTTGACTTAAAGAACTACCTATTTTTGACATAGAACTAAAAGGCAACTCCAAGTCATTATTGACCCTATAATCAATAAATGTTTCAACACTTCTTTGTGGATCAGCATCAACTAACATTAAATCTATACCTTCAAAAGCCAATTTAAAAGCCAAATTAGTTGCAATAGTTGTTTTTCCACTTCCACCTTTTTCATTTGCAATAGAAATAATCATTTTGTTTTCTCCTTACTTTAAGTTTTATATTATATAGTATTATATAGTATTATATTATATTATATTATAAAATTTTTACTCCTTAACTTCTAATAAATCCGCATTTTCATGTATATTACCTATGATTTCGATATTTGCAATATCTTTCATAAAGCATTGAAGTTCTTTATTTTTCAATATTCTAAAACCAAGAAAATTATCAATTCCTATACAACCTATGCTTACTTTTTTAGGTAATTTTTTAATCATACCTTTATCCAGAAGCTCATGTTTAAATATATAAACATATTTAATAATATCCCCTTCATAAATCTTTTTTCCATTTTTATCATAAAGTCCTGTAAATAATTCTATCTCATAATTACATGATGTAAAGTCTTTAACTTTACAATATTCATCATAGTCTCCACCGTAATAATTGCTTTCGCAACTATGTTCTATAGTAAGAACATAGTTTTCATCATCAACATTTCCTGTAACTGCAATATACTCATTATTGTTTATATTATCATTGTATATTTTCTGTTTTAAATATTTTTTACCATCCCAAATCCTAAAATCAAAATCTTTTAATTTCACTGTTTCTCCTTTGTATAATTATTTATTTATCCATAGAACTAAAAACCAAAATAACATAAATTGTCCCAAAAACTTTTGGCTTAATTGTTAATGTTCCATAATTCATTTTAATTCTCCGATTTATAATTTATGAAATTGCGTGAAATAAATACCAGTAGCTTTTAAATCTTTTTTTATTTGATTAGAAATAAGATGATAAACAACTTCAAAATCTGTTTTTTTCCAAAAATATCTACTATAATCTACTAAACAACTGCCTGTTATAATTTTATCCTCTTTATTTGCCTTATAACTACAAAAATAATAAGCCTTGACTTTAAATAAATCTAATATTTTCATTTTAGTAACTCCTGATTATAAAAATACTCATACTCTTCTTTACAAAAAGAGCCGAAAAATAAAAAGCATAAATAGTTTAATTCTTTAATCTTGTTTTGCTTTAAAAGTTCAAAAAATTTCTCTTTGCTTAATTCTTCTTCTTTTTCGCCACCTTGCGTAAAATAAGGAATGATTTCTATATCGTGTTTAATAAAAAAATCAGGCATTACAAATTCTCTTTTTTCAAAATCAATCTTAATGCTTTGTTCTGTTAATCCTTTAAACAATAGCGTTTCTTTAAACAAGTCCATTGTTTTAAAAATATCAATGTTTTTGTATTCTTGAAAGTGCTTCTTTGGCAAAAAAACTCTAAGACTTATCATCTCAGTTTCATTTTTTTGATTGAGATCGCACCCAAACAAAAACCTAATTCCGACATTATATTTTTTAAAATATTCTTCTTTACTCATTGTTTGAAATTTTTCATAATCAAGCATTATTGTTCTCACCTTATTTTTTATGCAATTTTCATTGTTTTTCTTTTTTTATTATTTTTATCAATTTTTCTATTAATGTAAACAACCCGATACAAATAAGAGGACTGATCGTAGTTGTTAAAAATAAAATAATAAAAAGTGAGTAAAAATCACTATCAATGACCGCACTTAGCATTAAAGCAACGAAACAAGAACCTATACAAAAAAATAACACATAAGACAGATATTTCTCCGCATAAGACAGAAATTCCCTAACTTTTCTTTTGTCATTCATTTTTTCTCCTTTTATTCCAAAGATAATTAATATTATATTATATTATATTATATTATATTATATTATATTATATTATATTATATAGTATTATATAGTATTATATATAAAAATAAACTTAAATAAAAAATTATAATTGAATTATAACAAAATGCAAGATTTAAGCAAACATTAATTAAAAAAATTATAATTGAACTATAATTTTAAGGAAAAAAATAAACTTAAGCCAAAAAATCACCAAACCTTAAATTAAAAAATATTTAAGTTTAAACACACAAAACGCTATTTTACCATACTTTAATAAAATTAAGATATTTATAAGATTAAGTTTTATATAAGCAAAAAATTAACTTGAGCTTAAAAAAAATTAACTTGAGCTTAATTTTTTTTCTTTCAAACTATGGAAAAATCTAATTCTTAAGCTTAATTTTATTTCTATATCTTATAATAAAAGTTTCAATCTTTTTTTTCTTTAAACCTTAAACTAAAAAATAAATTTCATCTTTTGAAATAAAATCAAATAAATAAAAATCAAAACTTTAATCAAAGAATAAATAAGCTTAAATGACAAAAAACAATTAAAACAAATACTTTTTTATTAATGAAACAAAAAAGCTTTTAAAACGCAAATTTGAAAGTTTTTATTTTTTTAAGCTTTCGATTAAAGCTTAATCAATTATAAAAATAAACTTAAATAAAAAATTATAATTGAATTATAACAAAATGCAAGATTTAAGCAAAAATTAATTAAAAAAATTTAGCTGAAAAAAAATAAAGAAAAATAATATTTAAGTTTCTTTTAATTTAAAAATATATTTTCTAGATTAAGAGAGAATATAAATATTAAAATAAACTTAACTTATAAGCTTAAAAAAATATAAAGATAAAATATAGCATTATTTTATTAAATGTATATTGCAAAGTAATATAGTTACTCCGCTTCGCTTCCCTTATTTCTCATAATCTCATTAATAAAGCGATGGGATTGTTAAAGGGTTATAC
>NZ_MJWW01000004.1:0-2264 GCF_001762445.1 Campylobacter sp. BCW_6877 | reverse complement strand
GCAAAGTCTACATCTCTGATGGTGGACTCTGCTGCTTTAACATTTACTTGAGTTACAGTGATGTTGTTTATAGTAACTTGAAGTTGATTTTGCACCGAACCAATGTCTGCTCTGATTTGATCAAGATTTGTTATAGCGGTTTCTGCTATATCCATCACAGCCATAGCGCCTTTAAGTGTAGTTACACCTGCAGTTTCTTCCTTAACTCCAAAAGCAGTTGTTTTCATAGTTGCAAACTGAGAAAGTCCACTTTTACTTGAAAAACCAGAACCTTTAGATACATTATAAACTGCTGAAAGTTGAGAAGCACCTGAAATAGCTATCGCAGATTCGGCTATACTTGCAGAATAATTTTTCCCACTACCTGCTGAAAATCCAGAACCTGCTGAAAATCCAGAACCTGCTGAACTCATATAAGCAGAAACAGAAGAATACCCTGCTAAAATATTTTGTTTATTTGCAGAACCAAAACCCATAGCATCAGCGACATTAGCATCAATTTGACCTTTAGACTCCCTTAAAGATACAGAAGCCTGAGAGATAAAATTGCTCGCACCAAAACCTGCAAAAGAAAGTCCAGAACCACTGATTAGAATATCCTTACCATCATTTTTTACCAAAGATAAACGACCATAATTTTCCATCATGTCTTTATTAATAAAAGCACCGCCGCCTATACTTCCTTCGATTTTAATCCCTCTACCTTCTCTTGAAGTGAGCAAAAGCTTGCCATTTTCATCTATAGAGGCTTCTACTCCTGTAGTGTCTTTTACAGAGTTGATCGCAGAAACTAAAGCACCATTGCTATCGCCATCTTTATATTCTATCTGGCCGATTTTTACCCCATTAATAGTAAAATCCTCTCCTGTAGATCCTGCTTTAACCGCAGCCATACCTCGAGTTTCCACTGTAAAAGTAGCCCTAACACCTGTTTTATCAGCTGATTTGTTAATCTCTTCAGCTAAAGCACCAAGACCTGTTCCAACTGAAGTTGAAATCACAACTTTTTGAAATTTAAAATCATCTATACCGTTATAGTTTTTCAAAGTGAATTGCACTTCACCACTGCTTGAAATTCTTCCTCCTGTTTCAAAGCGTGTTAAACCGATTTTAGAAGATTGAGTTGCTCCTATAGTAGCTTTGATGGTTTGATTTGAACTTGCACCGATTTGAAATTCTTGATTGATGAAATTACCACTTAAAAGTTGTTTACCGTTAAATGAAGTAGTATTAGCGATATTATCAAGTTCTTCCATCAAACGATTGATATCTGCTTGAAGCATGGTTCTTGTTTTTAAGCTTTGCCCATCTTGAGCTGCTTGAGTTGCTTTAGTCTTGATTGTATCTAAGATCTTAAGTTGCTCATCCATAGCTTTATCTGCAGTTTGTAAGATACCTAAGGCGTCGTTACCATTTGATATAGCTTGACCCAAAGTAGAAGCTTGAGATCTTAAAGAGTCTGCTATCGCCATCCCTGAAGCATCATCTGCTGCTGAGTTGATTCTAAGACCTGAACTAAGTCTTGCAAGTGATTGATCTAATGCTTTGCTGTTTAGATCAGAGTTTGCTTTAGCATTTAATGCTGCAACGTTAGTGTTAATACGAAATCCCATTTTAAATCCTTTTAAAAAAATTCAAGCTCATCCATGAACTTGTTAAATGCTATATCGTGCAATCAAAAAAATATTTTATACCTTGGTGTCAAAATTTTATACTTTTAGCAAAGATTCATATTTTTGCTCTAGTTTTTCTATAAAATAAAGCAACCATTCATCATAAGCTTTGATATAAGCACTGATAAAACTAGCTTTATCTTGAATATGAAGCCTAAGCACATCAGCGATAAATTTTCCACGATAAGCAAAGGCTCCTCTTAAAACTTCATCCTGTATAAACTCATCTTCATCTAAAGAGTGATTAAAATTTTCTATATTTTGATAAACTTTTTCTAAAAATTCCAAAGGTAAAATAAAATCTTTACTGAGTATATTTTCTAAAATTTGTTTTAAAACTAAAGCATCATTTAAAAATCTTTTAGCATTATCTTGATCTTTTTGTATTTTTTCTTTGAATTTAACTAGGAGTTTGTCACTTCTATTTTTAGTTAAACTTTTTGGAAGTTCAAATTTAGGTTTTTCTTTTGTAAGGAGTTTTTCACAACATTCTTTAAAGGAAAGTTCTTCAGTAAAATTAATCCTTGCTCCACCTTCAGTAGCATTGTAAAATTTAGCTTCTTTACTGTTGCAAGCAAAAAGATATTCAAG
>NZ_MJWW01000003.1:0-2607 GCF_001762445.1 Campylobacter sp. BCW_6877 | reverse complement strand
AAAAAAACAAAAATAACTTATTTGAGAGTATTAACTAGCTTTTTTTCTTTTATAAGCGATAATAATGATGATTTGTTTGTTTTTTCCTTTGATATGAAGAAAATTAGATTTAGAACAGAAAAATCAGAAGAAAATTAAATTATCTTAATGAAAATGAAATTATAAGGCTAAATAATGTTTTAGAGAAAGAAAAAGCAAAAAAGAAGTTTACAATAGTTTTAGAAAAAACTTATGCTTTATGGAGGACTTAGAATTTCTGAAGCTTTAAATGTAAAACTTTGTGATTTTGAAGAGGTTGATGATGAAATATTAAAAATATCCATAATAGGCAAGGGCGGTAAAGAACAATTTGCATTTATTAAAAAAGAAGAAGTAGATGATGAGCTTGAATATTTTAAAGAAAATATCCAAGATAGTGATTACATAATGCAAACTAGCACAGGAAAACATTTAAATAGAAGCAATGCTTTTTTGATTGTAAATAATATTTACGCTAAAGCTTTGATCAGCAAAAAAGGACTTCATTTGCTTAGACACACTTTAGCCATGAGATTAACAGCCAAAGGAACAAACCTTGTGGAATTCTAAGACATGCAAAACTAAATACTACTGCTATATATGCCAAAGCAACAAATGATACAATAAAAGCTGCGTTATTGAATAATTAATTTTTCTAAAATTGAGTATTTGCATAGACTTCAAGAAGAAGTCTATGTGTTTAAAATTGTTCTAATAAAAGTTTAGGTTCTCCGCCAAGTATTTTGATGAAATTTGCAATTCTTGATTGTATTATTTCTACGGAATACATACCTCCTAAACCGCCTAAAGCATAAAATAATTCTTCGAAAATGTCTTCTTTGTTAAATTCAAGTTCTTCTATGTCAATAAGAACAGGAGTTCGGCTACATTTTTGTAAATTTTGATATATTTTGACTAAAATCTTGATTTTTTGTAGATTACTTTCAGCCTCTAAATAAGAATTTAAGTGTATTATTAGGGTTTTTATGAGTTTTTCTCTATTTTCTTTATTTTCAAAAAACTCAAGAGGACTGTGATTTATAGTTAAAATAACCAAAAGAATATACTTGAAAAATTAATAATACAAAAAACATATACTTTTTAAAAAAATAAAATTTTTCAAATATAGAAATTCAATAGAAGGAGAGAAGCTTAGTTAAAAGTTTGTTTGGTAAGCCAAAGGGAAAATTATAACCCCCTTTAAAAAAGGGAAAACAAGTGTTAATAACACTTGACTATAATTATACAAAGTAGTATAATTATTACTATAATTTTGTTTAACATTCTGTATCACCTCCTTTTTGGGCGTGATTGAATGCTAAAGGGGTTGCCGCCCCTTTGGCATTAACCCTTATGCAATTATACCAAAAACAAACTCTTTAACTTCTTAAAACAGTCCATGAAAAGATTTTACTTGTTATTCATTAGCACTTTGTTTTTTGCACCTTCATTTTTATTTGGTGCAAATATTGAAAATATAAAAAAATATAGAAATTCAATAGAAGGAGAGAAGCTTAGTTAAAAGTTTGTTTGATACCGCAGGTAACCCACTCCAGTTGCCCCAAAAATTGAGCTTGGTTAATATGCCTTGACTATAAATAAACAAAGCAGTATAATAACCACTAGAATGAGTTTTATGTACCTCCTTTCAGGGGTTTCACAATTTAGCCGTAGGGGGTCAGCCTGCGGCTTAAACCCTTAATGTAATTTACCAAACAAACTCTTTAACTTCTGAAACAATTTATGAAAGATTTTTGTATAAGTTTTAATATTTTATATGAAAATTTAGGTGTAAGCTATAAACAAGAAGCCTTTCGAGCTAGCTAAGAATACTTGGCTTTAGTTAGGAAGCTCCTACTTCTAAGCGTTAGCGAAAGTAGGAGTAATTCATAGTTTTCATTGTTTTAAAATTTTTCTCTTCGTTATTAATAGATAATTTCGATATATCATATCTATCCCAAAAGATAAGCTCTAAAGGTCGTTGTAAGAAATGATAAGTTAAGCTTATAAAAATAATCAAAGCTATAAGCACACCACAAGGTATATAAAATTTTTTAAGTTTGTAGAAGGGTTTATTCATTGTTTATCCTTTATTACTCTGCTTTAAGTTCTCCACCTCTAACCACAAGTCCATTAGAGTCTATAGTTACTTCAACTCCACCTGCTTTAATGATAACACAATCAGGTTTTGCATTAATAATTGTTTCTCCTACCTGTATAGTCGCCTCGCTATCGGCTTTTAACTCATGAATAGTTTTTGTATAAGTTGTGATATTATCAGCTACCATGCTTGTATTTTTATCACTTTCAAATCCTATGGATTCATTACTTGTAAAAAGAATATTATCTTTGCTTTTATAATCCATCTTTTTCTCGCTTAACACTTGCATTTTATCACTGACATTAATATCATAATGCCCCTCAACCACTTCCTTTTTATTTCCCTTCACATTTCTTGTCTCATCCTTATGTATGATGGTATTTTGATTAGCACCTATTTCTATATCTTTGTTTTCTCCTACATATTCATGAGAGTTTTTAGCCACTCTTACTTTATTATCTACTCCTACATTTAAGGTATTGCTTAAT
>NZ_MJWW01000002.1:0-555 GCF_001762445.1 Campylobacter sp. BCW_6877 | reverse complement strand
TCATAATCAAACCAAAGTACTTCTACTCCATTCATTCTAGAAACACATTCTTCAATACAATTTAATCTCCAATAGTCATCGGAATCTAAAAATATAATATAATCTATATTCGCGTTAGTAAAATTTATCAAATCTTTTTCACTATCAAAATATTTATAACTCTTGTATACACTATGTATTTCATAATGATTATTGCCATTAACACTAAATTCAATTAGAGTGTTTTTTTGAAAAATCTGATTTTTATTTATGAATTTATACTCCCCGCTAAAATATTCTATACCCACATTTCTAGCACTACTTAATCCTCCATTTTTTTTATGAAATAAAGTTATTCTTTCGTCTTTTAAAGTATACTCTTTGGCGATATTTAAGGAATTTTTATCTGTACTGCCATCATTTACTAAAATAATCTCTAGATTAAGATAAGTTTGATTTATGACACTTTCTATACATTCTCTTAAATAATTTTCTACATTATATATTGGAATAACTATACCAACAGTTTTATTTTGATTCATCTATAATGCTCTCTTTTTCTTATGAATTTTATAT
>NZ_MJWW01000001.1:0-642 GCF_001762445.1 Campylobacter sp. BCW_6877 | reverse complement strand
CTTTGCAAGAACAATTTGGTTATTATTCAGCCAAACAAAGAATAAAAAATCAATTATCATACAAACTGGGACAGTCGTTAATCATTAATTCTAAAAATTTCTTTAGTATAGTATTAATTCCTATATATTTATTATCAGTTGTAATATTTTATAAACAAGAGCAAAAAATTAGTAAAGATAAAATAAAAAAACTACCACCTATAGAAAGTTGTTTAGATTATAAAGAAGCTATGGCAATTAAAAATCATCTTTCTTATAAGTTAGGTCAAATTTTAATTAAAAATTGTAAAAATTGGTATAAGGGTGGATTATTTAAATTACCATTTGATATAATAAAAACATATAAAATTCATAAGAAAAAGAGAGCATTATAGATGAATCAAAATAAAACTGTTGGTATAGTTATTCCAATATATAATGTAGAAAATTATTTAAGAGAATGTATAGAAAGTGTCATAAATCAAACTTATCTTAATCTAGAGATTATTTTAGTAAATGATGGCAGTACAGATAAAAATTCCTTAAATATCGCCAAAGAGTATACTTTAAAAGACGAAAGAATAACTTTATTTCATAAAAAAAATGGAGGATTAAGTAGTGCTAGAAATGTGGGTATAGAATATTTTAGCGGGGAGTATAAAT